>JBBIQE010000051.1:0-22644 GCA_037442485.1 Methylomirabilis sp. (SeqCode)
GGCCCGGCCGCCCGGCCCGGGCGAGCTGCAGGAGGCCTACCTGGGGATCGACGTGGGCTCGGTCAGCACGAACCTGGTCGTCCTGAACGAGGCCGCGCAGCTGCTGCACGAGATCTACGTCCGCACCGAGGGGCGTCCCATCGAGGTGGTGCGCGCCGCTCTGCAGACCATCCGCGCGGCGCTGGGGGATCGGATCCGCGTCCGGGGCGTGGGCACGACGGGATCGGGGCGCGAGCTGATCGGGGAGCTGGTCGGCGCCGACACCGTCCACGACGAGATCACGGCCCACAAGACCGGCGCCATGTACGTCAGCCAGACGCTCCTGCACGAGCCGGTGGACACGATCTTCGAGATCGGCGGGCAGGACAGCAAGTTCATCGCCATCGAGAACGGCATCGTCGTGGACTTCGCCATGAACGAGGCCTGCGCGGCGGGCACGGGCTCGTTCCTGGAGGAGCAGGCCGAGCGGTTGGGCGTCTCCATCCAGGAGGAATTCTCCCGCCTGGCCTTCCAGTCGCGGCATCCGGTGCGCCTGGGCGAGCGATGCACGGTGTTCATGGAGCAGGACGTGAACGCCTGGCTGCAACGGGGGGCGAGCAAGGCGGATCTCGTGGCCGGGCTGGCCTACTCCGTGGCCCTCAACTATCTGCACCGCGTGGTGCGCGGGCGCCGGATCGGCCGGGTGATCTACTTCCAGGGGGGCACGGCCTACAACGACGCCGTGGCCGCGGCCTTCGCGGGGCTCCTGGGCAAGCGCATCATCGTGCCGCCCCACAACGGGGTGATCGGGGCCATCGGCATGGCCCTGCTGGCGCGGGAGAAGGTCCAGGGCACCGGGCGGCCCACCACGTTCCGCGGCTTCGATCTCGGGACCGTCCGCTACAGGCTGCGCGAGTTCGTGTGCCGGGCCTGCTCCAACGTCTGCGACATGCAGGAGTTCACGGTCGAGGGGGTCAAGACCTACTGGGGCGACAAGTGCAGCGACAGGTTCCGCAAGCGCCTGCGGACGGAGCGGCGGCCGGTGATCGCCGACCTGATGGGGCTGCGGCGCCAGCGCCTTCTGGAGGGGTACGGGGGCCCGCAGGGCCCGGGGCCTCGGATCGGCATTCCCCGGGCCATGTTCTTCCACGACCGGTTTCCCTTCTGGCGGGCCTTCCTGGAGGCCCTGGGGTGCGCCGTGGTCCTGTCGGACGAGACGAACCGCAAGATCGCGCAGGACGGCGTGGACCTCACCGTGGCCGAGCCGTGTTATCCGATCCGGGTGGCCCACGGCCACGTGAAGGACCTGCTGGACAAGGGGGTGGACCGGATTCTCCTGCCCAACCTGGTCAATGCCGAGGCGACGCGGGATGCCGTCGAGTCGCACTGGTGCCCGTGGGCCCAGACGCTGCCCTTCGTGGTGCGGAGCGTGCCCCGTCTCGCGGACCTCGCCGACCGCTTCCTCATCCCCACGGTGCATTTCCGGCTGGGCGAGCGGCACGTCGCGCAGGAGCTGCTGCCCCTCGGGCGCGCCCTGGGGGCCGGCCTGACGCGGACGCTGCGCGCCGTCTCCTGCGGCTTCGCCGCGCAGCGCGCGTTCCGCGAGGCCGTCGAGGCGGCCGGCCGGGAGGCCCTGGCCAGGCTGCTGGATGCGGGCGCGCCGGGCATCGTCCTGGTGGGGCGCGCCTACAACCTGCACGACCGGGCCATCAACCTGGATGTCCCGGGGAAGCTCCGGGATTACTACGGGATCAATGTCCTGCCCGCCGACTGCCTGCCCCTGGATGGCGAGGACGTCCGGGACGTGAACGACAACATGTACTGGCACTCGGGGCGGCGGATCCTGGCCGCGGGAAAGCTCGTGGCCCGCCATCCGAATCTGCACATCATCTACCTGACGAACTTCAAGTGCGGGCCCGATTCCTACATCAAGCACTTCCTGGGCGAGGCCTGCGGCAGGCCCTTCCTGAGCCTCCAGTTCGACGGGCACAGCAACGACGCCGGGATCCTCACCCGCTGCGAGGCCTATCTGGACAGCAAGGGGATGCTGCGATGGTGGCGCACGCCGGCCCGGGCCTGCTGGGCCGGAGGCTGTACATTCACCGCATGACGGACTGCGGCGCCGAGTGCCTGGCGGCCGCGCTGCGCTCGGTGGGGGTGGACGCCGTGGTCCTGCCGCCCCCGGATGCCCGCACCCTGGAGCTGGGCGCGCAGCACCTGGCGGGGGAGGAGTGCCTGCCGGCCAAGGTGACGCTGGGGGATTTCCTGAAGGTGGCCGAATCGCCCGGCTTCGATCCGGCGCGGGCCGCCTTCATGATGCCCACCACGGAGGGGCCGTGCCGCTTCGGCCAGTACGCCCCCTACATCCGGAAGGTCTTCCGGGACCTGGGGTATGCCGGGGTCCCGGTCCTCTCGCCCAGCAGCGGGGACGGCTACCAGCAGTTTGCAGAGCTTGGGCTCGAGCTGAAGCGGACGGCCTGGCGCGGCTTCGTGGCCTCGGACATCCTGCGCAAGCTCCTCTTCAAGACCCGGCCGTACGAGGCGAATCCGGGGGAGACCGACCGGGCCTACGCCGTCTCGCTCCGGGAGATCTGCGCCACGCTGGAGGCGCCGGGCCTTCGCCCCCGCGACCGGCTGGAGGCGCTGGCGGCCGCCCTCACCCGGGTCCGCGACCGGTTCCGCGCCCTGCCCGCCCGCTACGAGCGGGGACGCCTCCTCATCGGGATCCAGGGGGAGATCTTCTGCCGGATGAACGAGTTCAGCAACGAGGACATCATCCGGCGGATCGAGGCCCTGGGCGGCGAGGTCTGGCTCTCCGACATGGCCGAATGGGTCTGGTACTGCAACAACGACCAGGAGGCCCGCCTGCGGCACGAGGGGCGGCGCCTTTCCCTGGCCATGCTGGGGGCGAAGCTCCGGGATCGCGCCCAGCGCGCCGACGAGCGGGCGCTGCGCGACCTCTTCGTCGAGGACTTCCGGGGCTACGAGGAGCCCGAGGACATCGAGGTCATCCTGCGGGCGGGCGACCCCTACCTCCCCCAGGCGGGCGCGGCCGGCGAGATGGTCATCTCGGCGGGGAAGGTGGACTACTACTTTCGCAAGGGTGTGGACGGCATCATTGACATCAGCCCCTTCTCCTGCATGAACGGCATCGTGTCCGAGGCCCTGTACCCCCGCCAGAGTCAGGAGCACGCCGGCATCCCCATCAAGAATTTCTACTTCGACGGCAAGGGCGGCGACCCCACCCAGGCCCTGGAGATCTTCCTGGAGCTGGCCCGGGCCTACCAGCGGCGGAAGCCCCACCCCCGCCGCTATCCCGCCTGCTTTGCCTGATCCGCGCCGACTTTCGCCTTGACAGGGCCGGGAAGCTCGGGGATATCATGACCCAGGGACCGGCCGGGCGGCGCGGACATCCCCGGACCCCCGCGCGCCGGCCTGGCCGGGCCCAGGAGGAATGGGGTGAGCGGCACGAGTCGCCGGGACGATTTCCTGGTCACGACGGAATGGCTGGCCCAGCACCTCGGCGACCCCGGGATCCGCCTCGTGGACATCCGCGGCGTGATCCGACCGGTGGAGGCGCCCAAGCCCTGGTACCTGGAGAGCCGGGACGCGTACGCCCACGGCCACATCCCCGGCGCCCTCTACGTGGGCTGGCTCACCGACCTCGTGGAGCCGGAGGCCCCGGTGCAGATGACCGTGGCCTCCCCCTCGCGCTTCGCCGCGCTGATGGGGCGGCTGGGCATCGGGAACGAGCACCTGGTCGTCGCCTATGATGACGAGGGCAACCACATCGCGGCGCGCCTCTGGTGGATCCTCAACTACTACGGCCATCCGGCCGTGCGGCTGCTGGACGGCGGGTATCCGAAGTGGCTGGCCGAAGGGCGGCCGGTGACGGCCGAGATCCCGCAGCCGCCGCCCGCCACGTTCGTGCCGAGGGTGCAGCCGGGGTGGCGCGCCAGCGCCGAGGAGGTCCGCCAGGCCATCGGGAACCCCCGGGTGCGGCTGGTGGACTCCCGGGGGCCGCGCGACTTCCGGGGGGAGATCGGACGCGGCGAGCGCACGGGCCGGATTCCGGGGGCGGTGAACGTGCCCATCGCCAACTTCTGGGAGGGCCCGTACCGCACCTGGAGGTCCGAGGCGGAGCTGCGGAGGATGCACGAGGCCGCCGGGGTGAGGCCGGATCAGCGGGTCATCACCTACTGCAATGCCGGGGTCTCGGCGTCGGTGGGTCTCCTGGCCCTCAAGCTGCTCGGCTATCCGTCCGCGGCCAACTTTGCGGGCTCCTGGTACGAGTGGGAGCGGGATCCGGACAATCCCGCAGAGCGGGACTGAGGCTGCCGCGAGGTTCCGGAAACATCCAGGGAGGCGATCATGGTCGAAGCGGGAAACGCGGGGGGATGGCCCAGATTCCGTCGGCGGAAGGTCCTGATCCACCCCGGGTACCAGTTGCGCGTTGCGGCGGCCATCTTGGGTTTCATCGTGGCCTACTCCCTGCTGCTCGGTTTCCTGCTGTTCTACCCGCTCTACCTGGAATTCACCGGCAAGGCGACGCCCGAAGAGCAGTTGTGGATCGCCCGCGAGGTGATCGACCTGCACAGCCGGTTCTGGCCCAGCGTGCTGGCGGTCGGGATTCTGGCGGCGGCGCAGTCCATCTTCGTCACCCATCGCACGGTCGGGCCGGCATACCAGATCCAGCGGGTCATGGAAGGATTGGCGGCCGGCAGGTACGAGATGCGGGCCCGCATCCGCCGGTGGGATCGCCTGAAGGAACTGGAGATCGCCGTCAACGCCCTGGGCGATGCCTTGCAGCAGCGGGAGAGCGCCCGGGGCGGGCAGGTGCAGCGGCTGCGGGCGGCGGTGGCGGCACTGCAGTCGGGAGCGTCCGGGATCGCGCTCCCGCCCGCGCTGCAGCAGCGGCTGGCCGAGATCGAGCGGATCGCGGCGGATCTGTCGGAAAAGGGCTGAAGCCGGAGGGCTCGCATGGTCCGGAAGGGAGGCCCCGATGCCGGCCGGGGCGCTTTCACGCTCATCGAGCTGTTGATCACGCTCGCCGTCGTGGCCATCCTGGCCACCGTCGGAATCCCCATGTATCTCGGCTTCGTGCAGCGGGCCCGGGAGACGACGATCATCTTCTATCTGGCCGAAGTCCACAAGGGCCAGCAGGCCTGGCGGCTCGAGACCGACTCGCCCGGCTATGCGGGCGATTTCGACGAGCTGGAGGAGAGCGGCTTCATCCCCGACGCGCAGAACTTCGTGCGCGCCCGCCGCCGGGCACCGCGACGGGGGCCGACTCGGACCACCAGCTCCCGGGTGGTGCAGAACTACCGGCTGGATCTGACGGCCCTTGATGATCCCTCGACGAATACGTACACCTACACGATTTTTGCCTACCCGGTGGACAGGAACCCCAAGGTCCGCTGGTTCTACCTGGATCAGACCGGGTTGATCCGCGCGGGCACGGGATCGGCAGGGCGGTTCAGCCCGCCAGCCTCCTGAGCGCCTCGCGCGGGCACCGGAGTCGAGGACACACACCATGACCGACCTTCCTTCTCCCCTGGTCATCGAGGACTTCCCATCGGATCTGCGCCGGCCGATCCTGGTAGCGGCCTTCGCCGGCTGGAACGACGCCGCGGAGAGCGCCACCTCGGCGGCGCGCTTCCTGCGCGAGGCCTGGTCGGCGCGGCGGATCGCCCGGATCCTGCCCGAGGAGTTCTTTCACTTCGGGCTGACCCGGCCCGAGGTCCGGATCCGGCAGGGCACCCAGGCCCGCGAGATCCGGTGGCCGGCCAACGAATTCTTCCTGAGCCAGGAGCCGTCCCTGCCCCGCGATGCCATCCTCCTCCTGGGGATCGAGCCGCACCTGAAGTGGCAGACCTTCTGCGGCCACGTCCTGGACCTGCTGCGGCGCGCCGGGGTCACGCTGGTCATCACGCTGGGGGCCCTGCTGGCGGATGTGCCCCACACCCGTCCGGTCCGCATCACGGGCGTGAGCAGCGACCGCGAGCTGGCCGCGCGCCTCAGGGCGAGCCCCACCCGCTACGAGGGGCCGACGGGGATCGTGGGGGTGCTGAACGATGCCTGCCGGCGCGCGGGGCTGCCGGTCGTGAGTCTCTGGGCCAGCGTTCCCCACTACGTCTCCGAGGTGAGCAACCCCCACGCCGTGCTGGCCCTGGTGCGCCGCGTCCTCGACTTCCTGGAGTGGCACACCGAGCTGGACGCGCTCGAGGCCGCCGCGGCCGAGTTCGACCGGCAGCTCGGCCGCATCCTGGCGGAGAAGCCGGAGGCGGCCCGCTATATCGAAGAGCTGGAGCGGCGTGACGATACGGCCGAAGCGGCCGAGGGCAGGCCCTCCGGCGAGGTGCCCGGCGCCGCCCAGCTCATCCGGGAGGTGGAGCAGTTCCTCCGGGAGCACCGGAGAGAGACCGGGGAGCACTGAGCCGGCCCGGGGATTTTCCTCCCGCCCACAGGCTGCCGCGCTGCCAGTCCGGACGGCAGGCGAGGGGATGCCATGCAGATGGTGACCGTTACCGAAAAGATCCGGTTCGCCGACGAGGCGATGCAGAAGATCGGCCTCTTCGAGACCGACCGATTCTGCGTCGACCTGTCCTGCCTCGAGCCCGGCCAGGCGCAGAAGGCCCACGCCCACGCCGGCTCGGACAAGGTGTACTATGTGCTCGGTGGACGCGCGAGGGTCGCGGTCGGCCCCGAGCGGCAGGAGCTGACGGCCGGCCAGGCGGTGCTGGCCCCCTCGGGAGCGGAGCACGGGGTGGCGAACGCGGCCGAGGAGCCGTTGATCCTCCTGACGTTCATGGCGCCGAAACCGACCCGGTAGCTCGCCGCTCGCGTCGCGCGCAACGGCGAAGGCCGGGCCATCCGCCCTCCGGGCGAATGCCGGCGGAGTCGTGCGTTGACACCCCCCGGATGCTTTGCTAGCGTAGCCGCAGAGGCAAGGGGGAGGCCGTGGCCGACACCATTCGAGAACGGCTGCTGGGCGTTCAAGAGCGCATCCGCGCCGCCGCCGCCCGGGCGGGCAGAGACCCGGCGTCGGTCACCCTGGTGGCGGTGAGCAAGACGGTGCCGGTGGAGGTCATCCGGGAGGCCCTCGACGCAGGGGTCACCATCCTGGGGGAGAACCGGGTCCAGGAGGCCCGGGACAAGATGGCCCTGCTCCCCGGCCGGGCGACGTGGCATCTGGTGGGGCATCTCCAGACCAACAAGGCCAGGCTGGCCGTCCAGCTCTTCGAGCTGATCCACTCCCTGGATTCCCTGCGGCTGGCCGAGGCCCTGGACAGGCACGGGGAGGGGGAGGGCAAGGTGGTCCGGTGTCTCCTCGAGGTGAACCTGGGCGGCGAGGAGAGCAAGAGCGGAGCCACCGAGGAGGGCGCCTCTCCGCTCCTGGAGGCCGCGTCGCGTCTCGCGCATCTGCGCATCGAAGGCCTGATGAGCGTCCCGCCATTCTTGCCCGACCCGCAGCAGGTCCGGCCGTTCTTCCGTCGCCTGCGGACGCTCCGGGACAAATTGGAAGGCGAGGGCTTCCGCCTGCCGGAGCTGTCCATGGGCATGAGCCACGATTTCGAAGTGGCGATCGAGGAAGGGGCGACCATGGTGAGGATCGGCACCGCGATCTTCGGCCCCCGACCCGGATGAAGAGCCGACAGCGATATCGACAGGGAAAATCCCTGGCGTCGCTGTCGGTACCCCTGGAGGTGTGCCATGCAGATCTTTCTCGATACGGCCGACGTGAAGGAGATTCGCGAGCTGGTCAGCCTCGGCCTGGTGGACGGGGTCACGACGAATCCCTCCCTGGTGGCGAAGGAAGGCCGCCCGTTCCGCGAGATCGTGGACGAGATCATCCGGATCGTGGATGGTCCCATCAGCCTGGAGGTCGTGAGCACCGACGCCCAGGGGATGCTGGCCGAGGCCCGGGACCTGGCCAAGATTCACAGCAACGTGGTGGTGAAGATCCCCCTCATCGCCGAGGGCCTGAAGGCGGTCAAGCAACTGACGCTGGAGGGGATCAGGACGAACGTCACCCTGTGCTTCTCGCCCAGCCAGGCCCTCCTGGCGGCCAAGGCCGGCGCCGCCTATATCAGCCCCTTCGTCGGACGACTGGATGATATCAGCCACGAGGGCATGGACCTGGTGCGGCAGATCGTGACCATCTACCGAACCTACGGGTATACCACCAAGGTCCTGGCGGCCAGCCTCCGACATCCGCTGCACTTCGTGGAGGCCGCCCTGGCAGGGGCCCACGTGTGCACCATGCCGCCGGCGGTCCTGCGCCAACTGCTGAAGCATCCCCTGACGGACATCGGCCTGGAACGATTCCTGGCGGACTGGAAGAAGGTCCCCAAGGTTTCATAGTCCGCCCTGTTCTCCTCCCGGCTGCCGGCAGGCGGTTTGCGCTCGGCCCCGGCGGTAGTCGAGGGGCGCGCCGGCGCTCCGAGACTTCCCCCCCCGAGACCTCTCGCGGTGTTCCCGCGATGTCGTCCTGATCGCCCCCCAGCAACTCATCCGACGGGTCGTCGGCGGAAGCGACCGCCGACTGGTGCACCATGCCCGCCAGCGGACCCCCATATCGCAGGGCTGAGACCGGGATCATTTCGGCTCTCAAGGTTGGCGAAATCAAACAGAGGTTGGGTGATCGGAGGCGAGAGGTTCTTCGGGGGCTGGCCTCGAGGATTAGGGGACGGCGGCGCGGCAAAAGGGACGATGACGTAACTCACCGAATTTCCACGGGAGAATCATTTTGGGAGGCCCGATTGTTCCGGTCGGTCTCGATGTGGGACCTCCGGCCATGGGCGGCGGGGGAAAATCGTGCCGGACAGAGTATTTTTCGCTTGACAGAACTAGAACGATATTTTATATAGCAGCCTCGACTCTCCAGACCGGCGGAGGCTCCTTGCTCGCCGGTCAACTTGTGTCCGTCCTCGGCCTCATCGCCGGCAGAGCATCCCGCGCGTGCCGGGGCAGCGTCTTGATCCCCCTTTACGGGGCGGTCGGATGGACCATCGCCGCAAGGAAAAATCCGAGTATGTCGTTCAGTCGGTTGATCGCGCCCTGGATATCCTCGAGGCCTTCAACTACAACGAGGAAGAGCTGGGAGTCACCGAACTATCCCACAAGCTCAATCTGCACAAGAACAACGTCTTCCGCCTGCTGGCCACGCTGGAGACCCGGGGCTACATCGAGCAGGACAGGAAGACGGGCAACTACCGCCTGGGCATCAAGACCTTCGAGGTCGCCAACGTGTTCCTGCACCACCTGGGGCTGCGGCGGCAGGCGCGGCCGATCCTGGAAGAGCTGGTCGGGAAGTGCAACGAAACGGCATACCTGGCCGTCACCGAGGGGACGGACGTGGTCTACGTCCTGATGCAGGAGACGAGCCACACGGTTCGCGTGATCCCGCGCCTCGGCCACCGGCTACCCGCCTACTGCACGGCCTCGGGGAAGATCCAGCTCGCCTACGAATCGAAAGACCGCCTGCGGGAACTCTTCCAGGGCTATCCCCTGCGCCGGCTCACCGCCAACACGATCGCCGACCTGGATCGGCTCCTCGACCACCTCGCGGAGGTGGCGCGGCAGGGCTACGCCGTGGACAACGAGGAGCTGGAGGAGGGGGTCTGTTGCGTGGCGGCGCCGGTGCGGGATTACTCTCACAAGGTCGTGGCCGGCGTGGGGTTGTCGGGGCCGGTCTTGCGGTTCCCCATGGAACGCATCCAGAACGATCTGGTGCCGTTGGTCAAAGAGGCGGGCGTCAAGATCTCGCAGCGACTCGGCTATGAGGTGGCCAGCGAGGCGCTGGCCTGAGGGCCCCTGGGGGTCCTGCTTCCCGCCAGTTCGCTCGGCAATGGCTTCGACGAGGGGAGGGGGGGATCCTTCCTACGTCCGGCCGCGGTAAGCCCTGCATAAGCGCCAGAAAGGAGGTGGAGGGGGACTCGGCGACATGGAGCAGTGTTGCTGAAGCAGGTGCTCTCTCTTCAGGCACAGGAGGGAGGAGGACATGCCACAAAATGGAAGTCGCGAGATCAACAGCCGGCAGGATACCCTGAGTCTGATTACGCCCGAGATCAGGCCGTGGCCCGTGTCACCACCGCCTTCGCCCGAGGAAGTGAAGAAGGCCTACGCCAAGCGGAAGGCGGAGGAGTTCGGCCAGTGGCTCGAAGACAACATGCGGCTGGAATACAGTTGGGGGAAACCGGAGGCGCTCCAAGGATTCAAGGTCCTCGATATCGGCCTCTGGAGGCTGGGGCACAAGTTCGCCGCCTCCCTCCTGGCCCAGGCCGGGGCCGAGGTGATCTGCATCGAGCCGCCGACGGGCGATCCCCTGCGGGAGCTGACCCCCTTCGGCCGCGAAGAGTACATGCTCGCGGACAAAGAGACGGGGGAGAAGTGCGGCCTCGGCTTCATCCACGAGATGAGGAACCAGTACTCGGTCACGCTCAATGTGGAGACGCCAGAAGGCCAGGAGCTGTTCAAGAAGCTCGCCGTGCACGCCGACGTGGTCCTGGACGGGATGCTCCCCGGCTACATGGACGGCCTCGGGATCGGGTACCGGCAGCTTTCCGAGATCAACCCGCGCCTCGTGTACGTCAATGTGGCCCTCCGGGGAACCTGGGGCCCCATGAAGGACCGGGTGTCGAAGTTCGGCCAGTGGGAGCTGGAGCCCTTCGCCCAGGCCACCATGTCCTTTATCCACAACACGGGCTACCCCCAGGACCAAGTGCCCCGGGGTGCCGGCGGTGATCCGTGCCGGGCAGGCGCTTGGCTGGCCGACTATGTCGGCGGCGAGCAGGCGGCGGTCAACGCCCTGGCGGCCCTGTACTGGCGGGACGAGTTCAGCAACGAGGGGCAGTTCATCGAGGTCACCAGCGCCGAGGCCCTGATGGACATCCTCGACTTCGACATCGCCTGGTACGGATTCAACGGCAGCATCAAGGCGCGGACCGGGGGGTGGGACCCCAACCTCAACCAGTACGAGTGGAACCCCTGCCGGGACGGCTACATGATGATCGGCGGCCAGAGCGACCGCCTCTGGTACCGGATCGGGATGTGCATCGAGCGGGACTACCCGCAGTTCGGGCGGCTGATCCACGAGGATCCCTTCCTGAAGGAAGTGGCCGCGCGCAACGCCCTGCACGCCTTGATCAAGACGTATACCGTGACCACGCGGTGGCTGCGGGAGATCAACCGGGTCGAGGCGGAAGAAAAGCTCCTGGACTACGAGATCGCGGCCGGGCCGATCCTCTACATCGACGAGACCTGCGAGTTTCCCCACTTCAAGTACCGGCCCTGGGTCTATCCCTGCGAGACCGACTACGGCACGGTCCTCTACGCGACGTCCAACAACGCCTACCAGATCCGGACGCCGCACCGGGTCAAGTGGATGGGCCGGCGGCTGGGCAAGGACAACTACGAGATTTACCGGCGGTGGGCCGGGCTGAGCCCGACGGCGGTGGACGAACTCCGAGGAAAGGGGGCGATCTAATGGCAGGCGAGATCAGACCCAAGAGCAAGGAAGAGCTGGAAGAGATGAAGATGCCCTACGAGGAGTACTGCCGCAAGGCCTTCGACCCGGGCAACGAGCATGGGAAGCCCGAGGCGCTCAAGGGCATCCGGTGGCTGAGCTGCACCATGTACATCTTCACCCCCCACTCGGCGGCCAACCTGGCCGAGCTGGGCGCCGAGGTGATCAAGATCGAGATCCCCCGCATGGGCGATGCCATGCGCCACACCTCGCCCTTCAACGAGGCCTACCTGTATCCGCTCCACGATACCCGGCCGATGACGGGGACAGGGTTCGGGTTCCTGAACGCCAACTCGAACAAGTATTTCCTCTCGATGGACTACCACATCCCGGAGATGCGGGAGGTGTTCTACAACCTGGTCCGGCAGAGCGACGGGCTCACGGAACTCTACCGGCCCGGGACCTTCGACCGGTGGAAGATGAGCTACCGGACGCTCCAGCAGATCAATCCCCGGTTCATCTACGTCTGGGGCGGCGGCTTCGGCTACGGGCCGAAGGTCTTCGGCGGCTCCTACGATATCCTGGCCCAGGCCCACGCCGGGTTCGCCTCCATCACGGGGATGCACGAGCACATGGGCGGCCATGCCACCAAGTGCTCCAACTGGGTCATGGACTGGGGCTCCGGCACCCTGATCACCTTCGGGATCCTGGCGGCGCTGCACTGGAGGCGCAAGACCGGGCTCGGCACCATGATCGAGTTCTCCCAGGTGCAGACCTCGACCATGTTTACCGAGTACGCCGTGCCCCTCTACGGCCGCTTCGGTATCGTCCGGCAGCGGTGGGGGAACTGGGACACCCAGCTCTGCGTCCACGGGATCATCCTGTGCGGCAAGTCGGATTTCCCCGAGGCCCAGAACCCCCAGGACAAGTACGACGCCCGCTACGTGATGGTCTCCGCCTTCAACGACGCCGACTTCAAGGAGCTGTGCAACGTCATCCGGAGGCGAGACCTGTACGAGAAGTACAAGACCCACAAGGATCGGGTCGAGGCCCTGGCCCAGGTCGAGATCTACCAGGCCCTGGAGAAATGGGCCGCCGACAAGTCCCGGGCGGCGGTGGTCAAGGTCCTGACGGACGCCGGCATCCTGGCCTCCCCCGTGATGAACGACCGGGAGACCTACGAGTGCGAGCACTACCGGCAGCGGGGCACGATCCGGTGGATGGAGGATCCGCTGTTCGGCGATGTGCTCCTGCAGAGCGGGTACAGCTCCGGCCTGCTGTCCAAGACCCCCAGACGGGTCAACTGGATCTGGAGGCCGGTGGGGGCCGACAACCTCAAGATCTACCGGGACCTGCTCGGCTACCCGACCAGCAAGATCGAGGAGTGGTACGCCAAGGCCTGGATCTAGGAGGGAAGCCAGCAGCTACCGGCGGTCAGTGCGCAGCGGCCAGCGATCAGCCGTCAGCGGTCATCACCCCTTCCCGCGTTCCCTGCCTCCTGGGAGGGGGAGGGGTGGGTGGGGGGTGGGGCTGATGGCCGACCGCTGAGAGCGTCGAAAGGAGGAGCACCGTGTGCGATGTGATCTGGTGCAAGAAGCAGGTGGGCGGAAAGACCTGTAACACGGTGAACTACCTGGACCCGTACTGCTTCTGGAACTGGGAGGGCAAGGTCAACTGCGCCGAGTGCGGGACCGTGTACTACGTCCACATGATTCAGGGCTTCATGTACAAGGGGCCGGAGGAGAAGCCCGGCGAGAAGCCGGACATGAGCCCCCTGTACGCGGACAAGCCCCTGGATGGCTACCGGGCCTATTACCCGGGCACGGAGGGCAGAACGAGGCCCTTCCAGTGTCTCCCCCGCCACATCTACCTGGGGAAGGCCGATATGGTGAAGTTCAGCCTCCGGGGCAAGCCCGTGCGCGGCTGGCGGCCGCAACCGCCGTCGGCCGGCATCGCCGGGCAGTTCCCGTACAAATGGGATATCCAGGCGCTCTCGCCGGAGGTGTACGAGGAGTACGAGGAGCGTCTGCTGAACGGGAAGGTGAAGGACTGGTGAGAAGGAGGGGGGAGCCGCCCGAACAGGAGCGACTGAGACATGGCCAAGCCCAGGAGGGAAGGCGCGAGGGGCGGATCGGGTTCCACGGCAAAGACAGGAACGAGGGCGGGCGGGCCAAAGGGCAAAGGGAGCAAGCCGGTCGCGCGCACGAGGCGAGTCGCGACGCCCAGGGCCCCCCGAGCCGCGGGGAAGGCGGCGGCGCCTTCCCCTCCGACCACCCCGGTCGTTCCGGAGGCTGTCTCCACCGTTGAGACGAGAAAGGAGCGCCACATGGCCGAGACCAAGCAATTGTCACCGAGCGAATTCCTGGCCACGGTGCTGGTCCCGCAGTTCAGTCGGGACACGGGACATATCTGCTGGGACTGCAAGCACTTTAAGCCGGTCCTGAAGGGCTCCAAGTTCCCGCCGGCCGACACCATCGGCTGGTGCACGCAGGTCCACTGGCCCTTCTTCTGGTGCGTCACCGACTTCAACGTGGTCAAGAAGTGCTACGCCTTCGAAAAGGGCGTCTACGCGCCCTACCAGCCGCAGCGGTTCCGATAAGGCAGGCGCATGGAGGAGAACGTCAAAAGCGAGCTGGAGACCCTGAAGGGGATGGTGCTCACCTGGAAGAAGGACTATCTCGGGTGGGCACCATCCGAGGGGGGAGGCGCGTTCCTCGCCCAGGAATTCATGGGGGAGATCGAAACCCACGTCTACCCCTATGTCAGGAGGTTGTACGAGTGCAACTACCTCAGTGGAGCTGAGGCCAAGGAGTTCCTCGACTTCTGCTACCAGCAGGTCGAAGACCTGCGCAGGGCAGCCGGGGAGGCGGCGGTCGAGGAGCTTCCGGCCCAAGGAGGGTAGACATGCCTGAGAAATGCCGTGTGGGTGTCTGCGGCTACGACCCTGTGCTTGTCAAAGGGTACGTGAAGACAGGGGATCGCGCCCTGTGGTGGCACATCTCGGACGAGTTGTACGAGGAGTACAAGGTGAAGCCGGGGGACACGGTATCGGGGAAGCTCCTGGCGGTCTACGACGCCACGGCCAAGAAAATCGCCACCCCGAACGAGCCCTTCGAATGGAAGTGCTCGAAGGAATCGGGCCTGGCGGTCCTCCTGCCGCCCGAGACGATCACCAAGTACAAGCTGACGGCCTTCCACTTCCTGGAGCTTCTGATCGAGAAGATCAGCGGGAAAGAGGTGTACCCGGGCCAGCAGAAGATGAGCTCCAAGTGGTGGCCCGAGGAGCGGATGAAGCTCGAGTACAAAGTGGGGTACATCGAGTAAGCCGCCCAGCGTGTCCTCCCCTGCGGGGGCCTCGGTGTTTCGGCTGTCACGGCGAAGGAGGGACGAGGCTTCGGGGGAGCAGAGAGTCCCAGGTCCCCCTCCCTTGAGGCTGACCCGGCAGGGGAGGGGGATTTTTTTCCTTGGTTCCGACCGGTTGCCGAGGCAAGATGGAGCCGCATCGTGCGCTCCGTGCCTCCCCCGGAGAGGGAGAGAAGGCCGGAAAGGGCCCGAGATGACCGAGACGAGTGACGTGGCAGAGGCGCAGGAGTTTCCCCACCCAGGCTGGCAACCCGTCTCCAGGGTCGTAAACCTGCCGGGGCCATTCTTTGAGAACTGCCTGTTCCTGCCGAGCTATTCGGACTTCACCTCGCATATCTACACCATCACGGGCGACGGTTTGGCAGTCATAGACCCCGGCAACGATTACACCGCATTCATGGAGCTTTGGGGGCTTGGCTTCAGGCCCGGGGATATCAAGAAGATCGTCGTGACCCACGGACACCCGGACCACTGGGTGGGAGGGGTGGATCTGCTGAGATCGTATCCCGAGCTTGGCAAGGACGGGGAGCCCGAGTTCATCCTCCACGCCGCGGCCTCCCCCCGGATCAAGGAGACGATCAGGGAGTTCGGGTCCAGGCTGACCGAGGTGAGCGGGGGGGAGACGCTCGACCTGGGTGGCGTACCGTTGGAAGTGATTCACACGCCGGGCCATACCGTTGACGGGATCTGCCTCTACCATGCCCCGACGAGGACGGCCTTTACCGGGGACATGGTTCTGCCCCTCGCCATGGCCGAACCCGACCCCAAAGCGGGCGGCCGGCTCGATCACTACCTGTTCAGCGTAAAAGCATTGCTGAAGAGGGACATCGAGCATGTGTGCCCGGGACACGGCCCGATTGTGGCGCCGGGCGGCCGGAGGGTCATCGAGGATACCTACGAAGCCCTCTTGATGCGCATCATCGGGGCGCAGGGCCCGGTCCCGTGGATCGAGGGGGCAAAGGCGCTGGCCCAGAAGGGGCTGCTGGAGGAGGCGCTCTTCTGCTGCGAGAAGGAGATGGCGCGCGGCGGGGAGAGCCTGACGGCTCTGGAGCTGAAGGCCATCTGTTTAAGTGACATGGGCCGGAACGACGAGGCGGTGGAGACCTTTGACAAAATCCTGGCGCAACGAAGCGATCACGCGTTCGCCTTGGCGGGCAAGGGCTGTGCGCTCCTGGAGCTCGGCCGATATGACGAGAGCCTGCCCTACTTCGACCACGCCCTGAAGGTCAAGCCGCACCTGACGGAGGCGCTCATGCACAAGGGCATGGCCCTGTATCTGGCCGGCCGGTATGACGAGGCCATGCAGATCGAGGCCTTCCGGACGCAGTTTGTGGGCCGATTCAGGGAGGAGCTGCTGAGGAAGACCAAACCCTCCCCCGCCTGAAAGCCGGCGTGGCCGGGATGCCGTCCGCCCCACAGGAAAGGTTCCGGTGACAAGACATGGCGGAATTGAAGCGGGCGTTGGACACCGATGTGATCGAGCAGGTCCTGCCCCTGGTCCTCGAGATCATACCGGGACAGGCAGGCGAGGGCCTGATTGACGTCTACGAACCTGGGAGCTACGAGGGGCAGACGCTTTGGAAGCTGTGCGAGAAAACGCTGGGGCGGAAGAACTGGAGCATCGAGGAACAGCTCGTCCTCGAGGACATCCGCCGGCAGCTCCAGGGGGGAATCCTCCTCTGCCGGGGGCGGCGGATCGACGGCACGGCGCTGGAGTATGCCGACCTGGAGGAGACGGAGGCGGGGGAAAAGTATCTCTACGTGCCTGTCCGGGCCATCAAGCCCCAGGAAGGGGGGATGGCCCCCTTCGGGCCGAACCCTTGACCGGGTCGGTCCGGCAGTCCGATTGGACCCCGCGCGGGGTCAGGGGCAGGGGGCGGCCGGGTGGATCAACCTGAGAGGAAGCCCTGGGATCCGAACTGCCCGAAGTGCAAGGAGGAGCTCGAACGGATCCTCGAGCTGTCCGCCGGGATCTACGACGAGGTGGACCATGGGGGGGGACTCTACCGGATCCGCCCGCCGGATTACTGCACCCACGGGGGCGCGAGAGCGGCGGGACCGGAAAGCCCCTCGGGCTGAGACAGGGGATGCTGGACCTATTGGAAACCGACCTCCCGCTCGCCGTCAAGGAGGGATTCCTCTACCTCCCCCTGCTCTTCGACCCCACCGTCGAGAGAGAAATTCGTGCGGGGCCTGCCGCCGGGGGCCTGCTGAAGGTCGGGGGCCGGCACTTCGTCAAGGCGGTGAGCCTGTCATCCCTCGTGGAGGCCTACGAGGCGATCCGCCCCGAATCCTACGCCCGAATCCGGGAAGCCGTCCTCCGGCCCTACGGTGGGGCGCTGGCCTCGCGTGGGATCGCCGTCGACGGCACCCTCAAGACCCTGCTGTTCGGGGTGATGCCGCATTTCATCCGGAGGGGGAAAGGTCGGGAGCGAACCAGGCTGACCGAGGGGGAAATCCTGGACCTGGTCGGGGCGCGGATCGCGCCTCCGCCGCGCTACTACCGGGAGGCCGCCCGGCGCCTCGACCCGAAGGCACTCCAGGCCGTTCTGGAGGAGCTGGAGAGGAAGGGGGACGGCCCGGACCTCCCCCCCGAGGGCCCCATCCCGGCCGCCGGATTGCGCGGGTGGTTCGTGGCGGCCCTGGAGGCGAGGATCGCCAGGCGCGAGGTCTCCCGCCTGAGGGAGCGGCTGGCGCAGCAAGGGGAATTCGTGGGGATGGACGTGAACCGCGCGGCCGTCCTGCTCTACATCGCCGACCGGGGCGCGCTGGAGGTGGACGGTTTCGGATTCTGCCGGATCGGCTCCACGTACTCCGTCTTCAAGCGCACGGGCGAGTACGCCCTGATGGATTTCTACGGCCGCCCCTACCTCTTCCCGGACTGCCGGGTGGCCATCTCCAGCATCCCCCCCCTCAAGCCCTTCGTCATGGACCGCTACAAGCATCCCTTTCTCGAAGGCCACGATTCGGGGCAGGCGATCTGCCTTCGCGGCTTCACCCCTCCCAGCCTGTTCACCGCGGAGGGTGTCATCGCCGCGCTGGAGGAGGGCGTGAGCGCCCTGCTCTACGGCTATAGCAGCAGGCGGCGCAACGGGTATCACAGTCTGGATCGGCTGCCTGGGCAGAAGGGGACGGCCGACAGGCAGGCGGACACGGGGCCGGAGCCCCTGGAGTATCCGGTCGTTCGGCGGTCGCGTATCCTGGAGGTTGACTTCGAGGACTGTCGGGTCCCGAGCGACCACCCGAAGATTGTCTCGGGGCGGGTGGCGATCACGAATAGCTGTACCCCCTGAGGCCCCGGGGAGGATCGCATGGAAGGGAGAGAGACCTCCGGGGGGTGCCCCAGGGATGCGGGGTCGCGGCTCCCCCTTTCCGGGGCCGGGGGGTCGGGACGAGCATGAGCCTGCCGGAAAATATCCGAAGTCGGCGGGAGGAGAAGAGGCGCAAACAGCCCTTCCAGCCGGCGCTGTATGCCCGGATCGGCGGCCTGGTCAAGGGCTACGGCCTGGACGAGGCCTTCCTTAGGCGACTCCAGGATGCCCGCGAGCCTGTCCTGGCGTCTCTGCTGGCGGGCGATCAGCCAGGGCAGAGGGTCAGGCCGAAAGAGCCGTACCAGCCGCCGCTGTTTTCCCTGGCCACCGAGGAAGAGTACCGCCTCACCATGGCGATCCTCCGGACCGTGGATAATCCGTACCTCGCCTTTGTCACCTCGCCCGAGGAACTCCTGCTGTGCGGAGCGCTCTTCCGTCGGAACCCGTGCCTCGACGCCGCCCTGCTCGCCCGGGTGCATTTTGAAACCTTGTTGCGGATGGAGCTCCTTGCCGAGGCGTTCCGGCGCCTCACGGAGGAGGTCGAGCGTCTCCGGCGCCTTGGAACGCCTGACGAAGACGCGCGCCGACGCCTGGCCGCCCTGGAGGAACGGGTCGCGGGTTTGCGCCGATCCATCGCTCGGGTGGAAGGGCCGGAGGCGCGCTGAGGCCTGACCCAGATGATGGAACGAATGTCGCCCCAGAGCCGGCAGCAGATCCGGGAAAAGCTGGAAGAGTTCCGGGAAGGCCAGGTCGGCGAAACGATCAAGCGGATCATCGAGTTCGAAAAGACACCCGCCGAGCTCAAGGCGTACCTGGATCGGTTCATCATCGGCCAGGACCAGGGCAAGAAGATCATCGCCGTGGCCATCGCCTACCACTACCGGCGACTGGGAAACGCGCTGAAGCACTCCCTGGTAGAGGACGGGAAGGATCTGGACGTGGCGCTCCGCAACACCACGACCCCCAAGGCGAATATCCTCATCGTGGGTCCGACGGGATGCGGCAAGACCTACACCGGCGAGGTGGCCTCGCGGCTGGTCGGGGTGCCGTTTGTGGTCGAGGATCTCACCAAGTTCAGCGAGGTGGGATACGTCGGTCAGAATGCGGGCGATATCCTGCTGGATCTGCTCATCGCCGCGGGGGGCAATCCCCACGTGGCGCAGATGGGGATCGTCTACCTGGACGAGATCGACAAGATTGCGGCCGAACCGGCCGTGTACAAAGACGTCTCGGGACGGGGGGTCCAGAAGGGCCTGCTGAAGCTGGTGGAGGGGGCGGAAAACACCATTGAGCTGGGAAAGGAAAGGATCTCCCTCTCCACCCGCCATGTGCTCTTCATCGCCGGAGGGGTGTACGAGAGCCTGGATGGCATCGTCCGGAGGCGGATGGAGAGAGACGGCCTCGACGGGGACTGGAGGCAGCATCTGCTGACGGATGACTTTGTGGCCTTTGGCATGGAGCGGCAGCTCATGGGCCGCTTCCCCATCCGTGCCGCCTACGACCCGCTCAGCGTGGAGGACCTCCGGGACATCATGCTCAAGGGGGCGGAGAGCCCGTCCCGGGCCTACGCCAACGACCTCAAGGCCTGGGGGATCGACCTCACCTTCACCGGTGAGGCCCTGACCGAGGTGGCGCGCCGCGCCCAGGACGAGGGCACGGGTGCCCGGGGGTTGACCAGCATTCTCCATCGAGTCCTGCTGGAGGACCTGTACCGCCTCCCGGGCACCTATACCGGCGAGCTGGTGGTGGATCAGCAATACGTGACGGAGCGGCTGCGGTGAGGTTCAGGGGACTGGCGGATTTGCGGCGAGCCGGCGGCGGCGAGATCGTGCTGGCCGCCCTGCCGGAGCGGATCCTCATGGCCCGCTACGCCCTGGAGAAGGCCTTCACGGCCTGCGAGGTGGTGCGGGCGCTGTACAAGGAGAGCTGCGAGTGGTACGGCTTTACCATCGCCCATCGGGGGAATCCCGAGCTCATCCTGGACATCGGATTGCCGGAGAACGACCAGAACCTCTCCGACTACACCCGCGTCGGGCCCGAGCGGATCGCCGCCTTTCAGGAATCCCTGCCCCGGGAGCAGATCATCAACGGCTGGATCCACTCCCACGGGGATCTTGCCTTCGAGCATTTCTCCCTCACGGATGAGCGAAACCAGGCGACGGTCCTCGACTATGTCACCACGCTGCTGAGGAAGCCCGTGGCCAAGCGGGAGGTCGTGATCCGGGACCTTGCGCTGCTCCTGAAGGATCAGTGGGAGGAGGCGGATCTGAGCCGGGGCAGCGTTGCGCTCATCACGGATGCGCCGGTTCGCGAGGCGCGGATCATCGAGACCATCTACGGGGGCTTCTGCTACGCCATTGTCCTCGGCGAGGGGGGCTGGCACCGGCAGGAGATCCATTGCCGGAGGCGGGGGATCCTCTCCGGGCAGACGACGGACAGCAAGACGGAGGCGGCCCTGGTTCCGGTGGAAACGGGGCGGGCGCTCACGGCGGCGGATGTCGAGGCCCTGAGACGGGAGGTGCAGGAGAAGGTCCGGCCGGGCAGACCGGTCCTGCGGGAACGGTTCGAGAAGGAAGCGACGTAGCCGCAGTGGACGGAAAGACGGGGAGGCCTGGGATGGCCGGTGACCCTTCCACGGCCTCAGGATGAACGGCTGCTCGACCCGCGCGCCCTGCGCGGTGTCGAAGGGCGGGACCACAGGGAGACATCACCGGAGGGACGACCCGGAGCGCCTGGCCCGGCACACGCAGGGCGGGCCGGGGAGCGGCCGCGAGGATCCGCCGGCGGCAGCCGAGGCGACCTCGGCGCGGCTAACATCGGGAAGGCGCGGGTGCCGGGACGCTACCATGCCGATCCGCGAGGCCGTTGCCGGGGACCTGGAGAGAGTTCTGGAGATCGAACGGCTCTCCTTCGAGCGGACCTGGGACCGGAGCAAGTTCGAGACCGCCCTGGGTGAGATCTTCCTGCTCTACGCGGAGGAGGAGGTCCTGGGCTTCCTGGTGGCCTGCTGCCCGGCCATGCTGGATGAGGCGGTCATCCTGAAGATCGCCGTCCATCCCGACCATCGGGGCCGGGGCATTGCCACGGCGCTCATCCAGGCGGCCCTGGATCGCTTCCGAAGGATGCGGATCAGGGAGGTGGAGCTGCATGTGGACATCGTCCAGCGCGGGGCCATCCGCCTCTACGAGAAGTTCGGCTTCAAGATCATGAAGGTCCTCACGGCGAACTACGAGGAGGAGGAGGCCTTCTATATGATGAAGCTGAAGCTGGGCGGCGCCTGAGGGTCGCCGCGGGCGCAGATGGCGGATGCGAGACTGGACAGGCAACTGCGGATCCCGGGGTGGAACCAATCCGCGCTGGGGGAGGCGCGGGTCGGCGTGGTGGGGGATGCCGATCGCCTGGCGTCGTTGTTCGTCCTCTCGGCGGCGGCCCTGGGCGTCAACAACCTGGTGCTGCTGGCGCCGGGGGCGGATGGGCCCCTGCTGGAGCTGGCCCGGCGGGTGAATCCGGAACTCCGCCTCGCCGCTCTGGAGGGCTTCTACATCCATCCGATCCTGGACGATCTGTTCACGGGCGCGGATGTGCTGGTTGACCTCAGCCGGTACGGGCTCGCCAACAAGCTGGTGCTGGAGCGGGCACGGCAGCAGGACATCCCCGTGATCCGGGCCTTCGGCTACGAGCGGGACGAGGAGCAGGGGCTCCGCGTCTTCTCCTACCGGCGCGGGCGGGAGTGGCAGGAGCTGGAGGAGATGGTGTGGCCGGTGAACCTCCCGGCCGATCACGTCGACGACGGCATCCTGGATATGATCGGAGCGGGTCTCGCTTTGGAAGCGACCACGGACGTCCTGATGCGGGGGAGGGTCTCGGAGGCGATCGTCCGGTTCCGCCGGCCGAGGCTGAAGGGGACCCAGCGGGAGGTCCGGGCCTGTGTGGTGGGTGCGGGGGCCCTGGGGAACTTCGTGGGGCTGGGACTGGTGTACGGGGGCGTTCGGGATATCACCTTCATGGACCCGGATACCGTGGATGTGACGAACCTCAATCGGCAGGTCCTGCTGGCCGGCGGCGTCGGCCGGAGCAAGGCCGAGGTGCTGAGCCAGCGGCTCAACGGATGGTTCGGGGCGAGGGCGCGCCCCCAGACGGTCTCGTTCCACCGGGGCACGGACATCTCCCCGTACGAGGTCGTCTTCGACTGCGTGGATAACTTTGCCACGCGAATCGTCCTGAGCGAGAAGTGCCGGGACGAGGGGAAGGTGCTGGTGAGCGGCGGCAGCGGGATCGAGGCGGGCCAGGTGGTGGTTTACGATCCCGCGCGGGGAGGCGGAACGCCGGCGGAGATCCTGGGGCTGTATGCGCGCTCGGATGGGGAAGAGGTCGCCGCACCCGAAGGAGCGCGGGCGGCGTGCGCCTCCCGGCCCGAGCCGTCGGTGATCATGGTGAACCAGATCATCGCCGGCCTCATGGTGGATGCCTGGCGGAGGCTTGCGGACGGGCAGGAGCCGGAAAACATTTTCTACGACGCCAGAA
>JBBIQE010000052.1:0-22473 GCA_037442485.1 Methylomirabilis sp. (SeqCode)
CCGCCTCCAGCGCCGCCTCATCGCGCGCCTGGAAGCCCTCGGGCTCCACGTCACTGTCCAACCCCTGGCGCAGGCCGCATAACCGGGGGCCTGGAGGTGCAACGTAGCTGATATTTTCTTCGCAGGCACCAGGGACGCCCTGGCCCCCAACAGAGAACGGGCTCGCAAGCTGGGAGGCGGGAAGGCCAGGACGGTGTGCGGCCCGGGTGCTTCAAGCCTCCCAGCCTCCTCGCCGGCAGTGGGATGCGGTCGGGCTTCGAGCTCAGGCCCGATCCGGGAGCACGGCACTGATCCCCTCCCGCAGGATCGCCACGATCCGGTCCACCTGCGCCTCGGTGATGACCAGAGGCGGCGCCAGCAGGATGATGTCGCGCACGACCCGGGTGAAGAGGCCCCGGGCCTCCAGCTCCCTCCGCACCCGGCCGATCACGTCCTGGGCCGGATCGAAGGCCGCCTTGGTGGCGCGATCCGCCGTCAGTTCCACCGCGACCATCAGGCCCAGGCCGCGCACCTCGCCGACGGCCTTGAGGTCCAGCAGGCTCCTGGCCCCCTCCAGGAGGCGCCGGCCCATCTGCTCCGCCCGCTCCACCAGTCCTTCCTTCTCCAGGATCTCCAGGTTGCGCAAGGCCACGGCGCAGCAGGTCGCGTGCCCCGAGTAGGTGTAGGCGTGCATCCACCGGTCGGCGTAGGGAACCGACAGCATGGCCTGGTGGATGGGCCCGGAGACCAGGATGCCCCCGAGGGGCAGATACCCGCTGGTGATCCCCTTGGCGAAGGAGAGGATGTCGGGCTGCACCCCCCAGCGCTGCAGGGCGAACCAGCGGCCGGTGCGCCCGAAGCCGGTGATGACCTCGTCGGCGATGAGGAGCACGTCGTACTTCGTGCAGATCTCCCGCACCCGGGGGAAGTAATCGTCCGGGGGCACGATGATCCCGCCCGCCCCCTGGACCGGCTCGGCGATGAAGGCCGCCACCGTCTCGGGGCCCTCGCGCAGGATGGTCTCCTCCAGCATGCGGGCGGCGGCCTGCCCCGGGCTCTCGCCGGCCTTCATCCCGGTCAGGCGATAGGCATAGGGGGCGGCGGTGTGGATGAAGTTGGGCACGCGGGGCTCGAACATCTTGAAGTACTGGGGGATCCCGGTGGCGCTCATGGTCGCCAGGGTCACCCCGTGGTAGGCGAACTCGCGCGAGATGACCTTGACCTTCTCGGGGCGACCCTTGGCCTTCCAGTAGAAGCGCGCCGTCTTGAAGGCGCTCTCGTTGGATTCGGCCCCCCCGCTGGTGAAGAAGACGGCCGTGAGGTTCGGGTAGGCGATCTGGGTCAGCCGGTGGGCCAGCTGGATGGCCGGAACGTTGGCGGAGCCGGCGTAGTTGGTGGCGAAGGCCAGGGTGGCCATCTGGTCTGCGGCCGCCTCGGCCAGCTCGCGGCGGCCGTGGCCCACGTTCACGTTCCAGAGGCACGACAGGCCGTCCAGGTAATCCCGCCCCGAGGCGTCGGTCAGCACGGCGCCGCGGCCCCGGACCCACACGTGCGGCTCCGCGTGGTCCGCAGGATGGTACAGCGGATGGAGGAGATGCTGCCGATCCTCGCTGAGCAGCGTGGAGACGTCCCAGGTGGCCATGGCGGATTCCCTCCTGTGGGGCTCGGGGTGATGGCTCCTTGCCTGCAATCCGTTCCGACGAGAGCCGGGACCAACGCTCTGCCATACTAGCCCGAGCGTGCTCCGTATGTCCAGTCCTGGCAGCGAATGGCCCTGGATTGGCGTCCCTTGGTGCGGTATAAGTCTCCGGTCCTCCGAATCTGGCAGCCGGCCTTCGAAAGGAGCGCAGCGTGGACATGCGGGTCGTGGTCGAGGACGTGACGGCGTTCCGCGCCGATGGGATGGTCGTGGACCTCTTCGAGGGGGTCACGGTTCCCGACGGGGCGACCGGGGCGGTGGACGCGGCCCTGGGCGGCGCCATCCGGAAGCTGATCCGGCTGGGCGAGCTGACCGGCAAGTGGGGGGAGCAGACGCTGGTCCACACGCTGGGGAAGATGCCGGCGGAGCGGGTCCTGGTGATGGGGCTGGGGAAACCGGAGGAGCTCAGCCTGGACCGGGTCCGGGTCGCCTCGGCCGAGGCGGCCAAGCGCCTGCGAAAGATCGGCGCCCGGCGGGTCGGCACCATCGTCCACGGCGCCCGGCGGGGCGGGCAGGGGGCCCCCGGGGGCTTCAATGCGGCCCAGGCCGCCCAGGCGGTGGCCGAGGGGGCGCTCCTCGGCCTGTACCGGTTCCCGCACTACAAGCGGGAGAACGAGGACGGCGAGAAGGAGATCGGGACCCTCACCATCGTCGCAGAGGACCGGCAGAGGCTGCGCGCCATGACCGAGGCCCTCCGGCGGGGCCGCATCGTGGCCGAGGCGACGAATTTCGCCCGGGACCTGGTCAACGAGCCCGGCAACACGCTCACCCCCACGGAGCTGGCCCGGCGGGCGAGGGCGTTGACGCGGCAGGCCGGCATCCGCTGCCGGGTGCTGGGGCCGCAGGAGCTGCGGCGCCTCGGGGCCCGGGCCCTCCTCGGTGTGGCGCGCGGCAGCCAGGAGCCGCCGCGGCTCATTCAGCTGGAATACCGGGGCGGCCGCCGGGGCGGCCCGCACCTGGGCCTGGTGGGGAAGGGCATCACCTTCGACGCGGGGGGCATTTCCCTCAAGCCGGCCGAGAACATGGAGAGCATGAAGGGCGACATGGCCGGGGCGGCGGCCGTCCTCGCCGCCACCGCGGCCATCGCCCGCCTCGCCCTGCCCCTGGACGTCACGACCGTCGTCCCCGCCACCGAGAATCTGCCCAGCGGCTCCGCGCTCAAGCCCGGGGACATCCTGCGGGCCATGAGCGGGAAGAGCATCGAGGTCGTGAACACCGATGCCGAGGGGCGGCTGATCCTGGCGGACGCCCTCCACTACGCGCGCCGCCGGAAGGTCACCCACCTCGTGGACGTGGCAACCCTGACAGGGGCCTGCGTGGTGGCCCTGGGGACGCTCAACACCGGGGCGTTCACGAACAACCAGGCGCTGCTGGACCGGGTGCTCGCCGCGGGGAAGGCCGCAGGGGAGAAGATCTGGCCCCTCCCCATGGATCCCGAGTACGACGAGCTGATCAAGAGCGACGTGGCCGACATCAAGAACACCGGCGGCCGGAAGGGCGGCGCCATCACGGGGGCGAAGTTCCTGCAGCACTTCGTCGGGCAGACCCCCTGGGTGCACCTGGACATCGCCGGGACGTTCGAGGCGGACAAGGACAAGGGCTACCAGGTGAAGGGCGCCACCGGCGTCATGGTGCGGACGCTGGTCGGCCTGGCCGTCCAACTCCTGACGGAGTAGGCCATCGGGCCCACCCGAAGGGGACCCGGCACTCCGGTCTTTCCCGAGGGCCCGGGCACCTGGTTGCCGAGTTGCCCGTCAGACGACGACGCAGGTGATGGTCTTGCCGACGCCGGGCACGGCCTGGATCTTCGACAGGACCAGCTTGCCGATGGCGCCCGGATCTTTCCCCTCCACGAGGGCGATGATGTCGTAGGGCCCCGTGACCAGGTGGGCCGACCGGACGCCGGCGATCCTGGCGATCTTCCCGCAGGCCTGCAGCGCCCGCTTGGGCGCCGCCTCGATCAGGACATACGCCGTGGCCATGATGCTTGCCTCCTGGAGCGCGTCTTCTCCCGCCTCGGCAGCGGGAGAGTACGCTACCCGAAGCGACGCCCTCCCGCAACCCCAAAACGCGCCGGCCGGCCGGGGCCCGTCCACATGCTGAGCCGCCGACCCGGCCGGAGGGGCCCAGGCCGCCGGGCCGCATGCGACGGTCGCATCCGGTGCATCCGGGAGTCCCTGCGCTGAGACAGGGGCGCTCACCCGTGTACACGAAACCGTTCGTCCTGGCCGCCCTCGCCAACTTTCTCTTCTACGGCAACATCAACGCCTACACCCTGCTGCCCCTCTACATCCACGCCCTGGGCGGGCGCGAGGGGCAGATCGGCGCCATCATGGCCATGTACAGCCTGGCGGCCATCCTCTGCCAGGCGAGCGTCGGCCCCTTCCTGGACCGGTGGAATCGGAAGCGGGTGATGCGGCTGGCCGCGGGGATGGTGACGGTGGCCTCGACGGCCTTCGTCGCGAGTGGTCGCCTCGGCTGGCACTTCTACCTCCTGCGGTTCCTGCAGGGCGGTGCCGTCGCGCTCTTCCTCACGAGCAACCTGACGCTCATTGCCGATCTGGCGCCGCCCAGCCGTCGCGCCGAGGCCGTGGGGATCTTCGGGGTCTCGGGGCTCGTCACCATCGCCCTGGCCCCCGCCCTCGGCGAGATGGTGCTGCAGGCCTGGGGGTTTCGGCCGTTCTTCCTCGGCACGGTCCTGATCGCGGTGGCGGCGCTGGCCGTCTGTCAGGTGACCCCGGTGCCCGCGCGCGGGAGCCGCGAACCCACGCGGGAACTCGGGTGGAGCTTCTGGCGCCAGTTCTTCCCCATCCTCTCGGCCGCCCTGCTGTTCGGCCTGGCGAGCTCGATCGTCTTCGTGTTTCTTCCGCCCTTCGCCAGGGTCGTGGGCCTGCCCCGGATCGGCCCCTTCTACCTCCTGTACACGAGCGCGGCCGTGGCGGTGCGACTCCTGGGGGGCCGCCTGGCCGACCGGTGGGGACGGCAGCCGGTGATCTTTCCTTCCCTCGTCGGCCTGGCCGTCGGAATCCTGCTGTTCAGCGTGCTTCGCTCGACGTGGCTGCTGCTCTTGATCGCCGTGATCAACGGGACCTCCCACGGCTTCCTCTACCCCGCGGCCAGCGCCCTGGCCTTCGACCGGGCCCCGGTCGGCGCGCGGGGCCGGGCCCTGGCCGCCTACAACATGGCCTCCCTAGCCGGCGCCGCACTGGGCGCCGCGGGGTTCGGCTGGCTGGCGGAGCGGGTGGGGTACCGGGCGGCCTTCGTGGCGGCCGCCCTGCCCCTGCTCGGCGGGGCCTGGCTGTTCTGGCGGAAACGGTAGTCCCCGCGGCAATGCAAGACCGACGAGGGATGCCTGAGCGTGCCAGACTGGAACGGCTCATCGGCCGGTTGATCATCGTCGGTCCTCGGGGTTGCCTTGCGGGCGCCGCGGGCAGGCTTGCGCCCTTCCGGGTGTTCTGATAGCCTCTCGCGCGTCCCCTTCGAGGAGCGCGCGGGCGAGGCTCCGCTCATGGACGAGGCGAGAACACCGGTACCCCAGGAGGCGCTGCATCACCTCGACGCCCTCTACAACCTGGCGCGCTGGCTCGTCCGCGATCCGGCCGAGGCGGAGGATCTGGTCCAGGAGACCTACCTGCGCGCTATCCGGGCGGCGCATCAGTTCCAGTCGGGAACCAATCTTCGCGCCTGGTTGTTTCAAATACTGAGGAATGCGTTCCTCACCCGCTACAGGCGCCGGGGCAGGGAGCCGGACGTGATGGACCCCGAGGTGCTGGACCGCATGCCCTCCACGGGCGGGGCGGACCGCCTGGCCGGCCCGCCGGATGGGACGGCGGGCCTCGATCTCGCGGCGGCCCTCCTCCGGCTGCCCGAGGAGTACCGCAGCGTGGTCCTGCTGGCGGACCTCGAGGATTTCAGCATGGGGGAGATCGCGACCATCCTGGACTGTCCGGTGGGGACGGTGAAGTCGCGGCTCTTCCGCGCGCGGGGCATGCTGAAGCAACTGCTCCGCGACTACCTGGGGTGAGGACCCGCGAGATCCGATGGACTGCTGCGAGGCACGCGACCACCTGAGTGAGCTCGCTCGCGGGCGGCTGGACGCCGGCACGGAGGCGGCGGTGCGCGCCCATGTGGGGCAGTGCCCTCCCTGCGCCGAGGCGCTCCGGGTGCAGGAGAAGGTGCGCGCCCTCGTCCGGGGCCAGGCGCCGCGGTACGCGGCGCCGCAGGCCCTTCAGGCGCGCCTCCGGTCGCTCCTAGGCCAGGCGCCGCCCCGGCGATCCGGATGGCGCGACCGGCTGGGCAGGCATCCCTGGATGGTCGGGAGCCTGGCGGGCGCGGTGGCCGTCCTCCTGCTGGCGGGGGGCGGCCTCCTCTGGTTGGTGAGGGATCCCGTCTCGCCCCTCCTCGCGCGCGCCGTGGCCGAGCACGTGGAGTACGTCAGGGCGACGATGGATCGCCCGGCCGCGGATCCCGAGGGCGTGGTGCGCGCGCTGAAGGGGCAGGTGGCCTTTCCCCTCGGCCCGGTGTTTCCCGGCGACGACCAGGTGCAGCTCGTGGCGGGCATGCTGAGCGATCTCGGCGGGCGGCAAGCGGCGACCTTCATCTACCGGGACAGCTCGGGCCGCTACGTCACGCTCTTCCTCATGCCCGAGGCGGGCATCCCGATCCCCGAGAAGGGCCGGATGCCCATCCAGACCTTCAAGCCGTACCACCGGGAGGAGGCAGGCCGTCACCTGCTCCTGTGGAAGCAGAGGGACCTCGCCTGTCTCATCGTCTCGGACCTGGACCAGGCGGCAACGGCTTCGATGTTTCTCAAGATCCGCAGGGCGGCCTAGCCGCCACGGGCAGATCCGGTCGGTCGAAGGGGCCGGGGGCTCAGGCCTCCGGCCCCTTCGTGTCGGCGGGACACGGGAGTGGGGCAGACGGGCGCGCTCAGAGGAGCTGCATCAGTTCGCGCGCCTCGGCGTAGTTCGGGTCAATCTCCAGGGCGCGCTTGCAGCAGCGCTGGGCCCCCGTGCTGTCCCCCAGCTCCTTCAGGCAGAGGGCCTTGTAGTACCAGGCGACCTTGGAGTTGGCGTTGTAGCGCAGCGCCTCGTTGAAGCAGGTCGTGGCGTCGGTGAACTTCTTCAGGTGGAGCAGGCAGATGCCGCGCTGGTTCCAGGCGGTGAGCAGGCGGCTGGGATCCCTCAGGTCCTTGATCCCCCGGTCGAACTGGGCCACGGCTTGCTCGTACTCTTCCATGTGCAGGAGGGCCGCCCCCAGCTCGATGTTCTGCTCCGGCTCGCCCCGGGTGGGCGGCCCCGACCGCACGGGGGCGCTCGGGCGGGGGAGAGAGAGCTGGGTGTCGGCGTGCAGGGCGTAAACCAGGTCCTGGACGGTGGCCGCCTTGGCCGTGGCCCGGTAGAGGTGGACCTTGATCCCCTTGGCGGCCAGGAGCTCCTGGAACTGGGGGTGCTCCTGGTCGCTGGCCATCCGGGCCAACAGGTCCGCCAGCAGGCGGGACATCTGCGGCCCGCGGCTTCGTTCGCGCTCGGCGAATCCGGCCCGCGGTTCGCCATCGCTCGCCGCGTAGCGGTCCGTGGGCGTGAACAGGGCATGGTTCAGCCCGCCCGGGGTGAGGGCGAGGAAGCGGTACAGGCCCGCCCGCTCCTGTTCGGGCCCGCGGAACTTCCAGCGGGCCTCGAGGTACCCGGGGACGTCGGTGGCCAGGAGGCGCGCGGCGAAGGCCGAGCCCAGGAAGCGGAACTTGTTCGGGCCCTCCAGGTACTGCCGGGCCAGGGCCAGGAACAGCCCCAGATCCCCCCGCAGGCTGTACCGGTCGTTCTTCCAGCGCGGGGGGCCGCCCGGCTCGACCACGACCACGTTCTCGCGGGCGAGGTCCTGCATGACCTCGCGCACGTCCGCCAGGGGCTCCCGCACCTCTTTGGCGATGGCCTCCAGGTTGCGGGGCACCAGGTCGAGCAGCGTCAGGAACACCTTGTCCCGCAGGTACACGTCCATCAGCCGCTTGCCCTGGAGCGCGGGGTCGAGGCGCTTCAGCTCCCGAGCCACGACGCGGGACACCAGGTCCCCGTGGGAGGCGAGGACCGCGTAGCCCGTCGGCTTCTGCCCCGTGAGGGTCATCTGGACCCAGTACATGTGCCCCTCGTGGTAGGCGAGGAAGCGCGGGCCCACATCCGTCCGGATGCGCGACTTGATGGCCGGCTCCACCACCTCGGGGGGGCCGACGAGGCGGGCCCGGCGCAGCAGCGCCAGGATCTTCTCGGGCGGGAAGACGTGGAATTCGCCCTTGCCCTTCTCCTCCATGCGCGTGTACCACTCGCGCGCCGTCCGGGTCAGGCCCGGGAGGGCCAGGAACAGGCCCACCAGGCGCCGGTCCTTTTTCTTGTCCCGGGTGTAGCTCGCGAGGAATCGCTTCAATTCGTCCGGGCCGATTTCGCGCGGGAGGGCGCGGGCCCGGCAGAGAATGGGGGCCTGGGTGGCGCGGTGCTTGGCCTTGACCTCGAGGTCGGTCCCCGCTCCCGAAATCCGGACGCGGAAGTCGTCATAGCCCAGCTCATCCAGCAGGCGTTTCACGAGCTGGTCCAGGAGTCGGCCTTTGTCCCTGGCCGACGGGGCGAGCACCTTGATCGTCATGCAGCCTCCGACCGACCCACCGTGCTATGGGGATTCCGTCCTCGGGCCGCTTTTGATCGGAACGGCGAGCAGATACCTTTGTTCCTTCATGCGTTAAGTAACACAAGAGAGAAGGGGGCGTCAAGGCAGAAGTCGCTCCGCAAAGACGAAAACTCACAGAAAATCCTGGAGTTGCGGCCACGGAAGTCCGTTGACAAGATATCACATCCATGCTACCTTGCCCCCGATTTGTTCTGTAGTCTCGGGGAGTTATGGCCTCACTCCCTGGCGGATTGGCGTGGGGCGATCGGGTGGGACGAGCAATAATCACTGAATGAGGTGTTCTTTTGTACACATTTGGCGATGGGTGTCCCTCCAATTTGTCTGACATCAAAAAGTCCCGTCTGGACATCGTCGAGTCGGAAATTCGGAAGGAAAAGGCCGAAGCATTGGGCAAGGCCGGCGAGCGATTGGAGCACGCGCTTCAGGAGCTGCAGAGGTCTCGGGAGGATTTCTTTCGACTGCTGGCGGCCGGTGCGAGCGCCTCTCTGGAGGGACGAGCGGCGATGGCCTTGGCCATCGAGCGGAAGGTGGCGGAGTATGCCGCGCTCCGCGAGCAGGCCAGGCAGCTCCGCCTGGCCCTGGTCATCCAGCGCGAGGCCCTGGGTCTGTGGCGGCACGAGGACGTGGATCGCCAGTATCCGCTCCCGGGGCCGCTCGCCGTCCCGGGCCCGGCGCCCCACGAGGCCGAGCGGTGAAGATTCGCATCCGGCTGTTCGCGGCCGTGAAGGATATCGTCGGTCGGCGGGAAGTCGTCCTCGACCTTCCCGAAGGGACCACGGCGGCGGGACTGCTCCAGCGGTTCGCCCAGGATCATCCGCGCCTGCAGGCCATGACCCCCTCGCTCCTCGTGGCGGTCAATCGGGAGTACGTCGAGAGTACCCGGCGGCTCGCCGACGGCGACGAGGTGGCCTTCATTCCGCCGGTGAGCGGCGGGACGGATCTGTACCAGATCACCGAGGCCCCCCTGTGCCTGGATCCCCTCGTCGCGGCCGTGTCCCGGAGCACCTCGGGGGCGGTCGCCACCTTCCTGGGCATCGTGCGGGAGTTTGCGCGGGGGCGCCGGGTGAGTTACCTGGAGTACGACGCCTACCCCGAGATGGCCACGGCCACCCTGCGCCAGATCGGCGAGGAGATCCGCAGGAGGTGGCCCGTGGACCGGATCGCCATCGTCCACCGGACCGGCCGGCTGGCGATCGGCGAGGCGAGCGTGGCCATCGTGATCTCCTCGCCGCACCGCCGCGAGGCCCTGGAAGCGTGCGCCTACGCCATCGAGCGCGTCAAGGAGATCGTGCCGATCTGGAAGAAAGAGGTCTGGACCGACGGGGCCGAGTGGATCGGCTCGACCGTGGACGAGTACCGGCAACTGCGAGCCACGCGCCGAGGGTCGAGCGGGGACTCGGGCACCTAGGCACGCTGGCACTCGGGGAGGGCGGGAGGGCCGGAGTGGCTCCATGCCACCTCGAGCCGAGCGCCGAGACCGGGCGGAAGGGGATGCTCGACCCACGGATACCGCTTCACCTCGTTCCCGCCTGAAGAACCGGCCGGCAGGATTGCGGGGCAGCCGTCAAGCAAATCCGGCAGTTCCCCCCCATGGTGTCCGGTACCATTTTCGGAAACTTCAGCGGGCCCGTTCCCGCAGCGTCTTCAGGGTGCCCTCCAGCCGCTTGACCTCCTCGCCGTAGCCCGCGAAGTTGCCCTGCCGCAGGAATTCCTGGGCGCGCGTGTACTGCTGCCACGCCTGGTCCACCAGGCCGCGGACACCCTCCGCGGGTCCGGGGGCGGCTCCCGGCGCCGCGGCCCGGGCCACCGCCGGCCGCCTGCCCGGGGCGCCGAAGATCTGGTTCAGCGAGGCCTCCAGGTTCTCCTCCATGGCGATCTGGTTCCCGAAGGCCGCGATGACCCGCTTGAGTTCGGGGAGCGACCCCTTCTCGGCGGCCAGATACAGCGGCTCGACGTAGAGCAGGGACTCCTCGATGGGGATGGCCAGCAGACTCCCCCGGATGACCTGGGAGCCGCGCTGGCTCCACAGGCTCAACTGCTGGGAGATGAAGGCGTCCTGGTCGATGCGGGCCTCGATCTGGCGGGGGCCGTAGATCAGCTTCTGCTTGGGGAAGATGTAGGCGATCAGCTTCCCGTAGTGCGGCCCGTCGCTACGCGCCGCCATCCAGGCGATCATGTTGTCCTTCTTGCTGGGGTTGAACGGGGTGAGCAGGATGAACTCTTCCTCCGTCTCCCCCGGGAGCCGCATGATGGTGTAGTAGGGCTCCATGTCGCGCTCCTGCCCCTCTACCGTCTTCTTGGGGATGCTCCAGAGATCCTCCTTGTTGTAGAAGACCTGCGGGTCCTGCATGTGGTAGGTGGCGTACATCCGCGCCTGGATGGCGAAGAGCCCCTGGGGATAGCGGATGTGGGGCCGGAGGTCCGCCCGCATGGCCGAGAGGGGCTGGAAGAGGGCGGGGAAGGCCCCGGCGTAGGCCCTGACCACCGGGTCATTCGGCTCGCTGAGGTAGAAGGCGAGGCTGCCGTCGTAGGCGTCCACCACCGCCTTGACCGAGTTCCGGATGTAGTTGCCGAGACCCCGCACCGGCTCGGAGTAGGGGAACCGGTTGCTCACGGTGTAGCCGTCAATGATCCAGAACAGGCGGCCGTCCTGCCCGATGACCAGATAGGGATCGCGGTCGAACTGGATGAAGGGGGCGGCCTTCTTCACCCGCTCCCCGATCTCCCGGTAGTACATCACCCGGCTGTCGGCCAGAATATCGTTGGACAGGATGATCTTCACGTCCCTGAAGCGCAGGGCGAACAGGAGCTTCCGCAGGAAGGACTGCATGGGGACGCCGCCCTGGCCGGCGTAGGAGGTGTACACGTTCTTGTCGCCGGCGGGATAGTCGAGCTCCTGCGCCCGCGTCTTGACGAACACGTAGTCGTTGCCGATCTCGCCGTAGTACACCTCGGGACGCGTGACCTTGATCGGCCCCGTGGAGACCGGGGGGATGTCCTTGATCCAGAATTCCGGCAGGCCCTCGGGGGTGATCCGGTTCACCGGCCCCAGGACGACGCCGAAGCCGTGGGTGTAGGTGAGCCGCTCGTTGATCCAGATCCGGCTGGGCAGGTTCCGGTAGGACAGCTCGCGCGCCGAGAGCATGACCTGGCGGAGCTGGCCGTCCACCCTGTAGCGATCGTTGTCCACGTCCACGAAGCGGTAGTAGGTCCGGATCTCCTGGAGCTGGGCGTAGGTGGCGAGCAGCGGCCGGTGGTCCCACAGGCGGATGTTCTTGACGGTGGGCTCGTTCCGGCGCAGGTCCTCCGCGGTCAGGGTCTCCCGGGCGGGAAACTCCTCCTCCTGGATGCGGTCCAGGGCGTACGCGAGGCGCGTGAACTTGATGTTCTGCTCGATGTACGGCCGCTCGGCCGCAATCTCGTTCGGCACCACCCGGAGCCGCTGCAAGAGACTGGGGTAGATCCCCAGCCCCAGCACGTTGCCGACCAGCAGGGCCGCCAGGGCGATGAAGACCGGGCGGATGCCGCGCCGGCCGATCTGCCAGATGCAGATCGCCGCGCACCCCAGGGCCAGGATGGTGAGGATGCGCAGGGCCGGGAGCTGCGCGTTGATGTCGCTGTAGCCGGCGCCGAAGACGACGCCCCGGGGCGAGAACAGCAGGTCGTAGGTGTCCAGGTAGTAGCCCCCCGCCTTCCCCACCAGGATGAGGGCGCCCAGGGTGAGCAGGTGCGCGCGGGCGCGGCCCGTCACGCGGGGCCCGCGGGGGCTCACCTGGATGCCCCGGTGGAGGACGGCCGTGGCCAGGACCAGGAGGAGGGTGAGGCCGAGGGCTGTCATGGCCCACGTGTACAGCGTCTCCAGGACCGGCAGGCGGAACACGTAGAAGCCGATGTCGCGGCCGAACAGGGGGTCCTGGACGTCGAACGGCTGGGCGTTGAAGAACTTCAGGAAGGTCTCCCACTGCCCGGTGGCCTGGGAGCCGGCCAGGAATCCCAGCACCAGGACGCCGGGGAGCAGGAACCGGCGGAAGAGCGGCTCGATCACCAGGCGGCTGGGCAGGCCGAAGGGATCCTCCAGCTCGACCAGGACATCGCTCGCCGTCGCGCGGGCCGCCAGGTAGACGTTCACGTACACCAGGGCGGCGAAGAGGAGGCCGGCCGCGAAGAACAGGGCGACCTTGATCCACAGCATGGTGGTGAAGACGGAGGCCAGCTTCACCTCCTGGAACCACAGGTAATCGGTGTAGAGGGGAATGACCTGGCCGCCCAGGCTGAGGAGCACGAGGACGATCAGGATGGGACCGATCAGGGAACGGGGGAGCATGGGCATCTCCTGGCGAAGGGCCTGAGGGGCACACCGCCTTATAGCCGATACGGGAAAGAGTTGTCAACCGCAAGCGGTCGGCAGGCTGAGGCCCGCGGGAGAAATCCCTTGCCCCCCGCTCCCGGGGGATGGTAACGTGACAGCCGCCTCGGCCGGCGAGCACGCGGACGGCGGGCGGGTCCGGGTCATGCCACGATCCGCATTCCGAATCCGAAACTTCCTCGCGGAGGTGCAGCCATGGGGGAGGAGGCCATTGGAAGGGTCACCGACTACTTCGCCAAGATCGGCGTGGCGGGCATCCAGGTGACCGCGGGCTCGCTTCAGGTCGGCGACACCATCCGGATCAAGGGGCACACCACCGACCTCACGCAGACGGTGGAGTCCATCCAGCTCCAGCACCAGGCGGTCCAGCGGGCCGACCCGGGGCAGACCGTGGGGATCCGGGTGAAGGAGCGGGTCCGCAAGGGGGACAGCGTCCTGAAGGTGACGGCGTAGGCCCCGGGGCCGTTGCGGATCGGGGATGGGAACCGCCCCCCGGGGAAGGTCCCGAGGGAGGGATGCGGGTGGCCGAGAATTCCCTTGACGCTCCGGACCGGCTTCGCTACGCTCACTGAGTGATCGTTCAGCGGATTCGGCGAAAGTCCCGGAGAGTGTTTCGGATGGCGCGAGCGGTCCCGTTCCGGTTTCTGCCGCTGGTCCTGTGCGGCCTCCTTCCGGCCGTCTCCGGCTGCTCGCGGGGGCAGTCCGGAGCGCCCTCGGCCAACGCCTCCCAGGCGGAACGGAAGATCGCGGTCACCGTGGCCCGCGTCGAGGGGCGGGACGTGGAGCGGTCGATCCAGATCGTCGGCACGCTCCTGGCCCAGGACGAGGTCACGCTGGCCAACGAGGCGGCGGCGACCATCGCCAGGATCTACGCCGATCTCGGCGACCGGGTGCGCGCCGGACAGCTCCTCATCAAGCTGGACGAGCGGGAGGCGCGCCTCGAGGTGGCGCGCGCCACGGCCACGCTCCAGGCCGCCCGCGAGGCCCTGGCGCGGGCCCGCCAGCTGCTGGACTGGAACCGGGCCAACGTGGAGCGCGCCGAGGCCGTCCTGGGCGACGCCAGGGTCAACCTCAAGCGGTTGCAGGAGCTGTTCGCCGAGGGGGCCGTCTCGGCCAGTCAGCGGGACTCGGCCCAGACCCAGTACGACGTGGCCCTGGCCTCCCTGCGGGCCAGCCAGGCCCAGTACGAGAGCGACCGGGCCGCGGTCAAGAACGCCGAAGCGACGGTCGAGCAGGCCGCGGCCGCGCTGGAGCTGGCCCGCAAGCGGCTGCGGGACACCGAGATCGTGGCCCCTTTCGACGGATTCGTCCGGAAGCGCCTGGTGAACGTGGGCGAGAGCCACAAGGAGAAGACCCCCCTCATGAGCCTGGTGGCGACCCAGGCGCTGAAACTCCAGGGTGAGGTCCCCGAGCGATTCGCCCCCCAGGTCGGCCCGGGCCGTCCGGTCCGGGTGGAGGTGGAGGCCTATCCCGGCCGCATCTTCGCCGGGTCCATCACCCGGGTGAGCCCGGCGGTGGATGTGGAGAGCCGGACCTTCACCGTGGAGGCCTCGGTCCCCAATCCCGGGGGGGTCCTCAGGCCCGGCTTTTTCGCCAAGGCCTCCATCATCACCGGGAGGGAACGGAACGTGCCCTTCGTCCCGGAGGAGGCCGTGGTCACCTTTGCGGGCATCGTCAAGGTCTACGCCGTTGCCGACGACAAGGCCGAGGAGCGGCGGGTCACGACGGGACAGCGCCGGGACGGCTGGGTGGAGGTGCTGGAGGGGGTGAAGGTGGGTGAGAGGGTGGCCACCTCCGGCCTCAGCCAGCTCGCCACGGGCACGGCCGTGACGGTCCAGGCCGGCGCCCGGGGCGCCCCCGCTCCCGAGGAGGCCGGCCACGGCCGTCGGAGATAGTGCAGGGGGCATCCGGCCGGGTGCCGCTCCCCCCGCGACATCGCCGGGCCGCCTTCCGCTCGGCGGCCGGCCGTGTCCCGCTCGGCTGAGTTCCCATGCGACTGAGTGATCTGTGCATCCGCCGGCCCGTCTTCACCACCATGCTCATCGCGTCGCTGGTGGTGCTGGGCCTGGCCTCTTACCGCGACCTGGGTCTGGACGCCTTCCCCCGGGTGGAATTCCCCACCGTCACGGTGACCACGACGCTCGAGGGGGCCACGCCCGAGGAGGTCGAGAGCCAGATCACCAAGCCCATCGAGGAGGTGGTCAACACCATCAACGGGATTGACGAGCTGCGCAGTACCACCAAGGAGGGCATCTCCCAGGTCTTCGTCACCTTCGTCCTGGAGAAGCCGGTGGATGTCGCCGCCAACGAGGTCCGGGACAAAGTCGCCACCATCCTGGCCCAGTTCCCGCCCGGGACCGACCCCCCCATCATCGAGAAGCTGGACCCCGACGCCACCCCCATCCTGGCCATCGTCGTTTCCGGCCGGCGATCGCCCCGCGAGATCACCGAGATCGCCGACAAGCGGATCAAGCGCCAGATCGAAACCGTCAGCGGCGTAGGGAGCCTGACCTTCGTCGGCGACCGGAAGCGCGAGATTCAGATCGAGCTGGATGCCGACCGGCTCGCCGCCTACGGCCTCGCCGTCGAGCAGGTGAAGCAGGCCATCCAGCAGCAGAATGCCGAGATCCCCGGCGGCCGGATCACCCGGGGGGGGCGGGAGGAGGGGTTGCGCACCCAGGGCCGCATCGAGCGGGTGGAGGATTTTCACCGCCTCGTCGTGGCGGAGTTCAAGGGGGCGCCGGTCCGGATCGCGGACATCGGCCGCGCCGTGGACGGCACCGAGGAGCCCCGGACCCTGTCCCGCCTGAACGGCGAGAACGCCGTCTCCCTGCTGGTCCGCAAGCAGTCCGGCACGAACACGGTGCAGGTGGTGGACCGGGTGCGCCAGCGCCTTGGCGAGATCCGGCGGACGCTGCCCCCGGACATCCGGGTGGTGGAGGTGCGGGACCTGTCCCGGTTCATCCGCCGCTCCATGAAAGAGGTCCAGGAGCACCTGATCCTGGGCGGCGTCCTGGCCAGCCTCGTGGTCTTCTTCTTCATCCGGAACGTGCGCGCCGCCCTCATCGCCGCCCTGGCCATCCCCACCTCCATCATCGGCACCTTCAGCCTGCTCAAGTACGCGGGCTTCACCCTGAACAACCAGACCATGCTGGGGCTGTCGCTCTCGGTGGGCATCGTCATTGACGACGCCATCGTGGTGCTGGAGAACATCTTCCGATACATGGAGGAGGAGGGGGTGGGGCCCCTGGAGGCGGCCCAGCAGGCCACGCGGGAAATCGGCCTGGCGGTCATGGCGACCACCCTCTCGCTGGTGGTCATCTTCCTGCCCGTGGCCTTCATGTCCGGCATCGTGGGCCGGTTCTTCAACAGCTTCGGCCTCACCGCCGCCTTCGCGATCTCGGTGTCGCTGCTGGTCTCCTTCACCCTCACGCCCAGCCTCAGCTCCAGGCTGCTCAAGCCGCCGGCGCACGGGGGGGCGGATCGCGGCCGGGCCGGGGCGGCCTCCAAGCAGAGGGGATTCTATGCGGCCCTGGAGCGGGGCTACGACCGGTTGCTGCGCTGGGGGTTGGGGCATCCAAAGACCGTCGTGGCCCTGACGGCGGTCGTGGCGGCCTCGACAGTTGCCGTCCTCCCCTACGTGAAGAAGGAGTTCATCGTCGCCGACGACATGAGCGAGTTCGAGGTCGTCGTCGAGACGCCGCCCGGCTCCTCCCTGGAGCGCAGCGATGCCCTCTTGCGCCAGGTGGAGGCGGAGCTGGGCAAGCTCCCCGGCGTCCAGACGCTGTTCACCACCATCGGCGTGCAGGGGAGCAACGTCACCAACGTGACCGATGCCTCGGTGTATGTGGGGCTGAGCCATCTGTCCACGCGCAAGGAGACGCAGCAGCAGATCATGCAGATGGCCCGGGTGGCCCTGCGGAAGTTCCCCGATCTGCGGGTGAGCGCCCAGCAGATCAGCCTCATCTCCGGCGGCGGCTTCCGGCAGACGCCGTTCAACCTGGTCATCCGCGGCCCCGAGCTGGACCGGCTGGAGCAGTACGCCCAGCGGGTGATCGCCCGGCTGCGGGGGATCCCGGGGTTTGCCGACCTGGACACCAGCCTGGCGGCCCGCCGCCCCGAGGTGCGGGTGCGCATCGACCGGCAGAAGGCCGCCGACCTGGGCATCCGGGTGGCGACCATCGCCGGGAGCCTCCGCACCCTGGTGGGGGGCGAGAAGGTCGGCACCTTCCGCGAGGGGGACGAGCAGTACAACGTGCGCCTTCGGCTGCTGCAGCAGTACCGCGACAGCCTGCAGGTCATCTCGCAGGTCATGCTGCGGGGTGCGGGGGGACGCCTCGTCCATCTGAGCAACGTGACCGAGTTCCGCCCGGGCAAGGCCCCCGGCCAGATTGACCGGTTCAACCGCGAGCGGCAGATCACGGTGGTGGCCAACCTCTTCAACAAGCCCCTGGTGGAGGCCATGCTGGAGGGCAACGCCGCCGTGCGAGAGGCGAACCTGCTGCCCGGCTACTCGACCTCGTACTTCGGTCAGGGGAAGTTCATCGGCGAGGCCGCCCGGAACTTCCTCATCGCCCTGATCCTCAGCCTCGTCTTCATCTACATGGTGCTGGCGGCCCAGTTCGAGAGCTTCGTCCACCCGGTGACGATCATGCTGTCGCTGCCCCTCACGCTTCCCTTCGGGCTCCTCACGCTGGCCGCCACCGGCCAGACCCTGAACCTGAACAGCGTCATCGGGCTCTTCCTCCTCATGGGCGTGGTGAAGAAGAACGCCATCCTCCAGGTGGACTACACCAATACGCTGCGGGAGCGGGGGCGGCCGCGGTTGCAGGCGATCATCGAGGCGAACCACGCGCGGCTGCGGCCCATCCTGATGACGACCCTGTCCATCGTCTTCGGCATGGTGCCCATCGCCTTCGGCCGGGGGGACGGCGCGGCCGGCCGGGCCTCCATGGCCACCGTGGTCATCGGGGGCCAGATGCTGTCCCTGCTCCTCACGCTGGTGGCCACCCCGGTCTTCTACTCGCTGTTCGACGACCTCGGGACGCGCCGCCTCGCCCGGGCCTTCTTCCGCGCCCCGGCCAGCGTGTGGGATCGCTTCGCCTGGGGCTGGTCCCGCGCCGTGGGCGGCCGCCGCCCCCCCGAGGCGCCCGCAGGCAGTCGGCACCGGGCAGCGGGCAAGGCGCACACATCAGCGGTCAGCGGTCGGTAGTCGGTGGTCGGGGGGCAGTCGCCCCATGCGCCTTCGCGTTCTTCCACCTGTCGGCCTGGCCTGCCTGGTCGTCTTCCTGCACTACGTGGGCGCCTACATGCGCATGCCCCTGCTGCCGCTCTACGCCCGGGCCGGCGGCGCCGGCACGGGTGAGATCGGCCTGCTGATGGGGGCGTTCACGGTGGTGGCCGCGGTCAGCGCGATCCCCGCGGGGCTCCTGGCGGATCGCTTCGGGCGGCGGCGGCTGATCGTGGTGGGACTCTGCATCAGCGCGGCCACCTCGCTCGCCCTGCCCCTGAGCCAGGCGGTTGCCGTCCTGGCGGGGGTCCTGGCGCTGGCGGGATGGGCCATGGCGGCGCTCACGCCGGCCGTGATGGCCTACATCGGCGAGGCGGGAGGCCCCGCCGGGGCCGGCCGGGCGTACGGCTGGTACACGACAGCGCTGTACGGGGGAATGACCCTGGGCCCGGCGTGCGGAGGAATCGCCGCGGATCTCGGCGGGTATCGCTTCGCCTTCCTCGCCTCCGGCGGCCTCCTGCTGGCCACCTGGCTCCTGGCCGTGGCCGGCCTGCCGGAGATGCGCGCCCAGCCCGGAGGGCGGAGGGCCTCCCTGGCGGGCCTGCGCCGGGTGACCGGGAATCCGGTGGTCCTGGGATGCTGGGGGGCGGTCTTTTGCCTGACGTTCGCCTGGGGGGTTCTCCTGGCGTTCCTGCCCCTCTACGCTCAGGACCTCGGCCTCTCCCGCCGGGCCATCGGCGGACTCTTCGGACTCCAGGCGTTCTGCAACATGGGGATGCGGGCGCCGGTGGGCTATGTCTCGGATCGGTCCGGGATCCGGGCGCCGTTCGTCACGGCCGGGCTCCTCATTTTCGCCGCGGCCGCGGCCCTGATCCCGGTCCTCACGCACCCCGCGGTCCTGGCGGCTGCCATCGGGCTGACCGGGGTGGGGCAGGGCATCGGCGCCGTGGCCACGGGCGCCGCCCTGAGCGAAGCCACGGAACCTTCGGTGCGCGGGGCGGCCATGGGGGGCTACAGCATGGCGCTGTACGGCGGGGTGGCGGCCGGATCCGTCATCGTGGGTCCGGTGATCGAGCGGGCGGGCTTCCGCGCCGGCTTCGCCGTGGCGGCGGCCGTGCTCCTCCTCGGTGCGGCGGCATTCCACCGGCTGGGCCGGAGCCACGGCCGGACCTGAGGACCGGCGGGCGGCAGAAGGAGGCGTCGCGCCCGCAGGGATGGCTCTACGCCTTTGGCTTGATTTCTTGTGGGTTCCTCCCTAGACTGCGCGCATGTTCCTGGCCGAGCTCTGCGTCAAGCGACCGGTCTTCACCACCATGCTGATCATGGCCCTGGTGGTGATGGGCTGGTTCTCCTACGAGCGGCTCGGCCTGGACCTGCTCCCCAAGATTGACCGGCCCACCATCACCATCACCACCCGCCTTGCGGGCGCCAGCCCCGAAGAGATGGAGACCCAGATCACCAAGCCAATCGAGGAGGTGGTCAACACCATCAACGGCCTGGAGGAGCTACGCTCCAGCACCAGCGAGGGCAACTCGCGGGTGACGGCCGTCTTCGCCCTGGAGCGGGACCCGGACGTAGCGGCCCAGGACGTGCGGGACAAGATCTCGACCATCCTGGCCAAGTTCCCCAAGGACACCGATCCGCCCATCGTGGAGAAGTTCGACCCGGACGCGGCCCCCGTCCTGGCCATCGTGGTCTCGGCCCGCCGCGACCAGCGCGAGATCACCGAGTTCGTGGACCAGCGCATCAAGCAGCCGCTGGAGACCATCAGCGGGGTGGGCAGCATCACCTTCGTGGGGGACCGCAAGCGGGAGATCCAGGTGACGCTGGATCCGCGGAAGATGGCCGCCTACCGCGTGAGCATCGAGCAGGCCAAGCAGGCCCTCGAGCGGCAGAACCTGGAGATCCCGGGCGGACGGGTCAGCTTCGGGGACAGCGAGAAGGTCCTGCGGACCATGGGCCGCCTGCGCACGGCCGAGCAGTTCGGGGATGTGATCGTCGCCACCACGGCCGGCGCCCCGGTCCAGTTCGGAGACCTGACCCTGACGGGGAAGACCGGCACCCCCATCCGCATCCGGGACCTGGGCGGCGTGGTGGACGGCACCGAGGAGCCCCGGACCATCTCGCGCTTCAACGGCCAGAACGCGGTCTCGCTCCTCGTGCGCAAGCAGTCGGGGACCAACACCGTCAAGGTGGTGGACATGGTCAAGGGGCGCCTCCGGCTGATCGCCAGGACGCTGCCGCCCGACTACACGGTGCAGACGGTACGGGACCAGTCCCGCTTCATCCGGCGATCCTTCGAGGAGGTCCAGACCCACATGATCCTGGGCGGCTTCCTGGCCGCCGCGGTGGTGTGCTGTTCATCCGCAACCTGCGCTCCGCCATCATCGCAGCCATCTCGATCCCGACCTCCATCATCGCCACCTTCACCCTCATGCGGGCCCTGGACTTCACCCTGAACAACATGACCATGCTGGGGCTGAGCCTCTCCACGGGCATCGTGATTGACGACGCCGTGGTCGTCCTGGAGAACATCTACCGCTACATCGAGGAGGAGGGGCGCTCCCCCATGGAGGCGGCGGTGGAGGCCACGCGGGAGATCGGCCTGGCCGTCATGGCCACGACCCTCTCCCTGGTGGTGATCTTCGTCCCGGTGGCCTTCATGCAGGGCCGCATCGGGCGCCTCTTCTTCAGCTTCGGCATCACGGCGGCCTCGGCCATCCTGGTCTCGCTCCTGGTGGCGTTCACCCTCACCCCCATGCTCTGCTCCCGCTTCCTCAAGGTGCCGGAGGCGAACGGGGCGCACCACCGGTCGAAGGAGTCCCGCTTCTTCCGGGTGATCGCGCGCGGCTACGACCGGCTGCTCCGGTTCTCCCTCCGCCGCCGGCCCGTGGTCCTGCTGCTGGCCGTTCTCACGGCGGCCTCCACCTTCTGGCTCTACCGCTACATCGGCGAGGAGAGCTTTGTCGACGACGACCAGAGCGAGTTCGAAATCTTCATCCAGGCGCCCGAGGGGTCGTCGCTGGAGCGCACGGACCGCATCCTGCGGCAGGTGGAGGGGGAGATCGCCAGGCTCAAGGGGGTCGAGGTCCTGTTCACCACCGTGGGCGTGGGGGAGCAGGCGGCGGTGACCGACGCCAGCCTGTACGTCGGTCTCACCCCCCTGCGGGAGGGGACGGAGTTCGGCCGCCTCGCGGAGCACCTGGGCCTGCGCAAGCTCTTCGGGCTGCCCCGGCTTCGCCAGCGGGATTTCTCGCAGCAGGAGGTGATGCGCGAGGCCCGGAAGATCATGGCCAGGTACCCGGATCTTACGGTCAGCGTGCAGAACCTGTTTGCCACCGGGCAGACCGGCGCGCGCCGCCACCCCTTCCAGCTCATCCTGCGCGGGCCGGACCTGGAGGCCCTGGACCGGTATTCCCAGGCCCTGGCCGCCGAGGCGCGCAGCATCCCCGGGCTGGTGGACGTGGACACCACCCTCGCCCGGCGCAAGCCGGAGATCCGGGTCCACATCGACCGGGACAAGGCCGCCGTCCTGGGCGTGGGCGTGGACGCCATCGCGAGCAGCCTCCGCACCATGGTGGGCGGCGAGGAAGTGACCAAGTTCAAAGAGGCCGACGACCAGTACGTCGTCCGCCTGCGGCTCCAGGAGGACTTCCGCAAGAACGCCGAGGTGATCGGCGACCTGTACGTGCCCAGCGTGAAACTGGGCCTGGTGAAGCTGAGCAACGTGGTGCGCCTGACGGAGGAGAAGGGCCCCAACCAGATTGACCGGCTGGATCGCGAGCGGCAGGTGGGGATCATCGCCAACCTGGACCCGCGGCTGCCCATCGGCGAGGCGGTGAAGCGGATGGCCCCCAAGGTGGCGGCCGTGAAGCTGCCGCCCGGCTACACGACCAAGTACCTGGGCCGGGCCCAGATCCTGGCCGAGGCGCGCTTCAACTTCCTGATCGCGCTCGGCCTGAGCCTCATCTTCATCTACATGGTCCTGGCGGCCCAGTTCGAGAGCTTCCTCCATCCCTTCACCATCATGGCCTCGCTCCCCCTGTCGCTGCCCTTCGGGCTCCTTTCCATCCTGGTGGCGGGCAAGACCATGAACATCTTCAGCGCCATCGGGGTGCTGATGCTCTTCGGGGTGGTGAAGAAGAACGCCATCCTCCAGGTGGACTACACCAACGTCCTGCGGGAGCGGGGGCTCCCACGCTCCGAGGCCATCCTCAGGGCGGATCACGCGCGCCTCCGGCCGATCCTGATGACGACGATCTCCATCATCGCCGGGATGCTCCCCATCGCCCTGGGGCGCGGGGATGGCTCCGCCTCCCGGGCGGCCATGGCCACCGTCGTGGTCGGCGGGCAGAGCCTGTGCCTGCTGCTCACCCTGCTCGTGACCCCCGTGCTGTACACCTACTTCGACGACCTGCAGTCGCTCCGCGTCGGCAAGCTCCTCCGGCTGCCCGACTGGTTCTGGGAGCGGCTGCGGTGGATTCCCGGCCGGCTCGGGCGCCCGCCCGCCCCCGCCCGCCCCCC
>JBBIQE010000053.1:0-22090 GCA_037442485.1 Methylomirabilis sp. (SeqCode)
GAGGTCTCCATTGAGTGCCTCTGGATAAATATAAGAGGGAGGGTGAGGGGGATGCTATTTCTCGAGGGCCTTCACCAGCTCGCGGCAGAAGGCGGGCAGATCATCCGGCTTGCGCGAGGTGATCAGGTTGCCGTCCACCACCACCTCCTGGTCCACGTAGCGGGCCCCGGCGTTGATCAGGTCGTCCTTGATGGCGAAGAAGCAGGTGGCCGTCTTCCCCTTGAGGATGCCGGCCGAGATGGGCACCCAGCCCGCGTGGCAGATGGCCGCCACCGGCTTGCCCTGCTGGAAGCAGCCCTTCACCAGGTCCAGCACGGCCTGGTGCCGCCGCAGGAGGTCGGGGGCGTAGCCCCCCGGGATCACCACCCCGTCGAAGTCCTTGGCGGACACCTCCGAGGCGGCCACGTCGGCGGTCACCGGGTACCCGAGCTTGCTCTTGTAGGTCTTCCTCTCCGGGCCCACCACCTTCACCTCGGCGCCCTCTTCCTTGAGCCGGTAGTAGGGCACCCACAGCTCCATCTCCTGGTACATCTCCTCGGCCAGCACCGCGACCCTCTTGCCCTTCAAGCTCATGGTCTTCCCTCCTCCTCTGGACCCCTGGGGTCCCTGTGGTTAGCGCCGGGTGAGCAACCGCGCCTTCGCCTTCACCTCGGGGTTGTAGAGGTAGTTCGGAAACTCCCCCCGCAAGACCGCGGCGGCGTTCTCGGCGGTCTTGACCCGCAGCTCGTGGTACGCCTCCTCCGTGTAGGAGGCATAATGGGGCGTGAAGACGACATTGTCCAGCGCCAGAATGGGATCGTCCGGATCGGGCGGCTCTTTCTCCAGGACGTCCAGGCCGGCCCCCGCGATCCAGCCCTGGCTGAGCGCCCGGTAGAGCGCCCGCTGGTCGTGGATCGGTCCGCGGCCGAGGTTGAAGAAGTAGGCGGACGGCTTCATCCGGCGGAATGCCCCCTCGTCAAACTGGTGGCGCGTCTCGTGCGTGAGCGGGGCGTGAACCGACAGCAGGTCCGCCTCGCGGAGCAGCGTGTCGAAGTCCACCAGGGTCACCGGGTAGTCCCGGACGCTCTCGGGGGCCACGTAGGGGTCGTGGGCGATGATCCGGAACCCGAAGGCCACCGCCTTCCGGCAGACGTTGCGGGCGATGTTCCCGAAGGCGAACAGCCCCAGCGTCGCCCCCCGGAAGTTGTGGACTGGCCTGGCCGCGTCCCGGTTCCAGACGCCCCGATGGATGAGGCTGTTCAGCAGGTGCACCTTCCGGGGAACCGAGAGGATCAGGCTCATGGCGGTATCGGCCACCTGGTCGAAGCAGAAGTCCGGGACGTTGGCCACGATGATGCCCTGCTCCGTGGCTGCGGGGACGTCCACCGTATCCACCCCGATCCCGTACCGGCAGATGACCAGGGCCTCCCGGAGTTCGGCGATGACCCGCCGCGTGAAGGGGGCCGAGGCCGTCAGGATGGCGTGGGCGTCCCGGCAGGCGGCGATGGTCTCGTCCTCGCTCCGGCACACGGCCGGGACGATCTCGACGCCCGCGCGGGCCAGGATCTCCCGCTCCACCTCGAGGGGGAAGCGGTGCTGGTCGGTGGTGACCGCCTTCAGCTTACCGGGGGCGTGCGCCATGGCCCCTCCGCCCCGCGCGCAGGCCGCCCAGCACCGTCCGGCTGTGCGCCATGACCATCCCGAAGTCCGCGCCGTAGGTCATGAAGCGCATCCCGCGCCGCACCCAGGCGCGCCCGTCCCGGACACTCTCCACGTAATTCCCGGCCAGGACACCGTGGCGCCTGCAGGCGGCCAGGAGGGCCTGGATGGCGCGCACCACCCGGGGGTGGCCCAGCTCGCCCGGAATGCCCATGGAGGTGGACAGATCGTAGGGGCCGATGTAGGCCACGTCCAGGCCGGGCACCGACAGGATCTCCTCCAGGTGCTCGATGCCCCGCTGGGTCTCCACCTGGACGATGGTCAGCAGCTCCGCGTTCGCCTCGCGCATGAACTGCTTGCCGATCACCCGCCGGTACTCGTTGTGGGCGGTGCCCAGGGCCACGCTGCGATCGCCCATGGGATAGTACTTCGTGTAGCGGACGATCTGCTCTGCCTGGGCCTTGCTCTCCACCCGGGGCACCATGATGCCCAGGGCGCCGGCATCCAGGGGGCGACAGAGCAGCGATCGCTCCGGCTCGGGCACCCGGACCACGGCCGGCAGACCCACGGCCGAGGACACGTGGAGGAGATTGGCCACGGTCTCGATGCCGAAGCTGGCGTGCTCCGTATCAATCAGGATGTAGTCCCAGCCCGCCGCCTGCATGATCCGGGGGACGGCTGGCGAGCCGTACTCGAAGACGAAGGTCCCCCAGACCGCCTCTCCTCTCGACAGCTTGGCCTTCAGTGGATTTCGCAACGGGCACCCCTTTCCGCCAAACCCTCCACCCTCCCTCCCCCGGAAGGCGAGGGCGCAGGGTGAGAAGTTACTTGTACTCCTCCCGGTGGGGATAGAAGATGTCCAGGGCGTAGGCCCCCGACTCCAGCGCCCGCACCGCGTGCATGACGCCACCGGGGATCATCCAGCCCTCGCCCGTCCTCACGATCCGGGTCTCGCCGCCGATGGTGAATTCCATGGCGCCTTCCAGGCAGATGCCGCCCTGCTCGTGGGGATGGCTGTGCATGGGCACCACCGCCCCGGGCTTGATCCGCACGAAGGAGAGCATGATCTTCTCCCCGCAGGCCACCCGGATCTCGGTGCCCGGGGCAATCTCTTTTCCCTGGAGCGCCTTCGGATCAATGAAGTACTGGGACATGGCATCCCCCGGATTCAATGACCAATAACGAATGACCAAATCCCAATGAGGTTCAAATCGCTCGAAACCCATTGGTCATTGGGAATTGGTCATTGGTCATTCCTCTCAGAAGGGCGGCAGGTTCCCCGTGGCGTCGAAGCTGAGGGGCACGGGACCGCTGACGATGCTCAACCGATCCTGCGCCTTGACGAGGGGAAGCAGCGCCTCGGAGACGTCCAGCTCGCTGAGGAGCAGCGTGTTCTTGATGCGCACCACCGCGGCCTGCTCGGGCGGCGTGAGGCCGATCATCCCCAGGGCCACCTGGATGGCCTCCCGGTCCGTGTCGAAGGCCATCGGCACCCGGGCCGCCTCGGGCACCCCCGAGGTGATGGCGTTCATGTACATGGCCCTGTAGTTGATCTGCTCCACCAGCCGGCGCGTGGTCAGATCCGCCATCCCGATGCCGATGGCGTTGCCGTCGCAGGCCGGAGTCAGATCGCGGACGAAGAGCTGCTTGACCCTGGGTGCCTTCGGCACCTTCTGGACCGAGGGGCGCCCGATGACGTTGGGGTCCATCCCGGCCCCGCTGACATCCTTGCCCATTTCGTCCACGATAAGCAGGTCAATGGCCTCAAAGGGCAGCCTGGCCATCCAGGCCTTCGACTCGCGGAGCAGGGCCTTCTCCCCCTCCCAGAAATCCTGGGGCAGCAGGGCCTGGACCCTGGCCGTCTCGTCGTAGCCGTTCTCGACGATTCCCAGGCCGAACAGGACGTGCCCCGTCTCCAGGACGGCCTTCCCCACCTGGGGGAAGACCTCGGCGTAGCCGTAATGGTGGCCCGCCCGGTGATACTGCTCGGCCCCGTGCTGCTTGCCCAGGCCGATGGCCATCATCTTGAACAGACCGCTCTCGATCTCGGCGTCGAAATCGGTGTGGGTCTTCACCCGGGCCACCACGGCGATGTGGTCCGCCTCCCAGGCGTTCCTGTCGCAGAAGACCGGGATGCCCTTCACCTCGCCGATCCGCACCACCTCCATGCTGGATTTGATCGGGCAGCCCATGCTGGCCTCGGTGATCCCGTAGTGCTCCAGGATCTTGCGCTGCCCCTCGGCCGTGGCCTCGCCGTGGCTGCCCATGGTGGGAACGATGAAGGGCTTGAGGCCCAGGGCCTTGAGCTCGTCCACCACGGTCCGGGTGATCCGGTCAATGTTCGCGATCCCCCGGCTGCCCGCGGTGATGGCCACGCTCTGCCCCGGCTTCACCCGGTCGGCGAGGTGCAGGCTGCGCATGGTGTCCCGGACCGCCCCCGGAATGTCGTGAAGCGCCGGACCCTCGAACCGCTGCTTCACCCGATACATGCGCGGAAGATTCATCAGGCGCCTCCTGTCTTCTTCGCCCCAGAGGTCTGGCTCTTGCGCGCCTCGCGCGCAAACGCCGGGGAGAACGTCTCGGCAAACCGGGCGGCCACGACCCTCCGGACCTCCTGCATGGCCACCGGCCGTCCCAGCAGGGCGGCCATGGAGGTCATGATGCCCGGCTCCTCCCCGCACGGCCGGATCACCTGGAAGCCGGCAAGATCGGTGTTGACGTTCAGGGCGAAGCCGTGGAAGGTCACCCAGCGGCGCACCGAAATGCCCAGCGAGGCGATCTTCCGGCCGCCCACCCAGACCCCCGCCTTGCCGGGAACCGCCTCGGCGGCGATCCCGAAGGCCGCCAGGGCCGCGATCAGGGCGGCTTCTATCCCCCGGCAGAACCGGAGGACGTCCCGCCCGTGCCCTCGCAGGTCGAAGACAGGATACCCCACGAGCTGGCCCGGCGCGTGGTAGGTGGCGTCCCCGCCCCGCGTGATCTCGTAGAACTCGATCCCCCGCGCCCGGAGGGCCGCCGGGTCGAGGCGCAGGTTGTCGTGCCGCTTGGCCCGGCCCAGCGTCACCACGGGCGGATGCTCCACCAGGATCAGCGTGTCCGGGACCGTCCCGGCGAGGCGCCGGCAGACCAGCTCCTCCTGCCGGCGGAGCGTCACGCCGAAGGGCTCCAGGGCAAGGTCCAGGACCTGCCATCCGCCTGCGACGGACGACTCGACCCTCGCCGTTTCCACCTCGACCGCCACGCCGCGTGCCCCATCTCCGACACGATTGGCCACTGGACCGTGAATCCTGGACCTGGGTGGTTGGTCCGTGGTCATTCAATCCATGCCGGGTTCTCCAGCAGCTCCTTCACCTTGGCCAGGAACCTCGCGGCCGGGGCCCCATCCACCAGCCGATGGTCGAAGACCAGCGAGAGGGTCATCGTGGATCGGACGTGGATGCCCCCGTTCATCACCACCGGCCTCTCCAGGATCTTCCCGACGCCCAGGATGCCGGCCTGGGGCGGGTTGATGATGGGGGTGAAGGCCTCCACCCCGTAGGTGCCGAGGTTTGTCACCGTGAACGTCCCGTCCGCCATCTCGTCCGGCGTCAACCTCCCCGACCGGCCCCGCTCCGCCAGGTCCCGGGCCGCCCGGGTGAGGTCCCCCAGCGATTTCTTGTCGGCGTCCCGGATCACGGCGGCGACCAGCCCCTCCCCCAGGTCCACGGCGAAGGCGAGGTTGACCTCTTTCCGGACGCGCACCCCCTGCCCCTCCAGCCGGCAGTTGATGCGCGGCTCTTCCCGGAGCGCCTTCGCCACGGCGAGATGGATCAGGTCGCTGTACGAGGGCCTGATCCCGAACCGTCGCTCCCAGTCGGCACCCTGGGCCTGCCGCAGCTTGACCAGTTCGGTCATGTCCGCGTCGGCGAACAGGGTGACGCGCGCCGCCTCGCGCCACGACTGGGCCATCCGGTCGAAGATCACCTTGCGGATGCCCGCGAGCGGGATGAGGTCAGGAACTGCCTTGGGTTCTTCTCGGCCCTCGGCCCTCGGCCCTCGGCTCTTCATGGCGATCGCCCGCTCGACATCTTCCCGGACGATCCGCCCCTCGGGGCCGGTGGGGGTGATGGTCGAGAGGTCAATGCCATGCTCCTGCGCCAGCCTCTTCGCCACGGGCGAGATCTTCACCCGCTCCCCCGGCGCCCTCGCCGGCGCGGCGGCCTCTCGGCTCGCGGCTCTCGGCTCGCGGCTCTCGGCTCGCGGCTCGACTGAGCTCGCCGAAGTCTCGGCCCCCGCTGGGGCGGGAGCAGGCGCACCGGCCAAGAGCCCTGACACGTCCTCGCCCGCTTGCCCCAGGACGGCCATCAACCCGCCCACGGCCAGCTCCGTGCCCTCTTTGGCCGCGACCTTGAGCAGCGTCCCGGAGGCGGGTGCCTCCACCTCGTATTCCACCTTCTCGGTCTGGATGAGGACGAGCGGCTGGCCCTTCTCGACCCTCTCTCCCTCGGCCTTCAGCCACTGGAGGATCGTCCCCTTCTCCATGGTCAGCCCCAACTGGGGCATATCAACGCGCGTCGCCATGTGCACTCCTTACGGGATCATGGGAGCGAGGATGCCTGGAGAGAGATCGCAGCGACCAGCCATCCGAGACTGGCACGTGCCGGCCTGGCCGCCCACGGGCAGGGCGATGCTGCGCAGGTCTCTGCTCGCGGATCGTGCTTCCGCAAAAATTTATTATCTTCCCCTGCGCCTTCCTGTCAAGCTCCCGGGATTCTCCGGAGGGGAGGCCGCAGGCCCCGTCGGTCAAGGCCGAAGGCCGGCACCGCAGGGGGGGCGGCCCGGCACCCGAGGCGGAACAGGCCGCGGCCATTTGCGCGCCGCTACCCCACGATCCTCTTCACGGCGGCGACGATCTTGTCCTCGCTGGGGGTGACGAACTTCTCCAGCTTGGGCGCGAAGGGGATGGGGGTGTGCATGGAGGTCACGCGCTGGATGGGTGCGTCCAGGAGGTCGAAGCCCTTCTCGGCCACCACGGCCGCCACCTCGGAGGCGAAGCTGCACTGCGGCGCCGCCTCGCACACGACCACCAGCCTGTTGGTCTTCCCGACCGAGTTGAGGATCGTCGCCTCGTCCAGCGGGGACAGGGTCCGCGGGTCCACCACCTCGCACTGGATGCCCTCGGCCGCGAGCCGATCGGCCGCGGCCAGGGCCAAGTGCACCATGCGGGACGTGGCCACGATGGTGACATCCGTCCCCTCGCGCTTCACGTCCGCCTTGCCCAGGGGAAGGAGGTACTCCTCGTCCGGGATCTCGCTCGTGGTCGTATAGAGCAGCTTGTGCTCGATGAAGAAGACGGGGTTGTCGTCCCGGATAGCCGCCTTGAGCAGGCCCTTGCAGTCGTACGCGGTCGAGGGCATGACGACCTTGAGGCCCGGGACGTGGACGAACCAGGCCTCCAGGCTCTGGGCGTGCTGGGCCGCGGAGGACCGGCCCGTCCCGCCCTGGGTCCGGATGACCACCGGCACCTTGGCCTTGCCGCCGAACATGTACTTGACCTTCGCCATCTGGTTCACGATCTGATCCATGGCGATGCCGGCGAAGTCGATGTACATGATCTCGGCCACCGGGCGCATCCCCAGCAGGGCCGACCCCAGCGCCGCCCCCACGATGGCCGCCTCGGAGATGGGAGTGTTGCGCACCCGCTCCTTGCCGAACTCCTGCAGCAGGCCCTGGGTGGTCTTGTAGCTCCCCCCGAACTCGGCGATGTCCTCGCCGAGGAGATAGACCCGCTCGTCCCGGCGCATCTCCTCGCGCAGCGCCTCGACGACCGCCTCGCGGTACGTGATTTTCCTCATTGCGGCCTCCCCTGTAGGGCAATGACCAATGACAAATGACCAAACCCCAATGGGATTCTAGGTCACAGCGATGCTACGCTCCCTCAACATCAAGACCCGAACGATCAATAAGGAGGGCATTCATGGGCGCCGCAGCCAGCCGAGACGTTCCCTACGATATCAAGCAGCGGACGTTCCTGTTCGGGGTACGCGTCATCACACTTGTGGGAAAACTGCCCCGCACTGTCGCAGGTACCGAAGTCGGCAGACAGCTTTTGCGCGCAGGCACCTCGGTCGGCTCAAACATGGAAGAGGCAGATGGTGCCATCTCCAAGAAGGACTTCGTCAAACACGTGAAAATCGCTCGGAAAGAGGCGCGGGAGTCGCGGCTTTGGCTGGCCATGACAACCGCGGCCGACCTCCTGCACGACCCCGAGGTCCAAGAACTTTCCGAGGAGGCTGTCGAGCTGGTGCGCATCCTGAGCAGCATCATCACCAGCGCAACCACAGCCTGAATTGGTCATTCGCCATTTGGTCATTCGTTTTTGGTCATTGGGAATTGGTCATTGGTCATTGTCATTCGGTAAAGATATCCTGCAAGGCGCTCTCGAGTTCAGGCTCCGGGCTCTCGCGGGCGAATTGCACCGCCGCCTCCATCTCCCTCCGGATGGCGGCGTCAATGGCGTCCAGCTCGGCGGCGCTCAGCGTGCCCTCCGTGAGCACGCGCTCGCGGAAGGTGAGAATGGGGTCCCGCCTCTTCCACTCCTCGACCTCTTCCTTCGTGCGGTAGATCTGCGGATCCCCCACGTAATGGCCCCAGAAGCGGTAGGTCTTGGCCTCCAGCAGGATGGGCCCGCCGCCCTTCCGCGCGCGATCGATGGCCTCCCCCGCCTTCTGGTACACGTCAAAGACGTCCATCCCGTCCATCACCACGCCGGGGATATTGAAGGCGGCGGCGCGGTCTGCAATGTCCTTCACCTTCTGGTGCACGCCCCGGGGGGTGGATTCGGCGTACTGGTTGTTCTCGCACACGAACACCACCGGCAGGTCCCACACCGCCGCCAGGTTCACCCCCTCGTAGAAGGCGCCGGTGTTGCTGCCGCCGTCCCCGAAGAAACACACCGTCACCCGGTCCGTTCCCTTCATCTTCAGGGCCAGGCCCGCCCCCGTGGCGATGGGCACCCCCGCCCCCACGATGCCATTGGCCCCCAGGATGCCCAGGTCCAGGTCGGCGATGTGCATGGAGCCGCCCTTGCCGTGGCAGTAGCCGGTCTTCTTGCCGAAGAGTTCCGCGAACATCAGGTCCAGGCGCGCCCCCTTGGCCACGGCGTGGCCGTGCCCCCGGTGGGTGCTGGTGATCATGTCCTGGGGGCTGAGGTGGGCCATCACGCCCGCCGCCACCGCCTCCTCGCCGACGTACAGGTGGAGGAAGCCGGGAAGCTGTCCCTTGAGGAACAGGTCGGCCGCCGTCTCCTCGAAGATCCGAACCGTGACCATCTTGCGGTAAATGTCCAGGAGCACGGGCTTATCCAACGCTTTCATTGGTCACCTCGCCTCGGCCATCTCCAGACGCATTGGTCATTGGGATCTGGTCATTGGTCATTCGTTCTCCGTCGTCGGTCACTGGAGGATGCATCATATGAACGCGGCCCGCCCGCTGTCAAGGATTCGCCGGCACAGGTCGGGCGGGACTAACCTTTCCTGCCCCCGGCGCGAGGCCGCTGGCCTCACGTCCGCAGGCGCGGGTCCATGGCGTCCCGGACGGCGTCGCCGAACAGGTTCAGCCCCAGGACCGACAGGGCGATGGCGCAGCCGGGGAAGATGGCGATCCACGGGGCGTCGCGAATGTACTTCTGCGAGTCCTGCAGGATGTTGCCCCAGGTGGGGGTGGGAGGCGGCTCTCCCAGGCCCAGGAACGAGAGTGCGGCCTCCGCCAGCAGGACCTCGGCGAAGTAGAGGCTGAGCTGCACGACCACGACCGACAGGCAGTTGGGCAGCACCGTCAGCAGGATCAGGCGCCACCGGGGCGTCCCCAGCGCCCGGGCCGCGACGATGTACTCCTGGGCCACCACCGAGAGCGAGATCCCCCGCGTCACCCGCACGATGCGGGGAAGGTAGACCACGCTCAGGGCGAAGATGATGCTCCGGGTTCCCGTCCCCAGCGCCGCGGCCACGGCCACCGCAAGGAGCAAGGGGGGGAAGGACATGAGCAGATCCATGCCCCGCATGATCGCGCCGGAGACCCGGGCCGAGGCGATCCCCGCGACGATCCCGAGCCCGACCCCCGGCAGCCCGGCCGCGAGCATGGTCAGGACCGAGGTCATGAGGCTCACCCGCGAGCCGAAGACCACCCGGCTCAGCACGTCGCGGCCGTACTGGTCGGTCCCGAACCAGTGCCCGGGGCCCGGCGGGAGGAAGCGCTGGGGCAAATCCAGCTTCACCGGGCTCTTGAGGCCGAGATAGGGGGCCGTGAGGGCCACCAGGACCAGGCTCGCCACGATGAGGCTCCCGGCCAGGGACAGCCGATTGCGGCGAAGCTGCCGCCACAGCCGCCCCAGCCGCTCGCCTCGGGGCGGCAGGGGCGGGGCCATGACGGAGGATCGGTCGCTGAGGGAAACGGCCATGGAAGAATCCGCGCGGCGCGCCCGGCTCAGCAGATGCGCACCCGCGGGTCGAGGTACGTGTACAGGATGTCCACGACCAGGTTGATCAGCACGTAGATCACCGAGATGTACAGGATCAGCCCCTGGATGACCGGGAGGTCCCGGTTGTAGAGCGCCGTGACCACCAGCTGCCCCACCCCGGGGAGGACGAAGAGGGTCTCGATCACGGCGCTTCCCCCGAGGAGGATGCCGACGTTGATCCCGATGACGGTCACGGCGGGGATGAGGGCGTTGCGCAGGGCATGGCGAAACAGGACCGCCCGCTCCCGCAATCCCTTGGCCCGCGCCGTCCGGATGTAGTCCTGGCCCAGGACCTCCAGGACGCTGCTCCGGACCAGCCGGGCCAGGAGGGCGGTCAGATAGGTGCCCAGGGCCAGGCTGGGCAGGATGAGGAAGCGGATCCCCGACCAGAAATCCGTCACCACGGATGTGTAGCCCACCACCGGGACGAGGCTCAGCTTCACGGAGAAGAGGATGATCAGCATGAGGCCCAGCCAGAAGCTGGGCAGGGACAGACTGACCAGCGTGAGCAGCCGCGCCAGGTGGTCCAGCCAGGAGTTGCGGAACACGGCCGAGACCAGGCCGGCCGGCACGCCGATGGCGACGGAGAGGAGCAGCGACAGGCACACCAGCGTCAGGGTGGTCGGGAAGCGCCAGCGCATCTCGTCGATCACCCGGGTCCGGTTGTAGAGGGATTCCCCGAGGTCGCCCCGCGCCACGCGCGCCAGCCACTCCCCGTACCGCACCAGAAGCGGCCGGTCCAGCCCGAGCTGCTTCCGGAGCTCCGCCACCTGCTGCGGCGTCCCCTCCCCGCCCAGCATCACCACGGCCGGATCGCCGGGGATCACGTGCACCAGGGCGAAGGAGGCGATGGAGAGCCCGAGCAGCATCGGCACCAGGGCCATCAGTCGCTGCAGGATCTGTCGGAGCAGCGGTGGCATGCGACCCTCGAGAGAGGCGGAGTCGGCGCTCGGCGCTATTTGCTTACCGTCACGTTCCACGCCCGGGCGTAGCCGGCCGCCCAGTGGCTCCAGCCCTTCACGCTGTCGCGCCAGCCCTCCACCGACGGGATGTACAGGATCGGGATCCAGGGCACGTCCGTGCGCAGGAGCTGCTCCAGCGCGTTGAACACCTTCACCCGATCCTCGTGCTTGAGGGTCTTGCGCGCCGCGGAGCATAGCCGGTCGTACTCCGGGTTCTTGTAGCCCGTCGAGGTGCTGGTGCTCTCCCAGAACTGGCAGTAGTAGATCTCGGCATCCGGGCGCGGCGTCAGCCCGGACAGGAAGAAGGCGAACTCCCCGCCGTTCCAGGTGGTCTGGACCGCCGCCGACTCCAGCGTGCGCACGCGAACGTTCATGCCCGCCGCCTGCAACTGGGACTGGAGCACCACGGCCAACTGCGCATAGATATCGGGCTGCAGGTGCGCGTCCAGGATGATCTCCTCGCCCTTGTAGCCCGCCTCCTTCAGCAACTGCCTGGCCTTTTCGACTTGCGGCTTGGCGTAGGGATCGCTCCCGTGCACCGAGGTGAAGTAAGGGGTCCCGGGCGGGATGGCGGCCGGGGCCGGCGCGCCCAGGCCGAAGGTCACCGCCTTGACCGCTTCCTCCTTGTCTATGGCAGAGGCCACGGCCTGGCGCATCTTGACGTTGTTGGCGAAGATCCCCTTCTTGAACCCGAAGCGCAGGTCGGCGAAGGCCCGTCCCGGCGTCGCGTTCACCGTCAGCCCGGGCCTGCCCTTGTACCGGTCCAGATCCTGCTTGGTGAGATCAATGGCCACGTCCACGTCGCCCCGCTCCAGGGCCGCCGCCCGGACGGAGGAGTCCCGGATGGGGATGAACTCCACCTGGTCCACGAGCGCGAGGCGCTTGCCGGTAAAGCCCGAGGTGGGGCGGTTGTCCACCGTGTAGTTCGCGAACTTCTTCAGCCGGATGACGCTGTCCTTCTTCCACTCCACGAACTCGAACGGGCCCGTCCCGACCGGCTTCGTGATCGTGCCCCCCTGCCGCTCCGCCTCGCCCTCGGGATAGATCACTGCCGGGCAGATCGGGTTCGCCAGGGCCGCCAGGAAACCGGCGTGGGTGTCGTTCAGCGTGATCTTGACGTTGAGCGGATCGACCGCCTCGATGGATTTCATCAGCCGCTTGAACTCCCCGACCCGGCACCCCTTGTTCTGCATGCGGGTCAGGCTGTACACCGCGTCCTTCGCGTCCAGGGTCTTGCCGTTGTGGAACTTCACCCCGCGCCGGAGCGTCAGCGTGTAGGTGAGGCCGTCGGAGCTCACCGTCCACCTGTCCACCAGGGAGGGCTTGACGCTCAGATCCTCCCCCAGGGCGAACAGCATGTCATAGATGTTGAGGCTGACGACGCGGTTCAGGTAGTGGGTCGTCATGTGCAGGTCCACGTCGGAGATGTCCCCCGAGGTGGCGATCTTCAGGACGCTGGCCGCCCGGGCCGGGACCGGCCCCAGCCCCGCCAGCACGAGCAGGAAAGCGAGCGCAATCCCCGTGAGCCGGTGCATTCTCCCTCGCTGTGCCATGGCCACATCCTCCTCTCGAAGCATCCGCTCTTGCCCTCCCGACCTGGTCCGCGGCGCCCGGCCGGTGTCGCCTACCACCGGACCTCGCGCTGCACGGGCTGCCGGTGCTGGTCCTGGCGGGCCTCCACGGGCCACACCCGATACTCCTCCAGCCAGGCCAGCATGTGCGTCAGGATGATCTCCAGAATTCTCTTCCCCTTCTCGGCCGAGGCCTTGGTGGGATCCCCGTGAACGCCGGTCCTGGTCCAGCGGCCCCAGAAGTCGTTGAACCGGACGACCTTGGTCGAATCCGAGCTCATGTACCGCCCGACCCGATCGTCGCCGGAGACCGCCTGGTCCATCCGGACCCGCTCCTTCGCGAAGTGCAGGTAGAGCGATGTCTCCATCTCGTCGGCGTGGGCGTGGACGGTGCTCTCCAGCAGCCTCTCGTACTCGTCCCGCCCCATGGCGAAGTAGCCGAAGGCGCAGCAGATGGAGGGGGTCTCCAGGACCGTTCGCCGCGCGATGAGGTCAATCAGGGGCTGGTTGGACCCGTGCCCGTTCACCAGGGCGATCCGCTTGAAGCCGTGATAGGCCACGCTCTTGGTCACGTCCAGGCAGAAATCGATGAAGTGCTCGGGCTGGATGTGGATGGTCCCGGGGAAATCCAGGTGGTGCATGTTCAGCCCGTAGGGGATCCCGGGAAGCACCAGGACCTTGTCGGGCGCCCGCCGGCCCAGCTCGTGGCAGACCGATTCCGCCAGGAACAGATCCACGTCCAGGGGCAGGTGCCGACCGTGCTGCTCCGTCGAGCCCGTCGGCAGGATCACCACCTTCTCCAGCTCGATGGCGTCGTTCATCTCCGGCCAGGTGAGCCGGTTGTAGAGGTACGTCTCTCTCGCCCTCACCGCCGCCTCCTTTCCCCACCTGGTTTTTGCGCGCGAGCGCGAAAACCACGTGTCACGGCTTCAGCCCGAACAGCCCCGTCACCTTCTCCGCATGCATGTCCTGGCGCGGGCCGCGCGGCCGGTCGCGGAACTCCCGCACCAGCTCCACCATCCGCTCCGCCACGGCCTCGAACATCTGCCGGCCCTTCTCCTTGGTGGCGAGCGTCGGGTCCCCGACCACCCCGGTCTTCGAGAAGCTGCTCCACCAGTCCATCATCTGGACGGGGGACCCGTCCACCAGGTCCAGGAAGATGTACTTGCTGGGCGGCAGGTTGATGTCCTTCTGGATCTCGGATTTCCGGACGCGCCGCTCGCTGAGATACAGGAACAGCGAGGTCTCCAGCTCGCAGGCGTGGGCCATGCCTCCCGGGTGCGCCGACTCGCGGATGCGCCGGCAGACGTCCTTGATCAGGTTGGTGTAGATGAAGGAGGCGCACAGGGCGTCCGTCTCCAGGATCACGCGCCGGGCCGCCACGTCGAGGAGCGGCACATTGCTGCCGTGGCCGTCCACGATGAGGATCCGCTGGAAGCCGTGGTAGGCGACGCTCTTGCAGACGTCGGCCACGTAGTTGATGAAATGCTCCGCCCCGACGCAAATGGTGCCGGGGAAGTCGATGTGATGGAGGTTATAGCCGTAGGGGATCAGGGGCATGACCAGGACCTCGTCCGGGATCCGCTTGGCCGTCTCCACGCACACGCTCCAGGCCAGGTAGTTGTCGGTGTCCAGGGGCAGGTGGGGGCCGTGATCCTCGGTGCTGCCCACGGGGAGCAGCACCACCCGCCGCTCCGCGGGAAGCTCGCGCAGCTCCTTCCAGGTGTAGTTGCTGTAGAAGTAGGCTTCGTCGCCCGTCTCGTGCATCCCGTGGCTGTTCATGTCTCTGCTCCGTGTCCCCGTGTCTCTTCACTCCCTCGGCTCTCGTCTCTCGACTCTCGGCTCTCCAGCCTACAGTTCCCGCAGGACCTCCCGCATGCTCCGCTCCAGGATGTCCACCATCCGGTCAATGTCCCGCTCGGTCACGATGAGCGGCGGGCCGAAGGCGATCCAGTGCGGGTCGAAGCGGAGCAGCAGGCCGTTCTGCAGGCACCGCTTGCCCACGCGCAGGCCGAACTTGACGTCCGGCGGGAAGGGGGCCCGGGTGGCGGGGTCCTTGACGAATTCCACCCCGATGAAGAGGCCCTTGCCCCGGATGTCCCCGACGATCCCGAGGGGGCGCAGGCCCTCCAGCCGCTTCACGAGGTGCGCCCCCACCCGGTTCGCGTTTTCGGGAAGCTTGCGCTCCAGGATCTCCCGGACGCTGGCCAGACCCGCGGCGCAGGCGACCGGGTTTCCCGCATAGGTGTGGCCGTGGGCCAGCTCCGTCCCCGGCGCCCCCCAGAAGGCATCCGCGATGGGCTTGCGCACGATGGCCGCCGCCAGGGGGGCATAGCCGCTGCTCATCCCCTTGCCGCAGCAGAGGATGTCCGGGACGACGTCGAAGGTGTTGGCGGCAAACAGGCTCCCCGTGCGGCCGAAGCCCGTGATGATCTCGTCGAAGATGAGGAGGATGTTGTGCTCGTCGCAGAGCTGCCGGAGGATCTTCAGGTACTCCATGGGCGGGGTGATGATCCCGCCCGTGTTGCTGATCGGTTCCACGATGATGGCGGCAATGGAGCGCGGGTCCTCCCACTCGATCATGGTCCGGATGGTCCGGGCGCAGAACGTCTCGCAGGCGGGGTAGCTCTTCTCGTAGGGGCAGCGGTAGCAGTACGGCGGATAGGTGTGCAGGAAACCGACGGCGGCCGGCTCGTACAGGGTCTTCCGGTAGCCCACGCCCCCGGCGCTCATGGTGCTCCCCGTGGCCCCGTGATAGCTCAGGTACCGGGAGAGGATCTTGTACTTCCCCGGGTTCCCCGTCTGCCGGTGGTACTGGCGGGCGATCTTGAAGGCGGCCTCGTTCGCCTCCGAGCCGCTGTCCACGAAACGGACGGTGTGGAGATCCCCGGGGGTGATCTCGGCAAGCAGATTGGCCAGCTCCACGGCCCGGGGATTGGTTCCGTGCATGGGCGGATTGAAGGGCAGGGTCTCGAGCTGCCGCCGCACCGCCTCCAGCATCCGCGGGTTACCGTACCCGACATTCACCACGTATACGCCCGCCAAGCCGTCCAGATATTCCTTCCCATGTACATCCCAAAAGCGGATGCCGTCGGCCCGCGCCACGACGAACGGCTCCTTCACGAAGTCCGTCATCTGCATGTAATCGAGCATGATGTGGCGCAGGGCCTCCTCGGTGGCAAAGCGGGCGTCACCTTGCGGTGTCATGGCCTCTCCTCTCCTCGTCCCCCTGTCCCCGTGTCTCCGCGTCCCCGTGTCGCTCTATTCCCCGACCTCCGTCCCCCGTTCTCCCCTGCCCCCTGACCTCCCGCATCACTCGCTGGATGGCCTTTTCCAGGGCGCCCACCAGTTGGCCCACATGGGCCTCGGTGAAGATGTAGGGCGGGCTGATCTGGATGTGGTCCCCGGCCACGCCGTCAATCAGGCCGCTCATCCCGGGGACCACCACCACCCCCTCCTCCAGCGTCGCCTCGACGATGCGCTCGGTGACGCGAGCCTCGGGCGGAAAGGGCCGCTTGGTGGCCTGATCAGCCACGAACTCCACTCCCAGGAGCAGGCCGCTGCCGCGCGCGTCGCCCACGATCGGGTGCCGCTTCAGGTCACCCAGGCGGTCCAGGAGGATCTTCCCGATCCGCGCCACATTGGCCAGCAGATCGTGGGCCCTGACGTACTTGAGAACGGCCAGGCCCACGGCGGCGCTCAGGGGGTGTCCGGAGTACGTGAAGCCCTGGGTCGTCCGCCCCGAGCCTTTGGCGATGGCCTCGTACACCCGGTCGTGGACCAGGACGGCCGCCAGGGGCGCGTAGCCGCTGGAAAGCGCCTTTCCCGCCGTGATCATGTCGGGGGTCACCCCCCAGTGCTCGATCCCGAAGTTCTTCCCGGTCCGCCCGACGCCGTTGATCACCTCGTCCGCGATGAACAGGACGTCGTACCGATCGCAGATCTCGCGGATCCGCGGGTAGTACTCGGGGGGCGGGGTCACCCCGGCGGCCGAGGTGCCGATCACCGGCTCAGCGATGAAGGCGGCGATGCTCTCCGGTCCCTCCAGCCGGATCACCCGCTCGAGGTCCTCCGCGCAGGCGACCTGGCAGCTCGGGTAGCTCTTGCCGTACGGGCAGCGGTAGCAGTACGGCGGATGGATCTTCGGGAAGCTCTGGAGATAGGGCACGAACTCGGACCGCCAGGCGGTCCGCCCCGACATGGACAGGGCGCCGATGGTGTTGCCGTGATAGCTCACCCAGCGGGAGACGATCCGGTACTTGCCGGCCTTGCCGCGCTCCAGGTGATACTGCCGGGCCAGCTTCATGGCCGTCTCGGTGGCCTCGGACCCGCCGGCGAGAAGCATCACGTGGCCCAGGCCCGGCGGGGCCCAGGTCGCCAGCTCCTCCGCCAGGGCCAGCGCCGGCTCGTTGGCGAAGGAGCCGCCGTGGACGAAGGCCACCCTCTGCGCCTGCTCGGTCATGGCGGCGATGACCTCGGGCACGCCGTGCCCGATCGTCACCACGGCGATGCCCCCCACCGCGTCGAGGTACTCCCGCCCCGCCCGGTCGTAGATATAGACCCCCTTGCCTCGGACGATCACCGGATAGACCTTCCGGAAGTCGCGGTGGATCTGGGCACCCATATGGCCTCCTGGGCACCTCGGCCCAATGTCACATTTCAGAGGAACAACCGCCAACCGATGATCCGGGGGAAGGCACACACCGGAACCGACCGCTCCGCGCCTCTCGGGCCGGCCGGGTGTCCGTTGTCGGTCGCCCGTTTTCAATAGAAGGCGCGCCGCACGCCTATCCCCGCAGCGCCGCCGGCAATCCCCGCTCGACGGCGCCGATGGCCTCGTCCAGGATGCCCACCAGGTCGTCCACCTGGCTGGCGGTGATGACGAAGGGCGGCGCCAGGAGGATGTGATCCCCGGCCACGCCGTCCACCGTGCCGCTCGCCGGGAAGACGACCAGGCCCCGGGCAAAGGCCTCCTCGAACAGCCGCTTGCCGAACTTGTACTCCACCGGGAACGGCTCTTTGGTCTGCTTGTTCCGGACGAACTCCACCCCCGCCATGAGGCCCAGGCCCCGGACGTCGCCCACGCTCGGGTGCTCCAGCAGCCTCCTGAGCCCCTCGAGCAGCCGCTCCCCCATGCGGCGGCTGTTCTCGACCAGGTTCTGCTCCCGGATGATGTCCAGGACCTCGATTCCCACCCGGGCCGAGAGGGGGTTGGCGCAGTAGGTGTGGCCGCCCCGGAAGTTGCTGTGCTTCTCCCGCAGCAGGTGCATGATCCTGTCCCGCAGGATCACGGCCGCAAGCGGAGTATAGCCGCCCGAGATCCCCTTGGCCGCCGCGATGATGTCCGGGACCACGTTCCAGTGATCCACGCCGAAGTTCCTCCCCGTCCGGCCGAATCCCGTCATGACCTCATCGGCGATGAAGAGCACGTCCTGCTGGTCGCAGATCTCGCGGATGAGGGGGAAGTACTCGGGCACGGCCGGGACGCCCCCCAGCGCCGCGCCCACCACCGGCTCGGCGATGAAGGCCAGGACGTTCTCCGGGCCCTCCTGCCGGATCGCCTTGCGGAGGGCCTGGGCGCACTCGAGGTTGCACTTGCCGTAGGTCAACCCCCAGTCGCAGCGGTAGCAGAAGCAGGGTGGGATCTTCACCGAGTGGCCCAGCATCGGCCCGTAGATCCGGCGGCGATAGGTGATCCCGCTGAACTCCATGGCGCCGAAGGTGTTGCCGTGGAATCCCTGCCAGCGCCCGATGACCGTGAACTTGCCCCGGTTGTTCCGCTCGAACTCGTACTGCCGGGCGAACTTCACGGCGTTCTCGGTGGCCTCGGATCCCCCGGAGAGCAGGAAGCTGTGCCCCATCCCCTTGGGGGCGATCTCGGCAATCTTGTGGCACAGCTCGATGTGCGGCTTGTTGGCGAAGCAGTGGGCGGGGCTGAAGGCGATGGTCCCGGCCTGCTCCGCCATCACCGCCGCCACCCGCTTGTTGCCGTGGCCGATGGAGGTCACCACCGAAGAGCCCCCGGACCCGTCAATGTACTTCCGGCCCTTGGTGTCGTAGAGGTAGATCCCCTCCCCCCGCTCCACCACCGGGTAATCCCGCTCCAGGTCGCGAAAGACGACCCGGCTGAGATCCCACCCCACCACCGCCTGCTGCATCTGTCCTTCCAGTTCCATCCCCGTTCCCCCAGGCGTCCCGCCCCGGCCGCGGGAGCCGACTACAGGATCTTGCCGAGAAACTCCTGCGTCCGCTGGTTCTTCGGCCGGTCGAACAGCTCGGCCGCCGTCCCCTCCTCCACGATCCGGCCCTCGTCCATGAAGATCACCCGGTCGGCCACCTCGCGGGCGAAGCCCATCTCGTGGGTCACCACGATCATGGTCATCCCGTCCCGGGCGAGCTGCTTCATCACGTCCAGAACCTCCCGCACCAGCTCGGGGTCCAGGGCCGAGGTGACCTCGTCGAAGAGCATCAGCTTGGGGTGCATGGCCAGTGCCCGGGCGATGGCCACCCGCTGCTGCTGCCCGCCCGAAAGCTGCGCGGGGTAGGCGTCCACCTTGTCCTGGAGGCCCACCTTGGTCAAAATGGCCACCGCCTCTTGGCGGACCTCGGCCTCGGGGCGCTTGCGCACCACCAGGGGGGCCAGCATCACGTTTCGCAGTGCGGTGAGGTGCGGGAACAGGTTGAAGGATTGGAACACGATCCCCACCTCGGCCCGGACCGCCCGGATGTTGGTCTTGTGGTGGTCCAGCCGGATGCCGTCAATCCAGATCTCGCCCGACTGCACCGGCTCGAGGTAGTTGAGACACCGGAGCAGCGTACTCTTCCCCGAGCCGCTGGGGCCGATGATGACGACCACTTCCCCCTTGGCCACGTCCAGGCTGACATCCTTCAGGACGTGCAGGTGCCCGAAGTACTTGTGGATGTTCCGAACCTTAACCACCGACTTTCAACCTCCGCTCGACGTGGAGCGCCAGGCGCGACAGCGGGTAGCACATGAGAAAATAGAGGCCGGCCACGATGCCGAAGACCTGGAAGGACAGGAACGTCTTCTCCGTGAGGATCTGGCCCACCCGCGTGAGCTCGAGGTAGCTGATGACCGAGATCACCGAGGAGTCCTTGATCAGCCCGATGAGCAGGCCGACCCCCGGAGGGATCATCACGCGGACCGCCTGCGGCATGACGACCCAGCGCATCACCTGGGGGTACCCCATGCCCAGCCCCCGGGCCGCGTCCCACTGATCCTTCCCCACCGACTGGATCCCCGCCCGGACGATCTCGGCCATGAAGGCACTGGCGTTGATCATCAGCGTGGCCACCCCGGCCAGGAAGATCGGGACATCCAACCCGAGGAGCGGCAGGGCGAAAAAGACCAGGTAGAGCTGCATCAAGAGGGGGGAATCCCGAATCACCTCGATGTAGAGGGCCGCCGGCCAGGAGAGCCAGCGGAAATGCGAGGCCCGGGCCAGGCCCACGAACAGCGCAATCAGGGTGCCCAGACCCAGGCCCAGCAGGCACAGGGCCACGGTGTTGCCCAGGCCCTGGAGGAACAGCACGGCATCGTAGAGGTTCAGGCGATCTTGGACGTACGCGGGGACCATGCTGCGCCCGCCGCCGGCCGGTTCCGCCGGCGGAATCTCAGGCGGGCCGGCGGAAGAGCCGCCGGCCCAGCAGTTTCAGGATACCGGAAATGGAGAGCGTCATCACCACGTACACCAGGGTCACCACCGCGTAGGTCTCGAAGGACCGGAAGGTGGTCGAGGCCAGCTCTTTCCCCCGCAGCGCCAGGTCCTCGACGGCGATGGTGGAGACCAGCGACGACCACAGGATGATGCCGATGAACTGGTTGCAGAGCGGCGGGTAGATCACCCGAAAGGCCTGCGGAAACACCACGTAGCGCATGAGCTGGGGGAAGCTGAGCCCCAGGGAGTAGCCGGCCTCGAACTGCCCCGTGTGGATGGCCTCGATCCCCGCCCGGACGATCTCGGTCAGGTAGGCCCCGTTGTTCACGACGAGGCCGATGAGCCCGGCCATGTAGTTCGGCACCTCGATGGCGATCTGGCTGAACCCGAAGTAGATGAAGAAGAGCTGGACCAGGAGCGGCGTGTTCCGGATGAACTCGACGTACCACCGGGCCGCCCCCGACAGCCACCGGAATCGCGACAGCCGGCAGAGCGCCCCCGCGGTGCCCACGATCAGGCTGCAGAGCAGCGTCAGGACCGAGATGTGCAGCGTCGTCAGGGCGCCCTCGAGGAGCAGCGGCAGCTCGCGCAAGACGGGGCGGAACTGAAAGACGTATCCCTGCATGCCGGGTCAGCCTCGACAGGACGGGGCGCCCCCGCGACACGCCGCGGGGGCGCCCCGCGGGTTGCCTACCAGGTCGGGGAGACGCGGAAGGGCTCCGCCCCGAACCACTTCTTGTACAGCTCCTTCATCTTGCCGCTCTGGTGCAGCCGGTAGATGTAGAAGTTGATGTAGTTCAGCCACTCCTGGTCCCACTTCCGGACCCCGAAGCTGTAGGGCTGGAAGGCGAGCGGCTTGTTCAGGTACGCGAGCTTCTTGTCCCGGCCGGCATGGTACACGGTGTAGGTGTAGTCCTCGATCTGGGCGTCGGCCTTGCCCTGCTGGACGGCGAGCAGGGCGGTGGAGGCCTGGTCAAAGCGCTGCAGGATGGCCTTGGGGGCCTGCTCCTTGGCCAGGATCTCCCCCGTGGAGCCGGTCGTCACCGCCACCTTCTTCCCGTTCAGATCCTTCCAGTCCTTGATGTTGGCCTCCTTGCGGAAGATGACGCCGATCCCGTCGATGACATACGGATCGCTGAAGTCAATGGCCTTGGCCCGCTCCAGGGTGGCCGTGAAGTTCGAGATGGCCACGTCAATCTTGCCGGAGAGCAAGAAGTTGATCCGGTCCTGCGTCGTCGGCACCGCCACCAGGGTGAGTTTCACCTTGAGCACCTCGGCCAGATCCTTGGCGATGTCCACGTCCATGCCCACGATGTTGTTCTGGGCGTCCCGGAACCCCCAGGGCGGGAAGAAGTCGAAGGTTCCGACGATCAGCTCGCCCCGCTTGATGACCGTGTTCAGGGTATCCTGCATCTGGGGCGCGGCTTCCCCGGCCGTTGCCCCGTGGGGCCAGAGCAGCAGGGCCAGCACCCCGATCAAGATCCCGACGCCCACCGATCTCCGCGCGATCCTCATGGCTCCTCCTCCTTCTTGCGGCCCGCCTTCGCCGCGGCCGCGTCCGCTACGCTAGTCGGCCCCGCCCGGACCCATCCCGGGGCGTGGCCGCCGCTCCGTCGTCGCGCCTCCCGGTCGGTTCCCCGCCTCCGGTCCTCGGCGCCCGGCGCTAGCCCGCATTATTCGTGAATGAGCGAGCCATGATCGTTTGGCGCCTGATCTCGGGTGCTCCGAGCCGTCCGGTCCTCG
>JBBIQE010000054.1:0-22089 GCA_037442485.1 Methylomirabilis sp. (SeqCode)
GTGGTCGCGGAGGAACCCCTCCTGGTGGTTGATGATCTCGTGCCGGTAGCCATAGGCAGTGAGGCCCCCGTACCCCGACCAGTCATCGGAGTAGATGACGCTGCCGGGGCGTACGAACCGTCGGATGACGCCGTGGCAGCTCGGCTGGGAGAGGTCCGGGACCACGAGGCTCTTGCTCCGGCCGTCCCGCTCCCGCAGCCCGATCACCGGGATCTTCCCCCCCGCCCCGCGGCCGCGCTTGCCCTTCCGCCGCCCGCCGTAGTCCGTGTCATCCACCTCGATCTCCCCGCTCAGCCGCTGGAAGAACTCATCGCGGGCCGCGGCGTCCGGGAGGCAGCCCAGGAGCCGCCGTGCCGTCCGGTCCGCCGTCCCGAGGGCCCACGCCAGGCTGCGCGCCGAGATCCCGACCTTCCACAGCCCAATGCCGAGGACCCATTGGCCGAGCGCGAGGTGGCTGCCGGCGAAGAGCGTCCCGGTGAGGACCGAGAAGTGGAACCGGCAGGCGGCGCACCGGTAGTCCGGGATGCCCCCTTCGGCCATCTGCCAGATCTCTGCTGTCCCGCAGCGGGGGCAGCGGATGCCCTCCGGCCACCGGCGCCGCTCGATGAGCGCCCGGGCCGCCTGCTCCTCCGCGATGAACGTCCGGTAGTCATAGATCCCAACCCCTGGCGCCTCCATCCTGGTCTCCTCCCGAGGACCAGGATAGGCGGCGTAGCGGGTCCCGGACAGGACAGCTGCGCCCTGTGCCCTGATGACGAGGACCGGCTGACGAGGTGGGCAGCAGAGGTGCCAGGGACTCGGCTGACACGTCCCATCACTGAGAGCCCGCCCGGCAGGCGCGCTTGCGCCACACCGTTGGGCGCGCCGCGCGCTCGCCGGGCTCTCGGTGTAACGGTGATCCCACCCGTCCGCGAACCCATTGGTAAGGCTGATGACTATGGGGTCAGGTCACCAGTACCCTTAAAGTGACCAATTCCCATCCGAAATTGGCGCGGGGGGAGGGATTTGGCTTGCGTCTCCGCCGCGATTTTGCAAGAATTTCCTCCGCCCGCATCCTGCCCAGTGGCGGGAGCCGGAACGGGACAACGCCTGAACCTCGCTGGGCCCAAGGGGGAGCGCCATGCCCAAGGGATACACGGGGAAGCTGCTCTGGGTGGATCTGACATCGGGGAAGGTCTCGACGACGGCCCTGGAGGAGGCCACGGCTCGCGGGTACCTGGGCGGGAGCGGCCTGGGCGCCAAGCTGATCCATGACCGGCTGCAGGGCATCCAGGGCCCGCTGGATCCGTCCAACGTCCTTGCCTTCCTGCCCGGCCTGCTCTGCGGCACGGTGGTGCCGGGGGCGAACCGGACGATGGTCTGCGCCCTGTCGCCGGCGACGGGGGCATGGGGCGAGGCCCGGGCCGGGGGGGCCTGGGCGCCCATGCTGAAGTACGCCGGCTACGACGGCGCGATCTTCACCGGGAGGGCCACGAAGCCGGTGTACGTCTGGATCGAGGACGACCGCGTGGAGATCCGCCCGGCGGAGAAGCTGTGGGGGAAGGGCTTCTTTGAGACGGACGAGCGGCTCCTCCAGGAGACCCACAAGGACGCCATCGTCGCCGGGATCGGCCCGGCGGGGGAGAAGGGCTCGCGCATGGCCTGCGTTATGTTCGAGGGCCGGTACGCCCGCTCGGCCGGGCGGACGGGGATGGGGGCCGTGATGGGCTCCAAGCACCTGAAGGCCGTGGTGGTCCGGGGCACCCGCGGCGTTCCCGTGGCCGATCCCAAGGGGCTGATGCAGCGCGCCGCCGCCTACGGCGGCAAGGAGAAGCAGCTCTTCAAGCGGAACTTCGAGCTGGGGACGGCCGGCACGGTCCTGGCCACCGAGGCGGTGGGGGACATGCCCATCCGGAACTTCCTGGGCGGGCGCTGGACCGAGAAGGCGGAAAAGATCTCGGGCCAGACCATGTTCAAGCGGTACGGCAAGCACGAGCGGTCCTGCCTCTCCTGCCCGTCCAACTGCACGCTGGTGGTGGGGGTCCCCGGCACGGCCGTCTCGCACGCCCCGGAGTACGAGACCATCGGCGCCTTCGGCAGCATGTGCGAGTGCGCGGAGATCGAGGTCATCGCCAAGTGCAACGAGCTGTGCAACGATTACGGCCTGGACACCATCTCGGCCGGCAACACCATCGCCTTCGTTATGGAGGCCTTCGAGAAGGGCCTCCTCACCGAGGCCGACCTGGACGGCATCCGCCCCACCTGGGGCAACGGCGAGGCCATGGTCGCCCTGCTCCACAAGATGGGGCGCCGCGAGGGGGTCGGAGACATCCTGGCGGACGGCACCCGGCGGGCGGCGGAGCGGCTCCACAAGGACTTCGGGGACATGCTGGTCGAGGTGAAGGGGGTCGAGGTGCCGATGCACGATCCCCGGGCCTTCTGGAGCAACGCCGTGAATTACGCCGTGGCCAACCGGGGCGCCTGCCACATGGAGGGGGTCACCTTCACCGCCGAGAGTGGCCTGCCGTTCCCGGATCTCGGCTACACGGCGCCCATGGACCCCTACATCCCCGATGGCAAGGCGGCCCTGGCGGTGAAGATGCACGACCTGATGGTGATCTACGACGGGCTGGGGATCTGCAAGTTCTACATCGTCGTCTCGTATGGCCCGACCATCATGGCCGAGTGGCTGAACTACTGCACCGGCTGGAAAGTCACGCCGGATAGCCTGATGAAGACGGCCGAGCGCATCTTCAACCTCAAGCGGCTGATCAACGTGGCCCGGGGCCTCGCGCGCAAGGATGACAGCCTGCCCAAGCGGCTGCTCAGCCTGCCACAGCGGGATGATATCGGGCCGGTGGATCCCCGGGCGATGGAGCGGATGCTGGCAGAGTACTACCAGATCCGCGGCTGGGACGAGCAGGGGGTCCCGCGGCGGGAGCGGTTGGAAGCGCTCCAGCTGGCGTGACCGGGCGGCGCGGTGGGCGCCGGGCCCGATCCGGACCGAGGAGGGCGTATGCAGGTCGAGCAGTGGATGAACCGGGACCCGGTGACGGTCGGGCCCGAGGAGAGCTTTCGCACCGCCATGCACCTGATCCGGCAGAAGGGGATCCGGCACCTCCCGGTGGTGGAGGGCAAGCGCCTGGTGGGGATCGTCACCGACCGCGATGTCAGGCAGGCCGCCCCCTCGGGGGCCACCAGCCTGAGCATCCACGAGCTGCACTACATCCTGGAGAAGCTCACCGTCCGCGAGATCATGACCAAGCAGGTGGTCACCATCCGCCCGGATCAGACGGTGGAGGAGGCGGCGCTGCTGCTGCTGGGGCACCGGATCGGCGGGCTGCCCGTGGTGCGGGACGGGGAGCTTGTGGGCATCATCACCGAGACCGACATCCTGCAGGCCTTCCTCCAGCTCCGGGGAAAGGGGCCGCTCGACATCGCCCAGTCCATCGTGGCCATCGAGCGCGAGAAGCGCGCCCCATGAGACGGTCCCTTCGCGGCGGGGCCCTGGTCCTGGCCGCCGCGGCCGCCCTGTCGGGATGCGCCGTCACCGCCGGCTCCCCCCGCGAGTCCGTGGGCGAGACCATCCACAGCCTCAGCGCCAGCAACACCATCCAGATCCGGTACCAGGCGGACCCTGTCCTGGCGCCGCTCGGCCTCCGGGTGAGGACCTACCGCCGCGAGGTCTTTGTCTCGGGCCTGGCCCAGAACGAGGCCCAGCGCGCCCGCGCCCTGGCCATCGCCCGCGACACGCCCGGCATCCTGGACGCCTACTTCGTGGACACCGATCGGCCCGGCCGGCCGGTGAGCCGCGCGCACTACGAGGCCGGGGCGGAGGCGGTCTGGGCGGCGATGGTGGCGGCGGTCCGGGCGGCGGGCTATCGGATCGCGCGCCAGCAGGTGGGCCGCAGCCTCGAGACCGAGTGGCGGTTCCTGCCGGGGAGCTGGGGGACCCTGGGGCTCACCACCCGGGAGCGGATGCGCCTCGCGCTGTACGGGCACGGGGCCATCGTCACGGTGATCGCCGTGGCCGACCGCCTGGACGAGGGGAGCCTCCCCTGGCAGATCGAGCGCGAACAGACCATGCTTCGCAACATCCGGGAAGCCCTCGCCTCCGCCGCCCCGCCCCGCTTCTAGCTCCGGCATTTCGGCCGGCTTTCTCCGGCACCCGGCAGGGGGAATCCGGTCGGCCCGCCTTTGGCCCTCGCCGAGGAGGCGGCCGACGGCAGACGGCGGATGAGGGAGAGGGCAGACGCAGCCGGCCTGCCCGCATCCGAGAGGGCCGGTGAAAAGGTGTGAGCGGCGGCCTCCCCCGCTATTCGATCTCTTGCAGGGAGATCACCTGCCGCTTGTTGATGGCCAGGAAGCCGGGGCGGGAATTGGGGTCCCCTTCGGTTGTCGCCTCGGTCAGGGCGAAAAAATCCCCCTTCAGGTTCAGGGCGTCCAGGGTGCGGATGTTTTTCGGCTTGCTCATTTTCCCGGTGAGCACGCCCCCCAGCGTCACCACCCTGACCCTGACCGAGGTCTCGTCAATCGCCATGATTTTCCTCCCCAGGAATCCTCGGGCACCCGTTAGGACCACCGCGAAAGCCCCCATGCCATAGCACTTCCGGCGCGAGATTGTCAATCATTTGATTTTTCTGGTCTTCTGTGGTAGATGTTGGCTTCACTTCGGCGACGGCCCTGGGCCTCTGCCGGGACGGATCGGGACCGGGGACCGCCGTCGTCCCGTCCAGGGATCTCCATGGGCGACGTGACGGTCGTGACGGGCGGGACGGGATTCGTCGGGGCCGCCGTCGTCCGTCACCTGGTGGCGGCCGGGCATCGCATCCGGGTCCTGGCCCGGCCGGGCGGCAACCGGCGGCTGCTTGCCGACCTCCCCGTCGAGGTCGTGGACGGGGACCTGACCGAGGCGGCTTCCCTCCCCCGGATCCTGAAGGGCTGCGGATGGCTGTTTCACGTGGCCGCCTTCTACAGCCTGTGGGCCCGCGATCGCCGGCTGTTCTATGACATCAACGTCGAGGGCACCCGCCGCATCCTGCAGGCGGCGGCCGAGGCGGGTGTGCGTCGCGTGGTCTACACGAGCACCGTGGGCGCCCTGGGCATTCCCGCGGGTGGCGGGCCCGGGACCGAAGAGACGCCGGTCACCCTTGCCGACATGGTCGGGGATTACAAGCGGTCCAAGTTCCTGGCGGAGGAGGTGGCGCGCGGCTTCGCGCGACAGGGGCTCCCGGTGGTGATCGTGAATCCCAGCACGCCGGTCGGGCCGGGGGACATCAAGCCGACGCCGACCGGACAGATGATCGTGGATTTCCTCCGGGGCCGGATGTGGGCCTACCTGCCCACCGGCCTGAACCTGGTGGACGTGGAGGATGTGGCCGCCGGGCACCTGCTGGCGGCCGAGCGCGGGCGCGTGGGCGAGCGTTACATCCTCGGCGGCACGAATCTGACCCTCCGCGAGATCTTCGAGTGCCTGGGGCGGATCGCGGGGATCCGGCCGCCCCGCCTGAAGGTGTCGGCCGGCCTGATCCTGCCCCTGGCGCGGCTCAGCGAGTGGGCGGCGGATCACCTGACGGGCCGGCCCCCTTTGATCCCGGTGGATGCCGTCCGGATGGCGCGCAAGACGATGTTCTTCGATTGCAGCAAGGCCATCCGGGAGCTCAGGCTGCCGCAGTCCCCGGTGGAGGAGGCGCTGGCCCGGGCGGTGGCCTGGTTCCGGAGCAACGGGTATGCCCCCGCCCGCTGAGGGCGAGCCGAGAGCGGCTGTCGGGCACTCAGGCGCCCAGGCAACCAGGCACTCAGGAAGAACCGGAGTGCCCGAAGGCGCTCCTGTGCCGAGAGGGCGACAGGAAACGGGGCGCCTGGCCGGTGCGCCTCAGGTGAGGGGTGTCCCGGAGTGACGATGAGCGACCTCCTGCGGCTCCTCCTGGGGAGTCTGCTGCTTCGCCCGTACGTTTTCGGATTTCTCCTGCTGCACCTGCTGGGGGCGAGCGGGCTCCTCACCTGGCGCCGGACGATTGGCTTCACGCTCATCACCTGGGTCGTGGCCCTGGCCGCCGAGCACAGCTCGATCCGGACGGGGATCCCCTTCGGCTGGTACTACTACGTTCCCAGGACGGCCGACCGGGAGCTCTGGATCGCCGGCGTGCCGTTCTTCGATTCGCTGTCGTTCCCGTTCCTCCTGGTGTCGAGCTACGGCCTGGCGTGGTTTCTCCTGGGGGGCGGCCGGGCCAGGGACGAGTTCGGATTTCGGATTTCGGGTCTCGGATGGCCGGAGGCCGAATCCGACACCGGACACCCGACAACTGAAATGTCCGCCCCGGGGATGTCGCCGCGACCCGGTCGGGTCCCTCACCTCGCCCTGACCACGCTGCTGTTCACCCTGGCGGATGTGGTGATCGATCCGGTGGCCCTCAGGGGCGACCGGTGGTTCCTGGGCCAGATCTACGGCTATCCCGAGCCGGGCGCGTACTTCGGGGTGCCGCTCGCCAACTTCCTGGGGTGGGGGATCGTGGGCGGCGTGGCCACGGCCCTCTATCACGCCTGGGAGCGGCGGCTGCCCGGGGGGAGGGCGGCGCGCTTTTCCGGCCGGGCGGTGCTGTGCCCGGGGCTGTACTTCATCGTGCTGGGCTTCAACCTGGCGGTCACCTGCGCCCTGAGGGAATGGCGGCTGCTCGCCTCTGGATTGCTGCTCACGCTGCCCATCCTCCTCTGGACGCTGGCTACGTTGGCGAGGCCGCGGGCGCTTCCGATGCGGCCGCGGGTCGAGGGGAGACAGGCATGCGGTTCCCCATCCAGCTCCACTGGACGCTGACCAGATACGTCGTGGCCAATGCCCTGCGCGGGCGGCGGCGCTACCCCTTTGTCCTGATGCTCGAGCCGACCCACCTGTGCAACCTGGCCTGCGAGGGCTGCGGCAAGATCCGGGAGTTCGAGAGCAGCATCCGGGACATGCTGCCCCTGGAAACGTGCCTCCGGGCGGTCGAGGAGTGCGGGGCCCCCATCGTCTCCATCTGCGGGGGCGAGCCCACCATCTACCCGCACCTGGGGGAACTGGTCACCGAGCTGGTCCGGCGCAAGAAGTTCGTCTACCTCTGCACCAACGCCATCAAGCTGGACAGGTGGCTGCCCCAGTGGACGCCCAGCCCCTACCTCACCATCAACGTGTCCATGGACGGCCTGGAGCCGACGCACGATTTGGTCCGCTCCCGCAAGGGGCTGTACCAGATCGACATCCGCATGATCAAGCTGGCCAAATCGCTGGGCTTCCGGATCGTGACCAACACCACCATCTACAAAGAGACCAGGATCGAGGAGATCGAGAAGCTCTTCGCCGAGCTCGAGGCCATCGGGGTGGACGGGTTCCTGGTCTCGCCGGCCTACGAGTACACGGTGCTCAAGGGGCGGGACATCTTCCTGGAGAAGCGGCAGACCCACCAGAAGTTCCAGAAGGTCTGGGAGCTGTCCAAGCGCTACCGCCTCCTCAGCACGCCCATGTACCTGCGCTACCTCAAGGGCGAGCGGGAGCTGCAGTGTTCCCCCTGGGGGAATCCCAACTTCAACCCCCAGGGCTGGAAGGGGCCCTGCTATCTCATCACCGACGCCCACTACCGGACCTTCGAGGAGCTGATGGGGAAGACCGACTGGGAGAAGTACGAGAACAAGCGGGACGAGCGCTGCACGAACTGCATGATGCACAGCGGATTCGAGCCCACCGTGATCCGCGAGGTGGGCAAGAGCTGGAAAGACCTCTGGGAGATGCTGCGCTGGAACCTCGCCTGACCTGCACGGAGCGCACGTGAACGCCCGATCCCTCGGCAGCCCCCGACCCCACGGCAGCTCCGAGATGGCCCTGGATGAGGCCATCCAGAGGGGGGCGGAGCGGCTGCTGGCGCACCAGGACCCGGCCGGCTTCTGGTTGTTCGAGCTGGAGGTGGACGCCACCATCACCTCGGAGTATCTGCTGATGCGCCGCTGGCTCGGCATCCACGACGCCGCCACCGAGGGGAAGGCCGCTCGCCATCTCCTGGCCATTCAACTCCCCGACGGGGGATGGCCCATTTACCACAATGGACCGGCCGATGCCAGCGCCACCGTCAAGGCCTACTTCGCCCTGAAGATGGCCGGCCTATCGCCGGAATCTCCCGAGATGCGCAGGGCGCGCCAGAAGGTGCTCGAGCTGGGCGGGATCACCCGGGTCAACGTGTTCACCAAGATCCTGTTGGCCCTCTTCGGCGAGTATCCCTGGGCGGGCGTGCCCTGCATGCCGGTCGAGATCGTCCTGCTGCCCCGCTGGTCCTACTTCAATCTGTCCGAGATCTCCTACTGGTCCCGGACGGTCCTGGTGCCGCTCCTCATCATCTTCGCCCACCGGCCGGTCCGGCCCGTCCCCCGCGCCGCGGGGCTGGACGAACTCTACCTGGTGCCGCGGGAGCAGGCGGACTTTTCCTTCCCGCGCGACCCCCAGCTCTTCACGTGGCGGAACTTCTTCCTGGTGGTGGATCGGATCCTGCGGATCCACGATCGGTTCGTGCGCCGGCCGCTCCGGACCCGTGCCATCCGCACGGCCGAGCGGTGGATGCTGGAACGCATGCAGGGTACGGGAGGCCTGGGCGGAATCTTCCCCGCCATGGTGAACTCGGTGATCGCCCTGACCTGTCTCGGCTATCCCCTGGAGCATCCCACGGTCCGGAAGGCCCTGGCCGAGATTGATGCGCTGCGGATCGAGAGCGACGAGACGCTGCGCGTGCAGGCCTGCGTCGGGCCGATCTGGGACACGGCCCTGACGATCAACGCCCTGGTCGAGGCGGGACTGGCCCCCGATCATCCCGCGCTGGTTCGGGCCGGCGAGTGGCTGCTCGGGAAGCAGACGCGCCGCCCCGGCGACTGGCGCCTCAAGGCCCCCGGGACACCGCCCGGGGGCTGGGCCTTCCAGTTCGAGAACGAGTTCTATCCCGACGTGGACGACACGGCGGCGGTCCTCATGGCGCTCCGCAAGATCCGGCTCCCGGACGAGGAGGCCAAGACCCGTGCGCTGGCCCGCGGGCTGAACTGGGTCCTGGCGATGCAGGGGAGCGACGGCGGTTGGGGGGCCTACGATCGGGACAACAACCGGATGGTGTTCAACCTGATCCCCTTCGCCGATCACGGCGCGCTGCTCGATCCCAGCACGGAGGACCTGGCCGGCCGCGTCCTGGAGGCCCTGGGCTACCTGGGGTTCCGCCCGGACGAGCCGGCGGCGGAGCGGGCCATCGCCTTCCTCAAGGCGAAGCAGTGCTGGGACGGCTCGTGGTACGGCCGCTGGGGGGTGAACTATCTCTACGGCACGTGGTCCGCGCTGGCCGGCCTCGCCCGCATCGGCGAGGACATGAGCGCGCCCTACATCCGGAAGGCCGTGGCCTGGCTGTTGAGCCGCCAGAATCCCGACGGCGGCTGGGGCGAGTCCTGTTACACCTACAACGACCCGCGCACGGCCGGCATGGGCAAGAGCACGGCGTCGCAGACGGCCTGGGCCCTGCTGGCCCTGCTGCACGCGGGCGAGGCCGCCCATCCTGCTGTCACCCGGGGGATCCGGTTTCTCCTGGAGACGCGAAGGCCGCACGGGCTGTGGGAGGAGGCGGAGTTTACCGGCACCGGGTTCCCGCGGGTCTTCTACCTCCGCTACCACGGCTACTCGAAATACTTCCCCCTGTGGGCCCTGGCCCTGTACCGCCGCTGCCTCTCGGGGGAGGGGCGACCCCGCGAGGCCTCCGTCACCCCCCTCCGGCCTCCGGGGGCGCGCCGGTGAATCGGCCGCGGACGTAGAGGAGCGGTGGAGCCTCCCCCGATCGCGCTGGTGGTGGCCCTGTCCCGAGAGCGGCGGGCCCTCCAGCCCCTTCTGAGTTGCCCGCGACGGGCGCGGGTCGAAGACTTCCCCCTGCTCGCGGGTAGCCTGGCCAGCCAGCCGGTGCTCTTGGTTCAGGCCGGCCCCGGTCCGGAGCGCGCCCGCCGCGCGCTCCTCGCCGCCGCGGGCCGGTATGCCGTCGGCGCCGCCTGGTCGCTGGGATTTGCGGGGGGACTGGTGGAAGCCCTCCGTCCCGGCGATCTTCTCTGCCCCAGGCTCGTCCTGAAGGACGATGGCCGGGCCGGGCAGGCCTTCCATGTCGCCCCGGCCCACGCGGCCGTCCTGGCCGCCCTCGCCGCGGCCGGGATCCCTCTTGCCGACGGACCCCTGCTCTCGGTGGAGGCCCCCCTCCGCACCCCCGAGGCGAAGCGGGCCGCCCACCGCCGCACCGGCGCGGTGGCGGTGGACATGGAGGCGGCCGGCGTGGCCGAGGCGGCGGGACGCCTGGGCATTCCGTGGCTCGCCATCAAGGGCGTGGTGGACGCGGCGCGGGAGCCGCTGCCGCCCTTCCTGGCCGGCTGCACGACGCCGCGGGGCGACCTGCGCTGGCGGGGGGTGCTCCTCTCTCTCGCCATTGGCAGGCGTCGGGAAGCCCTCGGGCGCCTCGGGCGGGCCGCGCGCCGGGCGGCTCGCGCCCTGGCGGACGGGCTGACGGTCGCGGTGCCCGCCTTGACGCCGCCTCGGCTCGTCCAGTAGGATGAACAGGACGCTTACCGGGCCCGGCCGGGCCGGGCGGGGGAGGACCCAAAGGATTCGGACCGTCGGGACGTGGCTGCTTCACGGGCTCCTGGGGATGGTCGCTCTCGCCGCGGGGTGCGCGACCGGACGGATCGTCGGGGACACCTATCGCGATTCCGGAGCGGGATTCCAGGTGCGCCTGCCACGGGGGGGCTGGCAGCTCCGATCCCTGGACGGGGCGGCGCTCACCTTTGCGTGGCCGGAGCGTCGGGCGGGCATGGCGCTCCGGGTGGATTGCCACAGCCCGGAGGCGGGCCCCCTCCGCTGGGTGGCCCGCCACCTGTTCTTCGGCCTGCAGGAGGCGCGAATTCTGGGGCAGGAGACGCTGCGCCTGCACGGCGGGGCGGCCGCAGCGATCCGCCTCCGCGCGCGGCTGGATGAGAGGCCGGTCGAGGTCGAGGGGGTGACCTTCCGCCGCTCCGGCTGCCTCTATGATTTCATCTACGTTGCGCCCCCGGCCACCTTCCCGCAGGGTCGTGCCGACTTCGAGACCTTCGTGCAGAGCTGGACGCCGCTCCAGGAGCGGTGAAGGGCGCCGATCGCTTCGCGGCCGGGCAGAGACGGACTGGCCATATGCACAGATTCCGTGGATTGCGCAGATTTCACCCCCACCCGGACCCTCCCCCCGGGTACCCCGCCTCCGGCGGGGTGCGGGGGAGGGGGGCCTGTAGAATCCGCGCCATCTGCGGATGGAAGGGGTCCTCTGCGGTTCTTCTGGGGACGGGATGGGGCTGATCCGCGACCTGACGCAGGAGCTGGGGCGGCGGGCGCTGCAGTTCGTCACCGACCTGGGCGGGATGTCGCTGCTGGCGGCCCGCACCCTCTACGAGTCGGTCACGCCACCCTACGGCCTCCAGCTCCTGGTGGCCCAGATGGACCACGTGGCCGTGCGATCGGTCTCCATCGTGGGGGTGGCCGGGCTCTTCGTCGGATTCGTGCTGGCCCTCCAGACGGCGTATGGTCTCACCCGGTTCGGCGCCAAGGGGACCGTGGGGATCATCGTCGGTCTCAGCATGGTGCGGGAGCTGGGGCCCGTGGTCACGGCCATCCTCGTAGGGGGGCGGGTCGGCTCGGGCTTCACGGCCGAACTCGGCTCCATGAAGGTCACGGAGCAGATTGACGCCATGCGGGCGCTGGGGGTCAACCACATCAGGAAGCTGGTGGTGCCCCGCGTGCTCGCCACGATGCTGGCCATGCCGCTGCTCACGGTCGTCGCCGATGCCCTGGGGATCTTCGGGGGCATGCTGATCTCCCAGTACGAGTTCCACGTGGACGCCCATCAGTACTACAACACCATCACCCAGTACGTGCAGGTGGCGGACGTGCTGGACGGCCTGGGGAAGACGGTCGTCTTCGGGTTCCTCATCGGCGTGGTGGGCTGCTACCACGGCCTCACGACCCGGGGCGGGACGGAGGGGCTGGGCCGCTCCACCACGGGGACAGTGGTGACGTCCTCGCTGGTGGTGTTCATCGCCGACTTTTTCCTGACGAAGTTCTTCTGGTGGCTGGCGGGGTGGTAAGGGTGGAGGAGAAGGCCCTCGCCGGGCCGGGCGGGGAGCCGCGGACTGCGGCCCACCCCGAGGGGACCCGGGGCGGCGGGATGAGGCCGGCCATCGAGCTGCGGGGCGTGGAGAAGCGCTTCGAGGAGAAGCAGGTCCTCCGGGGGCTGGACCTCGCCGTCCGGCCGGGGGAGTCGCTCACCATCATCGGCGGGAGCGGCACGGGCAAGAGCGTCCTCCTCCGGCTGATCATCGGGCTCCTCAAGCCGGAGGCGGGTGCGATCCTGCTGGAGGGGCGGGACATCGTCCCCCTGCGCGAGCGGGAGCTGCTCCGGGTGCGGCGCGCGGTGGGGATGGTGTTCCAGGGGTCGGCCCTGTTCGATTCCCTGTCCGTGGGTGAAAACGTGGCCTACGCCCTGCGGGAGCACACGAGCTGGGACGAGGCCGAGATCCGGGCGCGCGTCCGGGAGGTGCTGGAGCTGGTGGGACTCGGCCCCATCGAGGCCATGGACCCGGCGACGCTGTCGGGGGGCATGCGCAAGCGCGTGGCGGTGGCGCGGGCCATCGCCCTGCCGCCCCGCATCCTCCTCTACGACGAGCCGACGACCGGCCTGGATCCCAGCAATGTGGAGAAGATCGTCGAGCTGATCCTGGACCTCAAGGGCAAGCTGGGGGTGACCTCGGTGGTGGTGACGCATGACATGGCGAGCGCGCTCAAGGTCTCGGACCGGCTGGCCATGCTGCACGAGGGGCGGATCGCGGCCGTGGGCTCGCCGGACGCGATCCAGGCGACCCACCGCTCCTTGATCCGCGACTTCATGGAAGGGCGCGTGGAGAGCTGAGGCGGCCATGACGGAACGGCAGATGCAACTGCGGATCGGCGCGCTGGTTTTGGCGGCCATGCTGCTCTTCATGGGCTTTGTCCTGGCCATCGGCCGGCGCAGCGCCCTGTTCGAGGAGCGTTACTCGCTCTGGACCTCCTTCAACTCCACGGAGGGGCTGGCGGTGGGGGCGCCGGTGCGGTTGGCGGGCGTGACGATCGGCAACGTCACCCGGATCGCCTTCGGTCCCGATCTTCGGGACCGCAGCATCATCCTGACCCTGAGCGTGGAGCGGCGCGTCCAGGACCGCATCCGGCAGGATTCGGTGGCGAGCATCGGCACCATCGGCCTGGTGGGCGACAAGGTCCTGGACGTCACGGTCGGCAGTGCCGACCGACCGGCGCTCCAACCCGGGGCGCGCCTCAACAGCGTGGAGCCCATTGACTACTCGGCGCTGCTCCAGAAGGGGGACCGGATCCTGGACCACGTGACGCGGATCAGCGCCTCGCTGGACGAGTTTCTGGCGGGCGGCGCGCCGGCCGAGAGCCAGCGGAACCTGCGCGAGGCCATCCGATCCCTCCGCACCACGCTGGTCGAGGTGGAGAAGGGCCCGGGCCTGCTCCATCGTGTCATTTACGGCCAGGAGGGGGCCGACCTCTTGGCCCGCGTGGACCGGACGGTCCAGTCGCTGGAGCGCACGGCGCGGGCCATCGAGACCGAGCGCGGCCTCCTGCACGCGCTGATCTATACGGCGCCAGAGCAGATCCTGGGACGGCTGAGCGCGGCGCTGGCGGGCCTGGATGACCTCGTGCGCCAGGCGAGAGAGGGCCGGGGCCTGCTGCACGCCCTGCTCTACGAGCCGCAGGGGACGGAGATCCTGGGCCGCCTCCACCGGACCGGTGCGGAGCTGGAGCGGTTGGTCCAGGCGGCCCGGGAGGGGAAGGGGCTGGTGCCCTCCCTGCTCTTCGATCCCGAAGGCGCCAAGGTCCTGGCGGACATCCGGGCGGCCGCGGCCGACGTGCGGGCGGCCGCAGCCGACCTCCAGCGCATCACGTCGCGGCTCCGCCAGGGGGAGGGGACGCTCGGCGCCCTCCTGGAGGACCCCACCGTGTACGAGGACCTGTCGGCGCTCTTACGCGGGGCCAACCGGAGCACGCTGCTCCGGGCCCTCATCCGCTCCACGCTGGAGGAAGGCGCCCGCCAGAAACCACAGGCGGGCGCAACGGAAAACTGACGACGAACGACATCAGTGAAGAACGGGCCACCGACGACGGAGAACCGGTCAACCGGGATCCTCGGTTTTGCCTTGTCAGTTGTCGGTGTGAAAATTTTCATTGGGCCATGGCCATTCATCTCGTAATCCACGGCCACTTCTACCAGCCGCCCCGCGAGAACCCCTGGACCGGGCAGATCGAGCGGCAGGAGAGCGCCGCGCCCTTCCACGACTGGAACGCGCGGATCGCGGCCGAGTGCTACGCGCCGAACGCGCGCTCCCGCGTCCTGGATGCCGGTGGGCGCATCCTGGACATCGTCAACAACTACGAGCGGTTGAGCTTCAACGTGGGGCCCACGCTCCTCGCCTGGATGGCAACCGGGGCGCCGGAGGTCGTGGCGGCGCTGCGGGAGGCCGACCGGGTGAGTCAGGCGCGCCTCAACCACGGCAACGCCATCGCCCAGGCCTACAACCACATGATCCTGCCCCTGGCCACCCTGCGCGACCGCCAGACCCAGATCCGGTGGGGCCTCTGCGAGTTCCGGCACCGCTTCGGCCGGGACGCCGAGGCTCTGTGGCTGCCCGAAACAGCCGTGGACGAGGCGACGCTCACGCTCCTCACCCGGGCCGGCCTGCGCTACGTGATCCTGTCGCCAGCCCAGGCAGCGCGCTGGCGTCCCCTGGGCGAGTCGCGCTGGGTGACGCCGGCCGAGGCCGAGCTGGACCCGCGGCGCCCGTACCGCTGGCGCCTCAAGGACGGCCAGGGGCGGGCGCAGGAGGACCTGGGGATTGATGTCTGCTTCTACCACGCGCCGCTCTCGCGGGGGGTGAGCTTCCAGCACTACCTCCGCGATGCCGCGGGGCTGGCAGGCCGGATTGCCGAGGCGGCGGCCGGGTTCCCCGATCCCCTGATCCTCATCGCGACGGACGGCGAGTCCTTCGGCCACCACGAGAAGTTCGGCGACATGTGCCTGGCCACCCTGTTCGCCCGGGAGGCGCCCCAGCGGGGCTTCTCGGTGACCAACCTGGGGGCCTACCTCGCGACACACCGGCCGACGTGGGAGGTGGAGCTGCTCCCGCAGAGCGCCTGGAGCTGCTCCCACGGCGTCGGCCGGTGGCGGGAGGACTGCGGCTGCAGCACCGGCGGGGGGCCGGGGTGGAACCAGCGCTGGCGCCGCCCGCTGCGGGAAGGGCTGGACCGGCTGCGGGACAGCCTGGCCGAGATCTTCGTGGAGGAGGGCGGCCGGCTCCTTCAGGATGTGTGGGCCGCCCGCGACGACTACATCGAGCTGCTGCTGGATGCCAGCGCCCCCGCCCGCGAGGCCTTCTTCGCCCGCCACGCGCCCCGCCCCTTGAGCGGCGAGGAGCAGGCCCGCGCCCTGCGCCTGCTGGAGATGCAGCACCAGGCCATGCTCATGTACACGAGCTGCGGCTGGTTCTTCGCCGACATCTCGGGCCTCGAGACGGTGCAGAACCTCCGCTACGCGGCCCGGGCCATCGAGCTGGCGGAGCCCTTCGCCCCCCTGGACCTGGAGGCGGTGCTGCTCGGGTACCTGGAGCGCGCGCGGAGCAACCTCCGCACCTGGAAGGACGGTCGGCACATCTGGGAGCGCGAGGTGCGCCCCTCCCGCGTCCGGGTCGAGGAGGCCGCGGCCCGGCTCCTGCTGGAGGGGGTGCTGGGCCGCGAGGTGGCCTCCCAGACGCGCTACCGCTGGGCCCTGACCCCGGAGCCGATCCTCCGGGCCGAGGGGCTGGTGCTGGCGGGGATTGCGGCCGTCTCCGAGGTGACGGGGGAGGCGCTGCGGCTGGCGGGGGCCTGCCGCCGCGAGGGCCGGTTCGACTTCCTGGCGGCCATCGCCCCGTGGCCCGCGTCGGGGGACTGGCCCGGCTTCGTCGAGGAGACCCGGGCCGCCCTGGGCCCCGGAGGGACGGGGCTCGAGGCCTGGCGGGGACGGCACGGGGCCCGGCTGGTCCGACTGCGGGACTTTTTGCCGGACGAGCGGCGCGCGATCCTGGAGGAGATGCTGGCGGAGACGCAGGGCCGGCTGGAGCGGACCTGCGAGCAGCTCTCGGCCGAGGCCCTGCCCGCCGCCGAGGCCATGGTGGACGTGGGCCTGCGCCTGCCCGCCTGGCTCGGGAGCACGCTGGCGGCGACCCTGTCGCGGCAACTGACCCAGGCCCTGGAGAAGCTGGACGGGGTGACCGACCCGGCGCGCTACAGCGCCGCCCTGGACCTGGTGGCCCAGGCGCGCCACCTCGGTCTCAGCCTGGACCTCGCGCCGGCCTCGGCCAGGTTCGGTGGGATTCTGGCGCAGCGGCTGGAGGCCATCGCCGAGGGGTCGGACCTCGCGGCCTGGCAGGAGTACCTCGAGCTGCTGCAGGTGGCGGCGCGCCTGGCGCTTCCCCTCGCCGAGCGGCCGTTACAGGATCGGATGTTCCGGGTCCTTCGGGAGCGGGTCCCCCGCCTCCTGGAGCGTGTGCGGGACCCGCGCGAGGAGACCTATGCGCTGGTGACAGCGATGCTGGCAGTGGCGTCCCGACTGAATCTGAACACGGACGAGCCGCGCGGGCGGTTGCGCCCGCTGGAGGCGCGCGCGGCCGCGGATCCCGAGTACTGGCCCTGAGACGCGGAGCCGGGGGACGAGAGGGGTCAAACGTCAGAGGTGAAGCCTGAGGCGCAAGGCGTCAGATGAGCAAGATCCGGCGGCACCTGCAGATCAAGTTCGTGACGGGCCTCCTGGTCATCGTGCCCATCGCGGTGACCGTCTGGACCTTCTGGGAGCTGTTCAATTTCGTGGACGGCCTCCTGGCCCCCACCATCGCCGAGCGGCTGGGCCGTCACGTTCCCGGCGTGGGCCTGCTGGTGGCCATCCTGCTGGTCCTGCTCATGGGGGTCTTCGCCACCAACGTGGTCGGGCGGCGGACGCTGGGCTGGCTGGACGGCGTCATCTTCCGGATCCCCATCGTGCGCAATGTCTACTCGGCGGTGAAGCAGCTCCTGAACGCCTTTTCGCCCGACAACCAGGTGGCCTTCAAGGAGTTCGTGCTGGTCCCGCGCGGCGAGAAGGGATCCTACAGCTTCGGCTTCCTCACGGGCGAGGTGGCCCTGCAACGCGGGAGCGGCGAGACCGAGTCGCTGGTGGCCGTCTACGTGCCCACCAACCACCTGTACCTGGGCGACATCCTGCTGGTCCGACGGGAGGACATCATCCGGACCCGGCTGACCATCCCCCAGGGCATCCAGATCGTTCTCTCGGGCGGCATCAGCATCCCGCAGATCCTGCGCCAGAAGCTGCCGGATCCGGATCACCGCTAGACGCCTGGAATGCAACAGTGCGAACCGATCCGCCTGCGGCGGAGACACCCGGCCCGCTGCCCGGTTCTTCCGCCAGGGGCGGATCGGTTGTCCGTTCTGGAACCGATGTTGTCGGTGGTCCGTTGGGCGGTGGAGTGGAGCCTGTCATGGAGAGCAGTCTGTCTCAGGGCCTCTGGGTCGAGGCGATCTTCGTCGGGGGCCTCATCCTGCTGAACGGCTTTTTCGCCGGGGCCGAGATCGCGCTGATCTCGGCCCGGCGCAGCCGCGTCCAGCAGCTCGCCGCCGAGGGGGACAGCCGCGCCCAGCGCGTCACGCAGCTACAGGAGGATCCGGAGCGCTTCCTGGCCACGGTCCAGATCGGTATCACCTTCGTCGGGACCCTGGCCTCGGCCGTGGGCGGCGCGGCCTCGGTGCGGGTGCTCTCGCCGCTGATCCGGCAGATTCCGGTCGCCGGGCTCCGCGCCGTGGCCGAGCCGGTGGCCCTGGCCCTCGTGGTCCTGCTCCTGACCTATGCGACGCTGATCGTGGGGGAGCTGGTCCCCAAGTCCCTGGCCCTGCGCCACGCCGTGCCCCTGGCCACCTGGGTGGCGGGGCCGATCGACCGGCTGGCTCGCCTCACCTCCCCCCTGGTGCGGCTCCTCACGGCCTCCAGCCGGTTCGTCCTGCGCCTGCTGGGGGAGAGGGAGGTCGGGGCGCGCAGCTTCGTCTCCGAGGAGGAGGTGAAGCACATGCTCCAGGAGGGGCGGGCCCAGGGGGTCTTCGACCAGACCGAGCAGGAGCTGATCCACAGCGTCTTCGAGTTCACCGAGGCCTCGGTGAAGGAGGTCATGATCCCCCGCCCGCGCATCCAGGCCATCGATGTCGAGACGCCCGTGGAGCAGGTCCTGGCCTATATCATCGAGACCGGCAAGTCCCGCTACCCGGTGTACCGCAACACGCTGGACGACGTCCTGGGGATTCTCTACGACAAGGACCTGTTCCGCCTGCTGGCGGAGAAGAAGCCCATCGTCCTGACCGAGATCCTGCGGCCCGCCTTCTTCGCGCCGGAGACGACCCAGGTGAGCCGGCTCCTCAAGCAGATGCAGAAGCGCCGGATGCCCATGGCCCTAGTGGTGGACGAGTACGGCGGGGTGGAAGGGCTCGTCACCATCGAGGACCTGATCGAGGAGATCGTGGGCGAGATCCGGGACGAGGCGGACCGCGAGCAGCGGCCGGTGGAGCGGCTGCGCGACGGCTCCTACCTGGTGGACGCCTCCATCAGCATCCGCGACCTGGCCGAGCAGCACGAGCTCAACTTCCCGGAGTCGCCGGAGTACGAGACGCTGGCCGGCTTTATCCTGGCCCAGCTCCAACGGATCCCGCGCGGCGGCGAGATCGTGACCTATCAGGAGTGGCGGTTGACCATCGTGGACATGGATGGACGGCGCGTCGCGCGGGTGAAGGTGGAGCGGCGCGGGCGGAGCGCGGGCGCCTCCCGCTCCCCGGACGCCCCGCCGGGACAGCCGGCGAGTCCGCCAGCCCCCGGCGCTCGTCCCACCCGCGCCGGAGGGACGCTGTAACGGCCATGAGGTCCCGCGGACGCCGGCTGCTCCTCCTCGCTTGCCTGCTCCTCCTCACGGCGGTCGGCCTGTACGGCCTGAGCCAGAGCGGTTGGGTCCAGATCGGAAGAGCCGCCTTCGCCGAGGCGATCCTGAGCGAGGCGGTGGGACGCGAGGTGCGGGTGGAGGCGGTGCGCCTCGAGCCCTGGGTGGGGCGCCTCACGCTCACGGGGATCCGCGTGGCCGGGAGCCGCTCCGGCGCTCGGCAGGAGTCCGTCCCGCCCACCGGGATGCGGCCCGGCCCCCCGGCGGGCGTCCTCTTCTCCGCGGACCGCCTCCAGCTGCGGTGGAGCTGGACCGCGCTCCTCCGCCGGCAGCTCCTCCTGCGGCAGCTCTCGCTCACCCGTCCCGCGCTCGCGCTGCCGGCCGAGGCCACCCCCGGCCTTGGCCCGCAGGATGTCCTGCCCCTCCTGTTCCAGGCACAGCCGATGGCGGCGAGGGGCTGGCTCCTCCGCGTGCGGCGCGCCAGCCTCCGCGAGGGGCGGCTGACCTGGGCGGGGCCGGGGGGGACGCAGGGCGACCTGGAGGGCGTGGAGGGCGAGCTGCGCTGGAGCTTCCCGCGTGACGGGGGCGTGTCCGCGGAGGCCGCGCTGCAGGCCACCCACCTCCAGGCCGGGGGCGGCGAGGCGAGGCCGCGGCTCGACCAGATCCGCGTCCAGGTGGCGGGGACGGCCGACCGCCTGGCGGTCGCCGCGCTGGAGTTTTCCGTGGCGGGGGCGAGCGTGACGGCCCGGGGAGAGGTCGCCGACCTCGCCGGGGCCCCGCGGCTGGATCTCGCCCTGGAAATCCGGGCCCCCCTCCGGAGCCTCCTCCTCGCCCTCGGGACCGACCGGTCGGTGGAGGGGACCGTCGCCGCCGACGGTCGGCTGCAGGGCCCCTGGGAGCAGCCGGTCTTTCGCGGGGAGGCCGCCCTGCGCCTCACGAACGACCGGGAGAGCCGCGAGCCCCTCCGGCTCGCCGTCCGGTGGGAGGGCGGTCGGTTGGAGGCCGAGACGATGGCGGGTCCGGGCGAGGCGCGCGGCCCGCTCCAGGCCTGGCTGGCATTCACGCCCGCCACCGGCCTGTACCGGGTGCGCGCCAGGCTCGCGGACGCGGACCTCGCCACCCTCCACGGCCTGCCGTCCGTCGTGGCGTCCCAGCTCGGCCTCACCCTGCCGGGCGGGGTGCGGGGGCGGCTGAGCGGCGAGGTGGACCTCGCGGGGCGGGGGACGGACCTCGCCACGCTGCGCGGGCAGGTGAATCTGCGCGCGCGGGACCTCGCCCTCCCGGGGGAGACGCCGGCCGGCCGGCTGGAGGCCAACCTCGCCGCCACGGCCTCGCGGGTGGATGTCCAGACCTTCAGCCTCCACCTGCCGGGCGGGGACGTGACGGGCCGAGGGAGCCTCGTCTTTGCCACCGGGAAGCTGGACCTGCCGATCCGGGCCGAACTCCGGGACGTGGCGGCCTTCGGCCGGGGATTCGGCGTGCCGCTGCTCGGCGGCCGCGCCACGCTGGTGGGGCGCATCCTGGGGACGCGTGAGGCCCCCGGCCTCCGGGGGCGCATCGCCTGGCGGGAGGCCCGGATCGCCGGCTATCCTGTGGATCTCATCGAGGGCGAGGTGGACGTGGCCCGGCGGGTGCTCCGAACGCCCCGCCTCACGGTGCAGGTCGGACGGACCACCGCCATCCTGCGCGGCAGCCTGGAGGCGGCGGGCACCGCCCCCCTGCGGCGGCTGAACCCGAAGCGGGACCTGGTCCTGGACCTCCAGGTCCGGTTGAACCCGGCGCGCACGGCCGATCTCAGGGCCCTGCTGCCCGACGACGTCGAGGTGCAGGGGGCCTTCCGGGCGAGCGGCCGGCTGGCGGGGACGCTCCAGGCCCTGTCCGGAGACCTGGAGGTGGCGTTCGAGCAGGTCCGGACCTGGGAGGAGTCGTGGCAGCGCGGGGAGGCCGTGTTCCGGTTCCGCCCGGGCGCCGTGCAGATCAGCCGCATCGCCCTCCGGCGCGGCAGCGAGCAGCTCACCGGCGAGATCGGCATCGGGGCGGGGGGCGCCCTGCGGGGGCAACTCGTGAGCACGGTCATGGATCTGGCCCGGGTGGGATCGCTTCAGGGCAGTCAGGTGAGCGGGCGGGCCACCTTCCGGCTGGAGTTCCAGGGGACGCTCCGCGACACCGTCACCCTGGGCCAGGCGGACGCCAGCGCCCTCGCGTACCGGGACATTGCCCTCGGCCCGGGGACGGCGACGTTCCGGATCGAGCACAAGGCAGTGGTCGTGGACGTCACGTTCGGCGGAGGGACGCACCGCCTGCGGCTCAGCGTGGGGCCCCCCTCGGATCGCAGCGTGAGGGGGGAGCTCACCCTCGCCAATGCGGACCTCGATCTCCTCGCCCGCGCGGGGGCCGTCGAAGCCCTGCGCCCCTGGCAGGCGCGGGGGAGCGGCCGCATCCTCTTCGGCGGCCCGGCGGGGGCGGCGCCCTTCGCGCGCGGCGAGGTCGATCTCAGCCGTCTGCATCTCCGCCTCGACGGCGAGACCTGGGAGAGCCAGGGCCCGGTGCGGGCGAGCTGGAACGGCGGGGTGGTGACGGTGCGCCAGCTCCGCCTGGGCTCCGGCGGGCGCGGCTTCGAGGTCCGCGGGACGCTGGGGGAGGGGAGCCAGACCGATCTGACCGTGACGGGCCAGATGCCGCTCGTCCTCCTGGCCCAGTACCTGCCGGCCGTGCGCCCGAAGGAGGGCCTGGCCAGCGCCAACCTGCGCGTGCGGGGGGCGCCCGGGGCGCGCCGCTTTGACGGGACGCTGGAGGTCCGGCAGGGGCTGCTCACGCTCCCGGGGTTGCCGGCGGAGTTTCGGGATGTCCAGGCTTCGCTCGCCCTCCAGGGGACGCGGACCGAGATCCGCGCGTGGCAGGCGCGGCTCGCCGGGGGGAGCTTCCGCGCGACGGGCGAGATCCGGCGGGACGGCGAGCGGTGGGTCCTGGGGCTCACCTTCCAGGAGGAGGGGGGGCGGGCCGAGCAGCTCCTCCAGGGGCTCCAGAGCGGGAAGGGGCAGGTGACGGGCGCCCTCA
>JBBIQE010000055.1:0-21316 GCA_037442485.1 Methylomirabilis sp. (SeqCode)
CCCAGCTCCGCGAGGGGCGGACCGCCAGGACCTGGGTGCGGAGCGGGGAGACCCTGAGGGCGGCGGTCAGCCCGGCGAGGAGCCGGTCGGCGGCCGACTGGACGGCGGCGCGGTCCCCCGCCTCCAGCGCCGCCGCCAGCGCCTCTGCCAGCGGCCGCAGCTCCCGGGCGCCGGGCAAGCGGATCGCCCCCACCCTGTCGCTCTGCTGGTAGACACGCTGCTGCGCCCGCGTCAGGCGCCGGTAGTACGCGAACGGCACGACGGCCCCCCTCCTGCCTCGGGGAGTAGCCTTCACGCTAGCAGGGCAAGGGTTGGTTCGCAAGCGCTCCTTGCGACATTCCCGGACTGGGATGACAGCAGCCCCGCAACAGACCCAGCGCGTGGTGGCGGGTGCAGGTCGACCGGTTGGCGGCGGAATTGCTGGTGCAGGGCGAGCAGACTGCGCCGGGCGAGGGGGATCTCCTGCCCTCGGCTGGCCGAGCGTGGCCCCCGGAGGATAACAGCGGCCTCGGTGACGGAACGGCCTCCGGGTCTCTTTCGTGCCGGGTAAGCGGGATGAGGCCGCCATCGCGCGCGGGAAGCGGGCGAGGTGGCCTTGGCTTGAAGAAACGCCACGCGGGGGCCCGCCCCGTCTTCGTAGAGGAAGCGGGATTCCTCCTGCTCCCCCCGTGCGGAAGACCTGGGGTCTCCGGGGGCCGAGCCCGGTGCGGCCCCCCTCGCCCCGGCGGGACAAGGTCTCGGTCATCTGGGGGCCCCCGTCAGCCCTGCGGGCGGCCGGGGCCTCGGCGTGGCCCGCCATACGCTGGCCGGGCGCCTCGGCTGGAGGGCATCCTGGCCCAGCTATCGGCGCCCCTTCTTTCCAGGCCGGGCGACCGTCTTGGGGGGGGCCGGCTTCGTCTTCGCCGGTGGCTTCGCCCTGGCTCGCGGCGCCTTCTTCGCCTGGGATGCGGCCGCGGCAACGGGATGGGCCCGCAGCAGCGCCTTGGCCGCATCGGCGATGTGCCGCGGCGTCAAGCCGTACTTCTCCAGGATGGCGTCGTTGGGTCCCGACTCCCCGTAGCAGTCCTGGAGGCCGTGGATCTTCATGGGCACGGGGTGGTGCTGGCCCAGCACCTCGGCCACGGCGCCGCCCAGGCCGCCGATGATGTTGTGATCCTCGGTCGTGAGGACCCGGCCGGTCTTCTTGGCCGCCGCCACGATCCCGGCGACGTCAATCGGCTTCAGCGTGTGGACGTGCACGACGTGGGCGCTGATCCCCTGTTTGGCCAAGAGATCGCTCGCCTCGAGGGCGCGCACCGTCTGGACCCCCGTGCCGAAGATGGTGAGGTCTCTCCCCTCGCGCAGGGGGACCACCTTCCCCAGGACAAACCGGTACTCCTGGCCGAAGATGACCGGGGTCGCATCCCGCGTGACGCGCAGGTAGGCCGGACCCGGCATGTCGGTCAGGGTCATCGCCGCCTGGCGACACTCCACGGCGTCGGCCGGTGCCACGACGGTCATGTTGGGCAGGGCCCGCAGGATGGCGATGTCCTCCACGTCAATGTGGGTCTTCCCCGTCTTGCCGGTGAGAATGCCGCTGTAGTGGCCGGCCAGCTTCACGTTGAGCTTGGGCTGGGTCACGGTGACCCGCAACTGATCCAGGTCCCGGTTGGCGAGGAAGCAGGCGAAGCTGCTCAACCAGGGGATCATCCCTACGCTCGCCATTCCGGCCGCCACCCCCATCATGTTCTGTTCGGCAATCCCCATGTTCATGTAGAAGTCGGGGGCATTGTAGGCCACGATCTGGGCCATGGTGGAGTTGCCCAGGTCCCCGTCCAGCACCATCAGATTGGGGTGGGTCCTGGTCAGCTCCAGCATGGTCTCGCCCCAGGCGACCCGCATCTCGATCATCGGTGCCATCGCGATTCTCCTCGCCGTCATAACTCACGAAGAAAGCCGTCAATTCTCCGGAACAAATAACCCATTGGTCATTTGTCATTGGGATTTGGTCATTCCGCTGCTGCGGGCAGGGCCGCGTCCAGCTCGGCCAGGGCCTTGGCCAGCTCCTCGTCGTTGGGCACCTTGGCATGCCAGGTGTAGTCCCCCTCCATGAAGGAGACGCCCTTGCCCTTGATGGTGTGGGCGATGATGCAGGTCGGCCGGCCCCTGGTCGCCTGGGCTTCCTCGCAGGCCGGGATGAGCGAGTCGAAGTCGTGGCCGTCGCACTCGATGACGTGCCAGCCGAAGGCCCGCCACTTCTCGGGAAGCTGGACCAGGGGATTGACCCGCCGCCGGATATTGCCGTCCTTGGGGAAGCCGAACTGCTGCACCTTGTTGTAATCCACGATGGCCGTCAGGTTGTCCACCCCGTACTGGCTGGCGATAAAGGCCATCTCCCACACCTGCCCCTCCTGGACCTCGCCGTCCCCCAGGTGGACCCAGGTGTGGAAATCCTTGCCCAGGCGACGGGCGGCCAGCGCCATGCCCAGGGGGGGGCTGGCCCCGGTGCCCAGGGAGCCCGAGGACATGTCAATCCCCGGGGTCTTGGTCATGTCGGGATGCCCCTGCATGCGCGAGTCAATGGCGTCGTACGTGAACACCTCCTCCAGCGGGAAGAAGCCCCGGAGGGCCAGGACGGCGTACAGCGCGACGCAGGAGTGCCCCTTGGACAGGACGTAGCGGTCCCGGTCGGGCCACGCAGGGTTCTTCGGATCAATGCGCAGGATCTTGAAGTACATGGCGAGGGCGATCTCGACCATGGAGAGGGGCCCGCCGACGTGGCCCGCCCCCGCCTTCTTGACCGCCTGGAGGACGATCTTCCGGACCTGGACCGCCTTGCGCTGCAAGTCCTGCTTCAACACGGGATCAATGGGCATACGCACCTCCCTCCGCGACCCCTCGCCCCCTCTGCCCGGAGGCGGGGAGAGGGGCGCGGAGTCCAGCGGGTGTCTGAGTCACAGGCCGAAGGTCGCTTTCAGGTACTGCCGGTTCGCCCGCGCCGTCTCCAGAGGCGGCCGCGGCGACGTATCCTGCTCGATCACCATCCAGCCCGAGAAGTTCACCTTCCGGAGGGCGCCAACGAACCGGGGCAGGTCCACGCAGCCCTGGCCGAGGTCGCAGAAGATGTACGACCGGAGCGCGCCCAGGAACCCCAGGCCGTTCTGCGTCGAGAGGGCGAGGACCGAGGGGTTGACGTCCTTGATGTGCACGTACCAGACGCGCGGGCCGTAAGCCTCGACCACCTCCGCCGGGTCGGCGCCACCGTACACCAGATGGCCCGCGTCCACGCACAGGCCGAGAGCCGCGGGGTCGGTCAGGCCGAACAGCGTCTCCAGCTCGGCCCGGGTCTCCACGTAGGATCCGGCGTGGGGGTGCACCGCCAGCCGGACGTGAAGCGGCGCGCAGGCCTTGGCCAGGGCGTGGATCCCTTCGGCGAGGAGGCGCCACTGGCTGACGCTCAAGCCGGCACTCCCGTCGCGGGGCACGCGTCCCGCCAGGACCAACCGCTCCGCGCTGCCCCGGATCCCGAGGATCAACTCGCGCACGCCCATGGCGGCAAGGGTTCGGGCCACCTGGAGCGCGCGCTCGATCTCGGCCCGCTGCCGGTCCGGGTCCTGCAGGCTGACCCAGCAGAACATGGAGGCCAGGGCCAGCCCGTGCGGCGCCAGCATAGCCCGGAGCGTCTTCGGATCCGCGGGCAGGCCGGTGCCGTACTCCGTCCCCTCGTACCCCGCCTCGACCATTTCGGCCAGGACGCGCTGGATGGGGATCCTCGGTTTGAGGTCGGGCAGGTCGTCGTTGTTCCAGTTCATGGGGGCCGTCGCCATGCGGATCATGCCGCCCCTCCTCGATATCCTCACCCGCACGCGGCCGTGCGGGATGGGTGAGCCCGCCACCCTGGAGATCGCCGCCCAAGCCCCGAGCCTGCGGATGGGGGCCGGGCGCCATAGGGTAGCCGAGCAACGGGAACGGCGCAAGGTCGCCGGGCCGCGACAATCCCCGGCGAGGCTCGCCCGCACCTCCGGGGGTATGGCACCCGGGAGGTTCGGGCTTCCCGAGGGCTGCCCGGGCCTGGCCGGAGAATTGGGGCCGACTGGCCGGGCCGTGTTAGCGTTAACGTTACCTCTGCAGCACAAACTCCCCCCGTCGCAGAGAAGGGCCTTGACACCGGCGGGCCGGCGCGACCAGAGTAGGGTCGGGAAACGGGTCCGCCCGCCTCCATCCGCGCCGAGGGAACGGAGCACGCGGGTCCGCAATCCTCAGGGCCCTGAGGATCAGGGGGAAAGGAAGCAGGAGGTGTGACATGCGGGGACTCATGCTGGAGGCCAAATGGGAACCGAAACCCGGGTACATCCTCAGCGATTTTGAAAAGCGCACGGGCAAGGCCATCACCGGCAACAGCGTCTGGAAGTCGCCCAGCCTCGCGGTCCGGGACGTCCCGACCCCCAAGCTCGGACCCAAGGAGGTCCTGCTCAAGGTCCAGGCCTGCGGGGTCTGCGGATCGGACATTCACTTCTACGAGACGGATTCCCAGGGCTACGTGATGTATCCCGGCCTGACCAAGTTCCCCTGCATCACCGGCCACGAGTTCTCGGGCGTGGTCCAGGAGGTGGGCAGCGAGGTCCGCGACCTGAAAGAGGGCGACATGGTCACGGCCGAGGAGATGATCTGGTGCGGCGAGTGCAAGCCCTGTCGCGCCGGCTTCTTCAACCACTGCAGCAACCTGGAGGAGATCGGGTTCACCATCAACGGCGCCTTCGCCGAGTACATCGCCATCGGCAGCAAGTACTGCTGGAAGCTGGACGCGCTGCTGGAGCGGTACCCGGACACGAGCACGGTGTACGAGCTGGGGGCCACGGTCGAGCCGACCTCGGTCTCCTACAACGCCATCTTCATCCGGGCGGGCGGCTTCAAGCCCGGGGCGTACGCCACGGTCTACGGCGGCGGGCCCATCGGACTCACCGCCATGGCCCTGCTGAAGGCGGCGGGCGCGGCCAAGGTCATCGCCTTCGAGACGGTGGCGGAGCGGCGCAAGCTCTGCACCCTCATGGGCGCGGATCATGTGTTCGATCCGGTGGCCCTGGTGAAGCAGGGGACGCCGCCGGCCCAGGTGGTCATGGACCTCACCCACGGCGAGGGGGCCGAGTTGCAGTTCGAGGCGGCGGGGGCCCCGGCCCTGACGATCCCCGAGATGGAGAAATCGCTGGCCGTGAACGGCAAGATCGTCCAGGTGGGCCGTGCGGCCGAGCGCGTGCCCATGTACCTGGAGGCCTTCCAGGTCCGCCGCTCGCAGTTCTTCGGGTCCCAGGGCCACTCGGGCGACGAGATCTTCCCCAACGTGATCCGGCTGATGGCCAGCGGGGCCATTGACACCCGCAAGATGATCACGGCCCGCTACACGCTGGATCGGGCGGTGGAGGCCATCCAGCGCTCGGGCAGCCGCACCGACGGAAAGATCATGGTGAAGCCGAGCTAGGCAGAGAGGTTCAGGATGGGTACCGACACGCCGAAGGGACTCCTGAAGACGACACAGCCCGACCTGTGGTTCGAGGACAACGCCGTTGGCCGCCTGAAGAAAGAGGTCTGGGAGGCCAGCGACGCCGAGATCGACCGGTGGCTGGCGGCATACGGCGTACCCTCGCCCTGCGAGTGGGCCAAGCCCGGGGCCTACATCCAGACCACGATCCGGCACCGGGTCGAGGCCAACCGGCGGAAGAACGACATCGTCCTGGTCCCGGTGGGGTGCACCGAGAACCACGGCCAGCACATGGTGAGCGCCGCGGACACCCTGTACGCGAGCATGATCTGCGAGGGGGTGCGCCGTTACACGGAAAAGCGCGGCGCGCCGGTCAACCTGGCCCTTCCCCCGTTGATGTACGGCGGGCATCCCTACCACCACATGGGGATGCCCGGGACCGTGATCCTCCGGGAGGAGGTGGTGCGGGAGCTGATCATTGACGTGATGCTGGGTCTCTGGAACGACGGCTTCCGCAAACAGATCTTCGTCAACAACCATGGCCAGCTCTGGATGCTGGAGACGGCGGTCCAGGAGTTCTGCAAGCGCTACCAGCTCCCCGGGATCTACCGTGTGATGGACTGGCACCGGGCGGTGCGGGAATTCTTCCGCACGGCGGAGCGGGGCGGGGAGTACGATACCCCCTTCATCCACGCGGACGAGTCGGAAACCTCGCTGTCGCTCCTCCTGTATCCCGAGATGGTGGACATGAGCCGTGCCGTGGATACGGAGGCGGTCCAGTTCCTCCCGGGCGGCCACTTCGACACCTCGGTGGACATGTATCAGCGGCCGCACCGCTGGAGCGAGGGCGAGGGCCATTTCGCCATCGAGATCAAGGGCACCCCCGAGGGGGTGGTCGGCAAGGCCACCCGTGCGAGCCCGAAGAAGGCCAAGCGGCCCCTGGTGGCGATCCTGCGCTATCTCACGCTGGTGCAGGACGAGATCCTGGCCCGCTTCCCGGCCGGGACGGTTCCGCCCGTGGACAAGGTGACGCTGCGGGACCCGGAGGAGCTGGCCCCCTACCTCCTGGAGCCCATGAGCCCCGGATGGAAGTCGGTGTACGGCCTGCCCATGGTCGGTCCCCGGTAGCGCTGGGCCGGCCGCCCTAGGAGAAGTGCGAGGGGGAGAGCGGGAGATGGGGGACCGGGGGGACAGGGCTGAGCTTCTTCCCCCGTTCATCCCCTCCCCCGCTCCCCCTGTCCTCATCTTGTGCCATGGGACGCTACCGCTACTTCCTGGCCATCCAGACGCGGCTCCCGGAGGCGTACACCGAGGATGCCGAGTTCCGCCGGAACCTCGAGACGCTGCAGCGGCTCGGATTCGACGGGGTGGAGCTGAATATCCAGGACCCGGAGCGCGTGGAGCCTGCCCGCCTCAAGGCCTACCTCGCGGAGTTCGGCCTGGTCCTCTCCATGTTCGCCTCCGGCCTCACGGCCAAGACCTACCGGCTCTCGCTGGCGGCGGCGGATGAGGCGCGCCGCAGGGAAGCGATCCGCCGCAGCACGCGCTTCCTGGAGTTCGCGCGCGAGTTCGGCGCGGGGGTGATCGCCGGCTTCCTCAAGGGCAGCCCCCAGGAGGCCGGGCCGGGGGCGCGGGAGCGGCTCGCCGCCTCGGTGCTGGAGCTGGCGCCGGTCGCCGAGCGGCTCAAGACGCCGCTCCTGATCGAGGCGGTGAACCGGTACGAGTCCCCCGTCGGCCACAGCCTGGCCGATACCTGGGATATCGCCGGCCGCGCCGGCAGCCCCTTCGTCCAGATCCTCCCGGACACCTTCCACATGAACATCGAGGAGGCGAACCTGGAGCAGGCGCTCTGGGCGCACCGGGCCTGCTTCAGCTCCCTTCACCTTTCGGACAACACCCGGCACTTCCCCGGCCTGGGCGCCCTCGATTTCGCCCGGATCATCGCCACCCTCGACGGCTTCCGCTACCAGGGGAAGCTCGCCATCGAGGGGAACGTCAAGACGAGCTTCGCTGCCGACGTGGAGCTCGCGATGCACCACCTCGGCCCGCTCCTGAGCCGGGAGGAGAGCCCTCCGCCTGACTCGTGAGCCGGTCCGGAGGACAGGGTCGTTGTTCGGTTCATTCGGATTCGTAAATCCGAAGCATCCGAACTACGTCCCCTTCGCTCCTGCGGTGGCGAGGCCGATCAGGGCGAGGCCGAGGCCGGCGATGGCGAAGAGGGCCTCGTATCGCCCCGCGTCCACCAGCCGGCCGAGCAGCGCGGTCCCGGTCGCGATGCCCGCGAACAGGTTGAAGGCAAAGAGCGCGAAGGCCTTGCCGCGGGCCGTCGGGCTGATCTCCGTGCCCCGAAGCTGGAGGGTGGTGTGCAGGCTGGCGAAGCCGAGCCCCAGGGCCAGCATGCTGGCCGCGAAGGCCGGCCAGGGCCAGCCCGGGATGAGGGCGAGGAAGGCCGCCCCCATCAGGGTCCCCCCGAACCCCGCCACCCCGTCCTCGGAGAGCCAGCGGCGAACGGCCTTCATCAAGAGGCCGCCCACCATGGTGCCCACGCCGAAGAGCGCGATGAGGAGCCCGACGCGGAACTGGTCCAGGCCGTGGCGCGTGGTGGCGAAGGCGCCGAGGTAGGTCACCGCCCCCCAGAGGAGGGCGCCCTCCAGGAAGACCGCCGCGTAGACGAGTCGGGCGCGGCGGTCGCGCAGGAAGTCGAGGAAGCGGGCGGCGCGCGCGGGCACGGTCGGCCGCGGCGAGGCCGGGACCTCCAGCCGCCACATGAGGCCCACCGGCAGCAGCGCCAGGAGGCCGTAGCCGAACAGCATGAGCCGCCAGGAGACCAGGTAGGCGATGCTGCCGCCGATGGAGGCGGAGAAGGCCAGCGCGGCCGAGGTGACGGCGGAGAAGCGGCCCAGGACGACCTGGCGCCGTTCGTACTCGACGGTATCGCCGATGAACACCAGGGTGAGCGGGATCACCGCGCCGGCGAAGGCCCCGCCCAGAAGGCGCGCGGCGATGAACTGCCAGGTCGTGACCGAGAGGGCGGAGAGCAGGGTGCAGGCGCTGAAGCCCAGACCGGCGGCGCGCACCACGGCGATCCGGCTGCGGCGGTCCGAGAGCGGCCCGTAAAACAGCTGCCCCGTGCCGTAGGCCAGGGCATACGTGGTCATGCCAAGCCCGACAACGCCCGGAGGCGAGCCCAGGGATTCCGAGATCGAGGGGAGCACCGGGGCCAGGATGCGCACATCCACGGAGACCAGGAAGGCCAGGCTGAACAGCAGGACGAGGGGGGTCACGGTCGCACCAGCGCTGGCACTCGGGGACTCCGGCAGCCCGGCAGTCCGGCGATACCGAGTGGATGGGGTCAGAAGAGTCGCTCCTGCACCCGCATCCGCTCCCACTGGGTCCGGGCGGCGCGGACGCCCTCCATCTCGCTCACCTCGGCCACGGGCACGTCCCACCAGCTCTCGTAGCTCGGCACCGAGGCGTAGCGGTCGCAGGGCACGTACACGACCGTGGTGATCGGGCTCGCCTGGGCGGCCCGGTACGCCTCCACGAACTCGGCGTAGGTTTTGGCCTCCAGCACGTGCGCCCCGAGGCTGCGGGCGTTCGCCGCCAGGTCCACGGGGAGTCGCCGCGGCTCCCCCGGTTCCTCGTCGCCCCGGAGGGCTCCCTCCGTGGGATACACGGAGCGCGTGCCGAACCCGCCCTGGCCCAGGGATCGGCTGAGGCCGCCGATGCTCTTGAAGCCGGCGTTGTCCACCAGCACGACGATGAGCTTGAGATCCTCCTGGATGCTGGTGACGATCTCCTGCGCCAGCATGAGGTAGCTCCCGTCGCCCACCAGCACCGTCACCTCGCGCTCGGGGGCCGCCATCTTGACCCCCAGCCCGCCGGCGATCTCGTACCCCATGGTGCTGTAGCCGTACTCGACATGAAGGTTCTTCGGATGCCGCGCGCGCCACAGCTTGTGCAGGTCCCCCGGGAGGCTGCCCGCGGCGTTGATCACCACCCCCTCCGGGTCGCTGAGCGCGTTGACCGCGCCGATGATCTCGCCCTGGCTCGGCAGCGGGCTGTTCCGGCTGTCGGTGATGCGCTGGACCTCCCGCTCCCAGGCCTCATGCAGTTGCCGGATCTCGGCGGCGTACTCCGCCGGCACGCGGTAGCCCTGGAGCATCGGCAGAAGCTCCTCCAGCGTCGCCCGCGCGTCGCCCACCAGGGCCAGGGCCGAGTGCTTGTGGGCATCGAACTCGGCCACGTTCAGGTTGACGAAGCGCACGGCGGGGTGCTGGAAGGCGGTCTTGCTGGCCGTGGTGAAATCGGTGTAGCGCGTCCCGACGCCGAGGACGAGGTCCGCGTCCCGCGCTATGCGGTTGGCGGCCGACGTGCCCGTCACGCCGATGCCGCCCAGGCTCTGCGGGTGATCGAAGGGGAGACTCCCCTTCCCCGCCATGGTCTCGCCGACGGGGATGCCGGTGCGCTCGCACAGGTTCCGGAGGGCCTGGGTGGCCCCGCTATAGATCAGACCGCCGCCCGCCACGATGAGCGGCCGTCGGCTGGCGCGGATGGCCTCCGCGGCGCGGGCCAGGGCCGACGCGTCGGGCCGCGTCCGCGGCACGTGCCACACCCGCTCGCGGAAGAAGTCCAGCGGGTACGCGTAGGCTTCGGTCTGCGTGTCCTGGGGCAAGGCCAAGGTGACGGTGCCGGTTTCGACCGGCGAGGTGAGCACGCGCATCGCCTCGGGCAGCGCCGTGAGAATCTGATCGGGCCGGGAGATGCGATCCCAGTAGCGGCTGACCGGTTTCAGGCAGTCATTGACCGAGACGTCCTGGGAGTGCTCGCTTTCGAGCTGCTGCAGCACCGGGGCCACATTCCGGCGCGCGAAGATGTCGCCGGGCAGCAGCAACACCGGCAGCCGGTTGATCGTCGCCGCGGCCGCGCCGGTGACCAGATTGGTCGCCCCGGGACCGATCGAGGAGGTGCAGACCAGGGTCTGCAGCCGGTTCTTCATCCTGGCGTAGGCGGCCGCGGTGTGGACCATGGCCTGCTCGTTGCGGCACTGGTAGTAGCGGAGGGTGCCATACTGCTGCAGGGCCTGCCCGATGCCGGCGAGGTTCCCGTGGCCGAAGATGCCAAAGCATCCCGCGAAGAACCGCTGGGTTTCCCCGTCCCGCTCGACGTACTGCTGGGTCAGAAACCTCACCACCGCCTGCGCGGCGGTGAGGCGAATCGTCTGGCGCATGGCATCCTCCTCTCGCCGGCAAAGGCTCCGCCTCCGCCGGCCCGAACCAGCGGGAATCTAGCAGTCCGGGGAGCGACGGGTCAAGGAGGATTCGGCCCGTGCCCTGCGCCCGAGGGCAGAGGCCGAGGGGGGATGGGCGCCGTAAGGAGCGCCCGTCGCCGCTCCTTTACACGGCGCAGCCCGGTTGATATAAGTGTGCCCATGCTCCCCGCCACCGCCACCGAGTCGGCCAATCGCCGGGATGTCGCCGTGGTCACCACGGCGCAGTTCTGTCTGGCCTTCGCCATCAACTTCATGTTTGTGTTCCTGCCCTTCTACGTGCAGGCCGTGAGCAGGCTGGACGAGGCGGCCACGCTCCGCTGGACCGGGCTCATTGTGGGCTCCGCCTCGGCCTTCGCCATCTTCGGCTCCACCTTCTGGGGCAACCTCACCGACCGGTTCAGCCCCAAGGCGCTCTTCGAGCGGGGCGTCCTCTCCCACGTGATCCTGGTCGGGCTCATGGGCTTCGTTACGGATCTCCGCCTCCTCCTGGGGATCCGGATCCTCCAGGGATTCCTGGGCGGCATCTCCACCATCGGGCTGATCATCGTCTCGGCCATCTCGACCGAAGAGCAGCTCCCCCGCCGGATGGGGCTGTACCAGTCCGCGCTCACCCTGGGCCAGATCTTTTCCCCGCCCCTGGGCGCCATGGCGGCGGCGGCCTTCGGCTTCCGAGGGGCGTTCCTGGCCTCCAGCCTGATGATCTTCGCGGTCTTCGTCTTCTGTCTGGTCGGTCTCAGCCCCGTGCCGCCCCAGCCCCGCAAGCCCAGCGCCGGTGAGCTGCCCCGGCGGCAGCGCTGGCTGGCGTGGGGCGTGGCCTTCGTGGGCACGGTTCACATCGTCTTCCTCCCCAGCATCCTGCCGGAGGTGCTGCGGCGCTTCCAGGTATCGGAGGGCGAGCGACTGGTCCTGGCCGGATTGATCGTGTTCGCCTACGGGGCCTCGGCCGCGGCCGGCTCTTACGGCTTCAGCCGGCTGGCGGGGCGAATCCGTGTCCAGCGTTTGGTGCTCCTCTGCGCGCTGGGCGCCTCGGCCTTCCAGGCGCTCCTGGTCCTGGGCGCGGGACCGGTGACCTTCACCCTCATCCGCATGCTGCAGACCGCCCTGGCCGCCGGCATCTTCCCACTCATCCTCGCCCAGGTGGCCTCCCGGAGCCATGGAGGGACCATCGGCTTTATCAACACGTCCCGATTCGCCGGCAATGCGGCCGGCCCGGTGATCGCGACCTTCGTGCTGGCGAATTCGAATCTGCTGACCCTCTACCTGGTGCTGGCGGCTAGCCTGGCGGCGGCAGCGGCTTGCCATCATCTCGGCCAGGCAAGAAAACGCTAGGGATTTCGGGCGAGTTGCGATAGGGTACGGGTGCGCGGGCTGGAGGCCCGTCGGCAGAGGTCGGCGACCCTCGGGCCGACGGTATTGTACGGTATTGTATTGAAGGAGAAGTCATGGCCGGAAGCTCCCGACAGCACCGGGGCGAGAAGCGCCGGAAGGAACTGGCGCGCAAGGAACGCCAGGAAGTGAAGCGCCAACGGCGGGCAGAAAGGAAGGCCGGCGGCGCGGGCAGCGGGCCCCCCATTGATTGGGAGGCGGCCGCCACCGGATCCCCGCCCTCCCAGGAGGCCAGCGCGCCCACCCCCACCGGCGACGCCACGGACACGGAACCCTCCTAGCCGCGAGCGCCTCGACACTCCCCGCAGGTCTTGGGGTGGAGGCAGAGCGGCCCGCTCGGTGCCGCCCGCCACGCCGCGTGTTCCCCCCCACCCCCTTGCCCTCCTGAGGCCCGGCGGCCGTCCCGCCTCCTGGCCCGAGCCCCCGAGATCAGACGGATCCCTCCTATGGCCGCCCGGGACCGCGCCTCCAGAGGAGGCTCAGCGCCAGGATGCATGCCAGGCCCGCCCCTCCGCCCACCGCGTAGGCCGCGGGCACGCTGAAGACCTCGGCGACGGAACCCACGAGGAACGACCCGATGGGGGTGACCCCGGCAAAGACGAAGGCGTAGATGCTCATGATGCGGCCGCGCAGCCGGTCGGGGACCGCCATCTGGAGGGTCGAGTTACAACTGGCCAGGAAGACGATCTGCGAGAATCCGATCACGGCCAGGGCCAGGGCCGCCGGGTGGTGATGGCGGATGCCGGCTACCGCCAGGGTCGTGGCCGATGTCACGACCCCCGCGGCGATCAGGACGGAGAGGCGCGGGCGCTGGCTGCCCAGGCCGGCCAGGGCCAGGGCACCCGCGACGGCCCCCACGCCGAGCGAGGCCATGAGGAACCCGAAGGTCTGTGCGCCCCGATGCAGGACGTCGCGGGCCAGGAGGGGCACCAGGACGTTGTGGTTGATGACGAACAGGCTCACGGAGAAGAGCAGTCCCAGGATCAGCGACACCCGCGGGTCCCCCAGGGCATAGCGGAGCCCCGTTACCACGTCCTGCGCCACCGAGGTTCCTCCGGATGCCTGGGGAAGCCCCTCCGCCCGAATCCAGAGCAGGGCGAGGATGACCGCGAGAAAGCTGACGCCATTCAGGAAGAAGGCGGGCCCGACGCCGTAACGGGCGACCAGAAGGCCGGCCGCCGCGGGACCCACGATTCGGGCCCCGTTGAACATCGCGGAGTTCAAGGCGATGGCGTTCAGGAGGTCGTCCTTGCCCACTATCTCGACGATGAAGGACTGCCGGGTGGGCATGTCCAGGGTGTTGGCCAGGCCGTACAGGCTGGCCAGCACCGCCACGTGCCAGTACTGCACGTGACCGGTCCACGCCAGCGCCGAAAGGATGAAGGCCTGGAGCATCAGGGCCGTCTGAGTGCCGAGGACGACCCGGCGCTTGGGCAGCCGGTCGGCGATGGCGCCGGCCAGGAAGGAGAAGCACAGCACCGGCCCGAACTGGAGGGTTCCGATCAGGCCGAGCTTGAACGGGGAGTTGGTCAGCTCGAGGACCAGCCAGGATTGCCCGACGCTCTGCATCCAGGTCCCGACGAGCGAGATGAGTTGGCCGGTCCAGAACAGGCGGAAGTCCCGGTGGTTGAGGGCACGCAAGCCGGAGGGAAACGGCATCGGCGGCTTCTATCCGCGATACGGGGTTCGGCGGGGGACACGCAGGCCTCTGGGGAGCGGCTCAGCGGGCGGATGTCCGGGCATCGATGACGCTCCAGGGAAAGACGGCCGGCAGGGTGCCCACGGCCCAGCGGGGGTGGGGCAGCAGGCCCAGCCTCAGGTCCTGGACCGAAATGGGCCGCCCGAGGGCCCAGGCTGCCGCCAGGCCGGCAACGAGGAAGACGCCCCCCTTCCCCCACGCCCGCAAGCCGAACTGCCCGAGTTCCGGAAGGCCGCCCGAGAGGATCAGTGCCATCCCCTGACGGCCCGCCCGGCCATGACCCGTTTTTCCCCTCCGCACCCGTTGCCGGGAATGGCTGCCCTGATCGGCCGCTGCCGTCAGGGGGTCACCCCCACCACGACAGCGGATTGAAATCGGTGTCGTAGTCATAGACGTCCAGCCCCTCCCTCCGCTTCAGGAAATTCACCACGGCGTAGGTGAGGGGGGTGACCGCCGCCTCGTAGGCCGATTTCACCAGCCACTGGGTGAGGATGGCGGAGCGCAGCCCCTCCAGCGGGATCGTCCCGACGAAGGCCAGCGTGATGAAGACGAGGGAGTCCAGCCCCTGCCCCACCAGCGTGGAGCCGATGGTGCGCGTCCACAGCCAGCGCCCGCCCGTCGCGATCTTCAGCTTGGCGAGGACAAAGGAGTTGGCGAACTCCCCGACGAGATAGGCGAGGAAGGAGGCGGCGAGGAGCCGGGGCGTGTATCCCAGGATTCGCTCGTAGGCCGCCTGGCCGTCCCAGAACGTGGCGGCGGGCAGCACCTGACCGAGCCAGATGGCCACCACGGCGATCAGGTTGCAGAAGAAGCCCAGCCAGATGGTGAGCCGCGCCTGGCGGTAGCCGTACACCTCGGTCAGAACGTCGCCGACGATGTAGCTGATGGGGAAGATGATGATGGCGGCGGGGACGGTGAGCCCGAAGACGCGGATCAGCTTGACGGCCGTGATGTTGGCGGTGATCAGGCAGGTGATGAAGATGGCGGCGATGAGGACGAAGTACCCGGAATATCCTGGCAGGGCGGAGGACGGCCGTCTGGCCTGCGGCGGCATGCCTCTCGGCCTCACTTCCCGTGCATCCGCCGGCGGAGCGAGCCGATGTGCGCGGCGCGAGGCCGCCCGTGCCGGGCGGGGGCCTGGAGGGCCCGGCCGAGCGTCACCGCCTGGGTACCCGGGCGGCGGAAGGTCCGCGCGAACTCCGCGGCCGCCATCGCCCGCCGCCGAGGCAGCCCGCGTTGCCGCTTCTCCGGCGTGACATCCGGATCCTCCGCGAACCGCCCGATGGGATGCCGCAGGTCGGTCATGAGTGCTCCTCCTCGTCCGGGAGGTCGCCCACGGCTTATGCTACCCCACGAACCCGGGGGGTTTCAACCCGGGCGGCCGTCCAGCCGCGGGCGGCACCCCGGGTCCTCACCCCGGCGAACCCCGGATGGGCGTCCGGGGCAGGCGCCGGGCTCCGGACGATCCGGCCCGCCGGAACCCGGCGGGAGTTTACGCCCGCGAACACCGGGGCCGGAATGACACCGGGGGAAAAGGCCCACCTGGGGAAAGGACGTTGCGGCCTTGGAGGCTTCGTTTCCTTCCGGGCCAGCGGGACGCACCCCGGTTCCGGACCGGTGACGGGCGCGGGGGCCCGGTGGTTAGCCGTGCTTGACGTAGATGTTGCCGATGATCTGGTTGACGCGGTTGCAGTTGTCCACGGCGCGCTCCAGGATCTCGGCGATCTCGCGCCGCTGGCGAAGGCGCGTGTGCTCGTCGAAGGCGGCCGCCACCAGCTCCGACCCGCTGGCGAGGCCTCTCGCCTCGCACTCCCGCACGACCCGGCGGATATCCATGTAGCTCTCGCGGATCATCCGCCGCTCCAGCTCGTCGGCCTCCCGCTCGAGCGGCCGGATCTCGCCGGCGTGGGCGTAGTAGTCCTTGTGCAAGGTCCGCAGGGCCTCCAGTTCCTTCTTGAGGAGGGCCGAGCAGGCATCCAGGATCTGGACCAGGCGGAGGATCGTGGGATCCAGCGGCATGCGGTAATCCGCGAGGCGCGTCACAGCACGGGAGATCTCGTCCATGATGTTGTCGTTGGCCACGGCCAGGGTGTAGATGTCCTCCCGGTCAATGGGCGTGATGAACGTCTCCTGGACGAGCCGGATGATGCGGTGGGTCACCGTGTCGCAGCCCTCTTCGGCGGTCTTGATCCGGAGACCCACCTCGGGTCCGATGAATTTTCCCTCCTCGCAGGCGAGGGCCAGTGCCTGGACGGCCGTGCCGATCACGGCCATCTGCTCGTCGAAGAGGGTGAAGAAGTCGTGGGTCTGCGGGACCAGGCGCCGCCGGATGCGGTGCAGCATCTCGGCCAGCTTCATCGTTGCCGTTCCCATGTTCGCCCTCGTTTCGGATCCCGCGGCCAGCATGGTCGCGGTGCCGGCGCACCTTACACCGCCGTCCAGCCGCCGTCCACCAGGAACACGCCCCCGGTGATGTAGCTCGCCTCCTCCGAGGCCAGAAACGCGACCATGGGCGCGATCTCTTCGAAGCGGCCGAAGCGTCCGAGGGGGATGCGTCCCGCCAGCCGCTTCGCCCGCGCGTCCAGGTCCACCTCCTCCGCATCCGGCGGCTGCTCCAGGGCGCCGGGACACACGACGTTGCACCGGATCCCCTGGGGGGCGTACTGGACCGCCAGGGCTCGCCCGAAGGACACGAGGCCGCCTTTGCTGGCCGTGTAGGCCGGGTTCTGGGGCGCGCAGCCGATGTGGGCGGTGACGGAGCTGACGATGACGATGACGCCTCCCTCGCCCTGGTGGAGCATCTGGCGGACTCCCGCCCGGCACGTCAGGAAACAGCCGCGGAGGTTCACGGCCTGGGTCTCCTCCCACGCGTCCAGCTCCTGCTCGTGGATGGGGCGGTCCCGCTTGTGGAGCTGGATGGCGGCATTCGGGACGAGGATGTCCAGCCGGCCGAAGACCTCCACCGTCTGCCGGACGGCGCGATCCACGTCCGCCTCGACGGAGACGTCGCCCACGATGGGGAGGGCCTGCCCGCCCGCGTCCTTCACCTGCTGCGCGGTCCGCTCGACCGTGCGGGCCGTCCGCCCCATGACGGCCACGGCGGCCCCCTGCGACGCCATCAGTCGCGCGCTGGCCGCGCCGATGCCGCTTCCCGCTCCCGTGATGAATGCCACCTTCCCTGCGAAGCGCATCCCGATCCTCCCGCCCCGGATGTGCCGGAGAGACGTCACGGCCAGTGCCGGTACGGCTGATGGAATCCGCGCCGCACCGGGCTGTCCGCGGCCTCTGGCGCGCCCCGAACCAGGGGCCAGGGGCCGCCACACGGTATCACCGCAGGCAGGGGAGTCAAGACGAAACGGAGGCAGGGCCCAGAACCGATACAAGGTCCAGTCTGCCCAACCGGTCCTGCAAGGTGAGACCCCGGGGGTCGCGCCCCACCCCAGGCTGGGGGACGGGGGCCAGTGCGCGGTCCAGGAGCGTGGCGGCCCGTCGTTCGGGGGCTAAAGCGTCGGCGGGAGGAGCAGGCGCCCACAGGCGATCAGGACCTTGGGGGCCACAGGCGATCCTCGGGCCCCGCCGCCATGGCCTCCCGCGATTCCTGCCGCTTCTCGCAGTCGGCCGCCACCGGGAAGATGCGGAGCCACGGCCGGCGCGATACCCGCTGGTCCTCGTGCGAGACGGGGATGAGCATCCGATTACCTCCGACACCGGGCCCGCACGCTAGCGAGCGTGAGGGGCTGTCAAAGGCGAAGGGCCGCCGCTCAGGCGCACGTCAGGACCCGACAGGGGCGAGGGGGATTATCCCGGCCAGGGTTGTCCGCCCGCGCGACCTGCGGTCGGAATTGGACTTGACAGCCCCCGGGGTCTTTTTGATATTTGAATAGCCTTTTTGCCATAACCAAAACGGACGCGCCGCCGGCTGGGGCCGCGGATCGGGAGGGGGACAGGGCCCCGTGCGCACGACGAGGGTGGATGTCGTCCTTCTCACCTGACCGGTCCGGTCGAAAGGAGGTATCCAGACGCCATGGCGAATCTCAAGATCCGACCTCAGGAGGAGTGCCGGTGGGATGCGGTGGCCCTGGGAGAGGTGATGCTGCGCCTGGATCCGGTGGATGTGCCCTTCGAGCGGGCCCGCACCTGCCGCATTTGGCACGGCGGGGGCGAGACCAACGTGGCCGAGGGGCTGGCGTATTGCTTCGGCCTGCGGGCCACGGTGCTCACGGCCCTGGTGGATGACGGCTTCGGCCGGAACATCGAGAGCCAGTTCCGCGAGGCGGGCGTGGACGTGAGCCACATCCTCTGGTTCAGCAACAGCGGGAAGGGCAAGTACGCCACCGACAGGAAGGGCACGCTCCACAACGGGATCAACGCCACCTTCCGGGGCAAGGGGGTGATCCCCTCCAAGACCGAGTACTACCGGGCCCACACGCCCATCCGGGAGGTGGGGGCGGCCGACTTCGACCTGGACACGCTCTTCGGCAAGGAGGGCGTGCGCTGGGCCCACACCGGCGGCATCTACAGCCTACTCTCTCCCAAGACGGCCGAGACGGCGGTCGAGTATCTGAAGAAGGCCCGGCAGTACGGCACCTTGTGCTCCACTGACCTGAACTACCGCGCCAACGTCGAGCCGAACAAGGACCGAGCCCGCAGCATTAACCGCGAGATCGTCAAGTACGTGGACTTCCTGGTGGGCAATCAGAGCGACTTCGACGACGCCCTGGGCTACACGGTCGAGGTGTCCAAGAGCGCCCCCATGGAGGAGTGGCTGGCGGCTTACGTGGACCTGCTCAAGAAGGTGGCCAAGGACTACCCCAACCTGAAGCTTATCGGCACCCAGTTACGAGGGGCACATTCGGCGGATCTGATTGACTGGGGTGCGGTGCTGTACGATGTGGCAGAAGACAAACTGTACCAGGGTGCCGTGCGGCGGAATGTGGAAATCGCGGACCGGACCGGCGGCGGCGATTCCTTCGCCTCGGGTGTGATCGCGGCGTTGCTCAAGGGCAAGGGCCTGGACGAGGCGGTGGAGTGGGGCGCCGCCCACGGCATCCTGGTCCAGGAGACGCCCGGCGACACCACCATGGTGACCCAGGCAATGGTGGAGGCGGAGGTCGCCCGCGCCAAGAAGGGCCTCGGGGTCGTGGCGCTGCGCTAGATCAAACGCCAACCCTCCGGGCCAGGAGAAGGAGAGAGCCATGACAGAGTACACCAGGGATCCCTCGCGGGTGGACAAGGCCCTGCGGCAGAAGGGCATCGTGGTGGTCATGGCCCGGGACTATGCCCGGGGCCCCCAGGACGTCGTGAACACCGTCCAGGCGATTTACGAGGCCGGCTACATCGCCGAGGTCACCTTTCGCATCCCCGAGGGCATCGTGAAGGAGGCGATGGCTGAGCTCAGGACGCGTCGCGCAGAAAGCTTCCGGGCCACGCCCAACGACCCCCTGCTCATCGGCGTGGGCAGCGTGATCAACCCGCGCGAGCTGGAGGCCGCCATCGAGATGGGCTTCGACATGGTGGTGGGCCCCGACACGTGCATGGGCGGCTGCCGCGAGCCCATCGAGTTCGTGAAGATCGTCCGGGCCGCCAGGGTTTTCGGCTGCCCGGGGGCCTTCTCGCCCTCGGAGTTCAGCTACTACCTGGAGCGCGAGGACGGCCTGCAGCCGGACGCCATCAAGGTCTTCAACGCCAGCATCTACGGGCCCAGCGGCGTGGGGGCCCTGCTGGCCCCCTACCAGCGGGACCGCCACACGGGGAAGATCATCATGCCCACGGGCGGCGTCAACCTGAAGACGGGCGCCGCCTTCCAGGAGCAGATCAGCAAGCGCGGCTTCGTGCCCGTGCTGGGCATGTCGGCCCCGCTGGAGCTGGTGCTGGAGCGCAAGAAGCCCGGCGACCTGGACACGCTGCGCGAGTCGCTGCAGAAGTTCAAGGCCGAGTTCGCGCCGTACCGGCCGGCCTAGCCTGAAAAGCGTTCGACCGTTTCCGCCCGTGGCGGATTCGACGGTTCGGGGGGTCCTGGACGACCGAACCGCCGGAGGCTTTTCGAGTGCAGAGGGAGTACAGGCATCCGAGGCCCGATGACCGACTTGCCGTCACGCCCACGCTATAATGCGACCTCGCTGGCCCGGGCCCTCACCATCCTGGACCTCTTCGAGCCGGCGACCCCGAGCCTGAGCGCCACGCAGATCGCGCGGCGCCTGCGCGTCCGCCCCGGGAGCCTGTATCCCGCCCTGGGGACGCTGGAGCGATTCGGCTACCTGGAGCGGCGCCCGGACAAGCGGTATCGTCTCGGGCTGAAGCTCTTGGAGCGCGGCCACACCATCCTGGTGCACCTGGATGTCTACGAGCGGGCCAAGCCGGCGCTCCGCGCCCTGGCCCAGGCCCTGGCCGCCAACGCCCACCTGGCCGTGCTGCATCAGGGGCAGGTCCTGTACCTCGGCCGGGAAGAGGCCTCCCCCAGCTCCGTCTTCCCCTCCATCGTGGGCCGTCTGGTCCCGGCCCACTGCACGGGTCTGGGCAAGGTCCTGCTGGCCCACCTCGACCCGGGCGATCGGCGGCGCCTCCTGGCCGGCAGACGGCTGGAGAAACGGACGGCCAAGACGATCACCCGCCTCCGGCGGCTGGAGGCGGAGCTGGCCCGGGTGCTGGCCCAAGGCTACGCCGTGGATGACGAGGAGCTGCACGAGGGCGTGATGTGCGTGGCCGCGCCGGTCCGGGACCACACCGGCGAGGTCGTGGCGGCTATCAGCGTTTCGTTGCTCAAGGCGCGGGTTGCCGACGGGCGCGTGGAAAAGGTCGCGCAGGAGGTCGTCCGCACGGCGGCGATCATCTCGGGCGAGCTGGGATACCGGCCTGCCTGAGCGCTTCCAGGCCATCGGCCTTCAGGCCTCAGCACTCGGCCTGGGGCTGGCGGTTGCGCGCTGAGGGCTGAGTTGCCACGTGGGGGCAGCATGAGCAAGATTCGGATCCTGGTGCTGGGCCTGGGGTTCTTCGGGAAGAACTGGCTGAAGGAGGCGTCGGCCTGCCCGGAGTGCGAGGTGGCCGGGGTGGTGGCCAAGCATCCGGAGCTCCTCTCGGCCGTGGGGGACGAGTTCAACATCCCCCGCGACCGCAGATTCCCCACCCTGGAGGAGGGGCTGGAGCGCGCCGGCGCCCAGGCCGTCATCGTGGCCCTGCCCGAGATGCTCCACAAGGCTGCCATCCTGGCTGCATTGGCGCGCGGGCTCCACGTCCTGACGGAGAAGCCGTTGGCCATGGACATGGCCGAGGCGGCCGCGATCGTGCGCGCGGCGCGCCGCGCCCCGGGACTGACCGTCATGGTGGATCAGAACTACCGCTGGCGGCCGCAAACCCTGGCGCTTCGCGCGGCCGTGCGGGCGGGACGGATCGGCCCGGTAAGCATGGCCGGCTACGAATTCCGCCAGGCCATCACCCGCAGCACGACCGACGGCTGGCGCGAACAGATGCCGCACCCCTACCTCCATGACATTGCGGTCCACCATTT
>JBBIQE010000056.1:0-21174 GCA_037442485.1 Methylomirabilis sp. (SeqCode)
CCCGCAGCTGCGCGGAGCTGTACGCGCGGGGCGAGCAGCCGGCCAAGGCCGCGGCGGTGCTCCGCGCCCACGGGCTGGAAATCGAGGCGGCCGAGTACTACTGCCAGGCGGGGGACTGGGAGACGGGCCTGGATCTGTTCCTGCGCCACCGGCAGTACGACCGCGCCATGGCGACCTGCCAGGCCCAGGGGGCGACGGAGCGGCTGCACATCATCCAGGGCGAGCGGCTGGCGGCGGAAGGGCGCGAGCAGGATGCGGCCCGGGCCTTCGAGGCGGCCGGCGCCTGGTGGCGCGCCGCGGAGATGTACGAGCGGGTGCGGGAGTACGCCCGGGCGGCCCTGATGTACGCCCAGCACGGGGATGAGGAGCGTGCCGCCGAGATGCACGCCGCCGCGGGCGAGCCGGCCCTGGCCGCGGCCGCCCTGGAGCGGCTGGGGAAACCCCGCGAGGCGGCCCGCTACTACCAGCAGGCGGGGGCCCTGCGAGACGCGGCCCGGGCGCTGCAGGCGGCCGGCGATTTCTTTGCGGCCGGGAATCTGCTGATCCAGGCCCAGGCGCCGGAGGAGGCCGTGGCCGCCCTCCAGCAGGTCGGTCCGGACGCGGAACGGTACCTGGAGGCCACGCTGCTGCTGGGAGATCTGTTCCTCGAGCGCGACCTCCTCGGTCCGGCCCGGGAGAAATTCGAGAGGGCCGCAAGCCTCCGCCCCCTCGCGCCGGACTTCGTCCATCCCACCTACCAGCTCGCCGTGATCCACGAGCGCCAGGGAGACCTCACGACCGCCCTGTCGCTGTTCGAGCGGGTCCTGGCGGAGCAGGTCGGCTACCGGGACGTCCAGGCCCGGGTGAGCGCGCTTCGCGAGCGGCTGGCCCAGGCCGGGGGAGCGGCGCCGGGGGCGCCCGGCGCCGAGGCCACCCAGATCGTGACCCCAGGGAGCCGCCGCTATCGCATCCTCCGGGAGCTGGGCCGGGGCGGCATGGGCATCGTCTATCTGGCGGAGGACACAATCCTCAAGCGCCCCGTGGCCTACAAGGTCCTGCCCGACGCCATCCGCGAGGACCCGAAGTCCCTGGAGTACTTCCTGCGGGAGGCCCGGATCGCGGCGTCGCTCCAGCACCAGCACATCGTGACCATCTACGACGCCGGGCAGTCGGCCGAGGAGGTCTACATTGCCATGGAGTACGTTGAGGGGCAGTCGCTGCAGCAGATCCTGGACGGGGCCAGCACCCCGCCCCTGCCGCGGGCGGTGGGGATCTTCCGCCAGGCCTGCCTGGGGCTGGCCCACGCCCACCGCCACAACGTCGTGCATCGCGACATCAAGCCGGCCAACATGATGATCACCCCGGCGGGGGTGGTGAAGCTCATGGACTTCGGCCTGGCCGCGGTCCTCACCGAGGCCATGGCCAAGGTGACCTCGGTGCGGGGCACCCCCTTCTACATGGCGCCCGAGCAGATCCTGGGCGAGGAGATCTCGGCCCTGGCGGACCAGTACTCCCTGGGCTGCACCCTCTACCACCTGGTGACGGGCCGGCCGCCCTTCACGGAGGGGGACATCCTGTACCACCACCTCCACACCCCGCCGGCTTCCCCGCGGGAATGGAACCCGCAGATCCCGGCCTGGCTGGACGCCATCATCCTGAAGACCATGATGAAGGACCGGACCAGGCGGTTCCCCTCGGTGGCCGTCCTGCTTCGGGAACTGGACCGGCACCTCACCGGCGCCCGCAGCCCGGGGCGTGAGTCCGGCCCTGGCACCCCTCGGCATGGCAGCCCTTGAGGGCCGGGGGCGAGGGATCGGGCCCCGCGACATCCTGGCCGCCTGCCTGCACCTGCTCTTCCCGAGCCCCTGCCACCTCTGCCGGCGCCCCCTGGATGCCGGGCGGGTGAGCGTGCTGTGCGGGCGCTGCTGGGGGGCACTGGAGCGCATGCCGGCCGAGGGGTGTTTCCGCTGCGGCTGGCCCTTCCCCGATCCCGCGGCCTGCCGCGGGGCGGAGGCGCCGCTCTGCCAGCGCTGCCGGGAGAGGGTGGACCACTTCCGGTTGGCCCGGGCGGCGCTTCGCTATCGGCAGGACGGCATCGCCCGCGCGGCCATCCTGCTGGCCAAGCACGGCCGGCGCACCTCTCTGCTGCGGCACCTGGCGCATCTTCTGGCCGAGGCCGCCCCGGCGTACCTCCATCTGGAGGAGTGGGACGGCCTGGTGCCCGTGCCGCTGCACTGGCTCCGCCGCTTCGCGCGCGGGTTCAACCAGGCCGAGGTGCTGGCGCGGGCGGTGGGACGCCGTCACGGCCTGCCGGTCCTTTCCCCGGCGCTCCGCCGGGTGCGGGCGACGCCGCTGCAGCACGGGGATGCCGAGGCGCGACGGCGGAACGTCCGCGGGGCCTTCGCGGTGCGGGGGGATGTGACCGGCCGGCGGCTCCTCCTGGTGGATGACGTCTTCACCACGGGGGCCACGGCCGACGCGTGTGCGGAGGTATTGCTGCGGGCCGGCGCCGCTGAAGTCGGGGTCCTCACGCTGGCCCGCGTGGACTGAGGGCCGCGGCCCGGCCCGTGGGCGGCGGGCCGGCGCCGCCGAGGTGGGGGGGCCTCACGCTCGTCCGCGTGGAATCCTTTGACAATTCCCTCTGCGTGGACTAGCATGCCGCCTGCTGCCGAGGGCGGGGGCAGTGCCCGCCTCGGGCGGGGTCGGCGCCGCCGTTTCAGGGGCCGCATGCATCCCCGCGGTGATTCCAGGGAGGACCAGGATGGCAACGCGTGTCGGGATCAACGGATTCGGTCGGATCGGGCGGAACTTCTTCCGCGCGGCCTGCAGCGACCCCGCGCTGGAGATCGTGGCGGTCAACGATATCACCGACGCCAAGACGCTGGGGCACCTGTTGAAGTATGACTCGGTGCACGGGGCCTTCCAGGGCAGCGTCGAGGCCCGGGACGACGCCCTGCTGGTGAACGGCAAGACGGTCCAGGTGTTCGCCAGCAAGGATCCGGCCGCCCTGCCGTGGAAGGAGCTGGGCGTGCGGATCGTGGTGGAGTCCACGGGCCGCTTCACCGACCGGGCCGGGGCCAGCAAGCACCTGGAGGCGGGCGCGCAGAAGGTCGTCATCTCCGCCCCGGCCAAGGAGGAGGACCTCACCATCGTCCTGGGCGTGAACGAGGACCGCTACGACCCGGCCAGGCACCACATCATCTCCAACGCCTCGTGCACCACCAACTGCCTGGCCCCCGTGGCCAAGGTGCTGCTGAAGACCTTCGGGATCAAGCACGGCTTCATGACCACGATCCACTCCTACACCAACGACCAGCAGATCCTGGACCTGCCCCACAAGGACCTGCGCCGGGCCCGGGCCGCGGCCATGTCCATGATCCCCACCAGCACCGGGGCGGCCAAGGCGGTGGGCCTGGTCCTGCCCGAGCTGAAGGGGAAGATGCACGGGCTGGCCATCCGCGTGCCGACCCCCAACGTCTCCCTGGTGGACCTGGTGGCCGAGGTGGAGAAGGTGGCCACCGTGGCGGAGGTCAACAACGCCCTGCGCAAGGCGGCCGAAGGGGAACTGCGGGGGATCCTGGGCTTCTGCGAGGAGCCGCTGGTGTCCGTGGACTTCAACGGCAACGCCCTCTCCTCCATCGTGGACGGCCCCTCGACCTCGGTCATGGACGGCACCATGGTCAAGGTCCTGGCGTGGTACGACAACGAGTGGGGCTACTCCTGCCGGGTGCGCGACCTGCTGAAGTTCATCGCCAGGGGGCTGTAGGACACGACGGGAGACGGGGCGCCCGGCGGGCGCCCCGGGGATGGCGGGAGGCGACTGCGGGGGCCGGCCGAGGCTCCGGGCGGTCGCCTTGCTGCTTGGACGGGGGAGGGGCGGGGGGCTCCGGATGGCCAAAGTCTCGATCGCCGATCTCGACCTGAAAGGCAAGCGGGTCCTCATCCGCGTGGACTTCAACGTCCCCCTCAGCGAGACGCGGCAGGTGACCGACGACACCCGGATCCGGGCGGCGCTGCCCACCATCCGCCACGCGGTGGGGCAGGGGGCCAGGGTCCTGCTGATCTCCCACCTCGGCCGGCCCAAGGGCAAGGTGGTCCCCGGCCTGAGCCTGGCGCCCGCGGCCGCCCGGCTCGGCGAGCTGCTCGGACAGCCGGTGCGGATGGCGCCGGACTGCATCGGGGAGGCGGTGAAGGCCCAGGCCGCGCAGCTTCAGCCGGGCGAGGTCCTGATGCTGGAGAACTGCCGGTTCCACCCCGGGGACGAGCAGAATGACGAGGGGATGAGCCGGGCCCTGGCGGAGCTGTGCGATGTCTTCGTGAACGACGCCTTCGGCGCGGCCCACCGGGCGCACGCCTCCACCGTGGGGGTGGCGCGGTTCGTGCCGGTGGCGGCCTGCGGCTTCCTCATGGCCAGGGAGCTGGAATACCTGGGGCGCGCCGTGACAAACCCCGCCCGCCCCTTCGTGGCGGTGCTGGGCGGGGCCAAGGTCTCGGACAAGATCGGCGTGCTGAAGAATCTGGTCGGCAAGGTGGATGCGCTGCTCGTCGGCGGCGGGATGGCCTACACCTTCCTGAAGGCCCAGGGGATGGAGGTGGGGAGCTCCCTCCTGGAGGCGGACAGGCTGGAGGTGGCCGGGGAGGTCCTGAACGCGGCGCGGGGCAAGGGGATCCCGTTCCTGCTCCCCATGGACCACGTCATCGCCGAGAAGGCCGAGGCCGCGGCCGTGACACGGACGGCCGACAGCACCGCCATCCCGCCCGGCTGGATGGGCCTGGACATCGGGCCCAAGGCGCGCGAGGCCTTCGCCAAGCTGATCCGGGGGGGGAGAACGATCCTCTGGAACGGTCCCATGGGCGTCTTCGAGCTGCCGCCGTTCCGCGAGGGGACCTTCGCCGTGGCGCGGGCCATCGCCGCCTCCGGGGCCACCTCCATCGTGGGCGGCGGGGACTCGGTGGCCGCGCTGACCCAGGCGGGCGTGGCGGACAGGATCACCCACATCTCGACGGGCGGGGGGGCCTCGCTGGAGTTCCTGGAGGGGATCGAGCTGCCGGGGGTGGCCGCGCTCACGGACAAGAAGTGACGTCAAAGGGTCAATGGGTCAGGCAGTCGATTTGTCGGTGGATTTGCTCCGCGTTCTGACCAATTGACTCCTTGACAGCTTGACCAATCGACGGGAGTTGAGATGCGCCTGCCCATCATTGCCGGCAACTGGAAGATGCACAAGACGGCCCGCGAGGCTCAAGAGGCCGTCCGCGCCCTGCGGGGGCTGCTCCCCGACGGGACCGAACCGGAGGTGGTGGTCTGCCCGCCCTTCACCGCGCTGGCGGCGGCGGTCGAGGCCGCGGCCGGATCGCGCATCGCCGTGGGGGCCCAGGACTGTCACTGGGAGAAGGAGGGGGCCTTCACGGGCGAGGTGTCGGTGCCCATGCTCGCCGACCTCGGATGCCGGTATGTCCTCGTGGGCCACTCGGAGCGGCGGCAGTACTTCGGCGAGACGGATGCCACGGTGGAGAAAAAGATCGGGGCCGTCCTGGCCCACGATCTGACCTGCATCGGGTGCCTGGGCGAGACGCTCCAGGAGCGGGAGGCGGGCCAGACCCTGGCGGTGCTGGAGCGGCAGCTCCGGGGCGGCTTCGCCCGCCATCTCTCCTCCCCCCGCCTGGTGATCGCCTACGAGCCGGTCTGGGCCATCGGCACCGGGAGGACGGCCACGCCGGGGCAGGCCCAGGAGGTCCAGGCCTTCCTGCGCGGCCTGGTAAGGGAGATCGCAGGCCCGGACGTGGCCGCAGCCATCCGCATCCTGTATGGGGGCAGCATCAAGCCGGAGAACATCGGCGCCCTGCTGGCGCAACCGGACGTGGACGGCGGGCTGGTTGGCGGGGCCAGCCTGGATCCGTCCTCCTTCGCCCGGATCGTTGCCGGGGCAAACGTAACACGCCAGGCGTAAGACGGAATGGCCTGAGCCTAGTGCGTCGGGGTGGGGTCTCGGCTCTGTCCCTCGTACGCCGTGCGTCTCAGGTTCCCGGGAGGCCGCATGTACATCGCGCTTTCGATCCTTCACCTCCTGATCACCGTGGGCCTGATCCTGATCGTGCTCCTGCAGAGCGGCAAGGGCGCGGACATCGGCGCCGTCTTCGGCGGCGGCTCGAGCCAGACTGTCTTCGGCGGCCGGGGCGCCGCGACCTTCCTGTCGAAAGTGACCAGCGCCCTGGCCATCCTGTTCATGCTGACCTCGCTCACGCTGACCATCCTGGCCTCGCAGCGCGGAAGCAGCTCGGTGATCGGCGAGGGCCCGGCAACACCCGCCCAGTCGGCGCCCCGCGAGGGCGGGGCCCCGTCCGCACCCGAGGCGCCGAAGAAGTAGTGGCCGGATCGCTGCCGCCAGGGGGACCGCTGCAACCCGTGTTGTCTCGCCGCCGATTCCTCTCGCTGCTCGGACTGCTGCCCCTCGCGGCCTGCAGCCGCTCGGAACCGGCCGCCGAGCCCACGGCGGCCGAGGGCGGGCCGGCCTACGGGGACACCCTGGTCGAGGCCTCCATCGGCGACATCAGCGGCCTCATCCCCAACATCACCAGCGACTCCGCCTCCCAGGAGGTGGGGGGGCTCATCTACTCCAACCTGGTGCGCACCGACAAGGACCTCCGGCTGGAGGGGGAGGTGGCGGAGCGCTGGGACATCTCCCCGGATCAGCTCACCCTCACGTTCCACCTGCGCCGGGGGGTGAAGTGGCAGGACGGGGAAGAGGTCACGGCCAAGGACGTGGACTTCACCTATCGCTACATGATCGACCCCAGGACCCCCACGGCCTATGCCGAGTCGTTCCGGCAGATCCGCCGCGCCGAGATCGTGGATCCGTACACCTACCGGGTCACCTACGAGAAGCCGTATGCGCCCGGCCTCCTCTCCTGGGGGATCTGGATCCTGCCCAGCCACATCCTGGAGCCGGCCTGGAAGGCAGGGGTGGACCTGCGCACGACGGCCCAGAACCGCCATCCCATCGGCAGCGGGCCCTACCTCTTCCGCCAGTGGGACCCGGGGGAGAAGGTCGTCCTGGAGGCCTATCCGAACTACTGGGAGGGGCGCCCCTACCTCAACCGGGTCGTGTACCGGATCATCCCCGACCAGTCCACCATCTTCCTGGAGCTGAAGGCGAAAAACATTGACATGGCCGGGCTCACGCCCACCCAGTACCGGCGCCAGACCGATTATCCCGCCTTCCGCAAGGCCTTCCACAAATACCGGTACCTGGCCAATGCCTTCACCTACCTCGGCTTCAACCTGCGGGATCCACGGTTCCAGGACAAGCGCTTCCGCCAGGCCATGGCCCACGCCATCAACAAGCAGGAGATCATCGAGGGGGTGCTCCTGGGCCTGGGCCAGGAGGCGGTGGGGCCGTACAAGCCGGGCACCTGGTGGTACAAGGCGGACGTGAAGACCTATCCCTTCGACCCGCAGCGCGCCCGCGCCCTGCTGACCGAGCTGGGGTGGCGGGAGACGGGCAGCGACGGCATCCTCGTCAAGGATGGCAAGCCGCTCGCCTTCACCATCATGACCAACCAGGGCAACCAGGTCCGCCAGCAGACGGCCGAGATCATCCAGCGGCGGCTGCGCGCCATCGGCGTGGACGTGAAGATCCAGGTGGTGGATTGGGCGGCCTTCATCAACACCTTCATCCGGAAGCGGCAGTTCGAGGCCATCATCCTGGGGTGGGGGCTGGGACTGGACCCGGACCAGTATGACATCTGGGCCTCCACCCAGACGGGCCCGGATCAGTTGAACCACATCTCGTACAAGAATCCCGAGGTGGACGCCCTGCTGGAGGCCGGCCGCCGGACCTTCGACGAGCGCCAGCGCAAGGCCATCTACGGGCAGTTCCAGGACATCATGGCGGAGGAGCAGCCGGTGGTCTTCCTCTACGTCCCGGATGCCCTGCCCGTGGTCTCGGCGCGCGTGCGGGGGATCGAGCCGGCCGCGGCCGGCATCACCTACAACTTCATCAGGTGGTACGTCCCGGCCAATCTCCAGCGCTACACCCGCTGAGGAGACCCCCGTGCTGGCCTACGCCATCCGGCGCGTGCTGATCTCCATCCCGCTGTTCCTGGGCATTCTCCTCCTGTCCTTCCTCATGCTGAAGCTGGCCCCCGGGGAGCCCACCGTGATCCAGCAGGATCTGCAGGTGCGGCAGTCGGAGGCCCAGCGGGAGACCCTGCGCAAGCTGTACGGCCTGGACAGGCCCATCTACCAGCAGTTCGGGATCTGGCTGTGGCGCGCCGTGCGGCTGGACTTCGGGCGGTCCTACATGCCCGACGGGCGGCTCGTCATGGACAAGATCCAGGAGCGGATCCCCATCACGCTGGGGCTGAACGTCCTGGAGCTCTGCATCACCCTGGCCGTGGCCGTGCCCCTGGGCATCCTCTCGGCGACCCGGCCGTACTCGCTCTTCGACAAGCTCATGACGCTCTTCGTGTTCGTGGGCTTCGCCACGCCCGACTTCTGGTTCGCGCTCCTCCTGATGATCCTGTTCGGGGTGCAGCTCGGCTGGCTGCCCATGTCGGGCCTGCGCTCGCTCAACTTCGAATACCTGCCGTTCTGGTCCCAGGTGTGGGACATCCTCTCGCATCTCATCCTGCCCGTGCTGGTCGCCTCCGTGGGGGGGCTGGCCTTCCTGTCGCGGCTCATGCGGGGGAGCCTCCTGGAGGTGGTCCGGCAGGATTACATGCGCACGGCCCGGGCCAAGGGCCTCGCGGAGCGCGTGGTGATCTACAAGCACGGGGTGCGCAACGCCGTCATCCCGGTGGTCACGCTCCTGGGCCTGATGGTGCCCGGCCTGCTGGGGGGCAGCGTGATCATCGAGACGGTGTTCGGCATCCCCGGGATGGGGCAGCTCTTCGTCCAGAGCGCCTACTCGCGCGACGAGCCCGTGATCATGGCCCTGGTCGTGATCGGGGCGAGTCTCTCGCTCCTGGGCAATATCCTCGCCGATCTCTTCTACAGCGTGGTGGACCCGCGGATCCGGGTCTCCGGGGGCGGGGCGGGCTAGATGGCGGCTCGGCGTGACCGCAAAGCCGGGCGGGGGGCGGCCGCGGGATGGCCGGCGGCGGGGGCCAAGGCCGTCAGCCGGCGGACGTTCCGGCAGAGCATCTTCTGGCGGCAGTTCCGGCGGAACCCCCTGGCCATCGCCGGAGGCGTGGTGGTCCTCGTCCTGGCCCTGCTGGCGGCCCTGGCGCCGCTCCTCGCCCCCTACGACCCCGCGGCCTACGACGTGAAGCAGATCCTGCTCCCCCCCGGCCCGGCCCACTGGTTCGGGACGGACCAGCTCGGGCGGGACGTCTTGAGCCGCATGCTGTACGGGGCGCGCATCTCCATGTCCGTGGGCTTCGTCTCGGTGGGGATCGCCGTCCTCATCGGCACGCTGATCGGCACCCTGGCCGCCTACTACGGGGGGCGGACGGACGAGCTGCTCATGCGGTTCGTGGACCTCATGCTCAACTTCCCCCGCTTCTTCCTGCTGCTCACCCTGATCGCCTTCCTGCGCCCCAGCATCTTCGTCATCATGGCCGTCATCGGCCTCACGGGCTGGATGGGGCTGGCGCGGCTCGTCCGGGGCGAGATCCTGAGCCTGAAGGAGCGCGAGTTCGTCCTGAGCGCCCGGGCCCTGGGGGGACGCGACCGACGGATCATGTTCCGGCACATCCTCCCCAACGCCCTCGTCCCCATCCTCGTCTCCGCCACGCTGGGGGTGGCCGGGGCCATCCTGGCCGAATCGGGTCTGTCCTTCCTCGGCCTGGGCGTGCAACCGCCGACGCCGAGCTGGGGGAACATCCTCATTGACGGGAAGGCGAACATCGAGATCGCCTGGTGGCTCTCCGTCTTCCCCGGCATGGCCATCCTGGTGACGGTCCTCGCCTACAACCTGCTGGGCGAGGGGCTGCGCGACGCCCTGGATCCCCGCCTGCGGCAGTAACTATTTGAAAACCGACAACTGACAACCGACAACCGGTCAATGTCGGATGGCCGAGATCGGAAGAGCAGTTTTTCATTTGAAATTCCCGAGGGCTTTGCCCGAGGCGGGCCGGTTGACCCGGGCGAGGTCCGCGGCAACCAGCGCCGGGCCGGCGATGAGTACGCGGGGGATGGGATGGCCCAGTCTTCCGCTACAAGCCGGTCTTGGGCTCATGCCACAACGCGACTAGGATGCACTCTTCACCTGTCGCGTGGTTATGGTACACGTGGAAGTCCCGCTGGATCGTGACCAGCTTCGGGTTCGCCGCCAGCCAGTGGTTGATGTCCGCCTCGAGCTGGGTGAGCTCCGAGAGCTTTCGGTCGAAGAGCTTGAGCTGCACCGACTGCCTCCTTTCTCCGGGGTGCAAACAAAGAACCGGCGGCCGATCTCGGCCGCCGGTCCTGTGTCCCCGACTGGTGGGGAAGGAGGGACTCGAACCCTCATGAGTTGCCTCACACGCCCCTCAAACGTGCGCGTCTGCCAGTTCCGCCACTTCCCCGTGTAGCGATTTGTACCGCCGCGCGCGCCGAATTGTCAATCGAAAACTGCCAAGGGCCGAGCGCCGAGCGCGGGCGATCAGGCAGTCAGGCAACCAGGCACTCAGGAAGAACCAGAGTGCCCGAGTGCCACCCGAAGCCGAGAGGCGAGGGGAAAGGAGTCACAGGAGGTGGCCGAGGACGAGCAGGGCGCCGGCGGCCGGACCGAGATGGAGCAGCTCGCGCAAGCCTGCCCGGACCAGGACGCCGGGTGTCGTGCCGTCCAGCAGGTTCACTTCCGGCAGCACGGGCTGCCGGACGTACCAGCGGCGGCGGCTCAAGGGCCACCAGAGCGGGATGCCGTGTCCGCTCCGGCCCAGCAGGGGCCCGGTGCAGAGAATATCCAGGAGCAGATGCGAGGCGAGCGCGGCGGTCCATGCCGCCAGGAGGCGCCAGTCGGCCGGAAGGCCGAAGGCCCGCACCGCCAGCCAGGACGTGGCGGCGAGCAGGGCCAGGATGGGGATCGAATGGCTGGCCTGCCGGTGCACCCGGTGGGAGGGCACGCCCCACAGGCTGGGAAGCAGATCGAGATCGGGCAGGCAACTGGCGACGGCCGCGCCGGCCCAGAGCGCGGGGGTGGTGTCCGCGCCGGCGGCGCCCGCCACCGCCCCGGCGACGCCGACGCCCGCCAGGACGTGTCCGACAGGGGATGCCATGTTCCGCTCCCGCGGCGACGGCACATGCAAAACCGCCAACAGACAACCGACAACCAGGGGACCGCCGCGCCGTGGCACGATAGCGGCCCGGGGACGCTTTCGCAAGGAAAAAATCCTGCGGCTTGTCCTCCGACCTCGTATCCGGTATGCTGGGGGTGACGGTCGAGGCCAATGAACTACCCCGCGGCTTGCCGCGGGGTATCGTCTTCTGTTCTGCCCGTCATTCCGTGCGTGACACGGAATCCCGTCGGGCTTTTTGGGTACCGGCTTCCGCCGGTATGACGAACTCGCGGCAAGCCGCGGGGAATGAACCCTCATGGATTCAAGGAGGCGGCAGCATGGCGGGTTGGAGAGGCCGGAGAGGATGGATGATGGCGGGGGCGGGCGCAATCCTGCTGGCCGGTTGCGCCACGGTAGAGATCCGGGACACCCGGGTTGTGACGGGCCGGGTCACGGACGAGTCGGGGCAGCCCGTGGCCAACACGCCGGTCCTTGTCGTCGGGCGGTCCCTCGACCTCGTCACGACCCGCATGGAGTACGAGGAGCGCGGGCGGCAGGAGGTCCGGACCGTCACCGATGCCCAGGGAGCGTACCGCATCGAGTTCGTGCCGGCGACCCTGGGGAACAACTTCTACCTCTTCTTCTATGACAAGACGGGCTTCGACCGGGTGAAATACCGCCCGCCGGAGCCGCTGGACATCACCGAGCTGCTGCGGAGCGATCGGACGGTCAGGGTGAACCAGGTCCTCCAGTTGCAGCCCAGTTGGCCCGAGGTCGAGCGGCAGATCGCCTATTATGGGGTGGAGTCGGATCGGGGAAAAATCCTGCGGCGCTACGGCCTCCCCGAGAAGCGGGAGACCTCCGGGACAGGCGAGGCGGCCGCGGATGTCTGGTGGTATTACACCCAGGGCGTGAGCTACTGGTTCAGCGGGGACACGCTCATGCGGACCCACGAGTTCACGCCGATCCCCGGGGCGGCCCCGACGAAATAGGCCCGCGGAGCTGAAAACGGACAACCGACAACGCAAAACCGACAACCGAGCGGCCTCCGGCGGAACAGCCGGCCATCCCTCTGCTGCATTGGCTGGTTGTCCGTTGTCAGTTTTTCATTTGAAGTTGACGCCGTGCGGCTTGCCGCGGACCAGGCTGGCAAGGGCGCCGGCCGGGGCGATCCCCGCCCCGAGGGTGAGGACGCGGCCGTCGGCCCCGGTCCCGGCCAGCCCCTCCGGACCAGGGGCGGCCACCAACCCCAGGGCCGGGAAGCCGACGGGCAGGCCGAAGCGCTGCCCGAGGAGTCCCATGCTGCCGAGGGCCAGCGATCCCGCGCCGAAGGAGAGGGCGAAGGTGACACCGAAGGCCGTGCCCCCCAGGCGCGGGCGCCTGGTGGAGGCGGTGAAGTGTTCCTGATCGTCCCGAGAGAACAATGGCAGACGGACAGGGCGATGCTGAGCGGCAGGAGGCGCAGGCCCGTGGCGGATCCCGTGCCGCCCAGGAACGCCGGGCTGGCCCCGGTGATGGTCACGAAGAGCGCCTCGCGCTGTCGCGTGGCCATGGGAGCTCCTGCGGCGACGTGCCCCAGCCTGCGATCGGAGACGGGCGCAGGCATCGGGGGAAGGAGCGCAGCCGGCACGCGGGAGAAGCGGAAGGGGGTTCACGGGTGAGGGCGCTGGCGCGGCCTACCCGTCGCCGTTCGAGACCAGGGGAATGAGCGTCTCGACGATGCGCGGGTCCCACCAGCCCTTGGCAACCTCCTCGCGGATGATGGCGCAGGCCTCCTCGCGGCTGTAGGCCCGCTTGTACGGGCGCTCCGTGGTGAGGGCGTCGTAGACGTCCACGGCCTGCAGGATCCGGGCCGTGAGGGGGATGGCCTCGCCGGCCAGGCCGTCGGGATAGCCGCTCCCGTTCCAGCGCTCGTGATGATGGCGGATGATGGGGAGGACCAGGCGCAGCGACTTGAGCGGGGCGCAGATCCGCTCGCCGATGGCCGGATGCTCGCGGATCACGGCCCGCTCGACCTCGGTGAGGGGGCCGGGCTTCAGCAGGATGGCGTCCGGCACCCCGATCTTGCCCAGGTCGTGCAGGATGCCGCCGCGGTGCAGCGCCTTCAGTTGATCCGGGGGCAGGCCCAGCTTCTTGCCCAGGGCGACGGAGAGCCGGGACAGCCGCTCGCAGTGGTTGTTGGTATAGGGGTCCTTGGCCTCGACGCTGAGGGCCAGCGTGAAGAGCACCGTCTCGGCGTTTTCCAGCTCGTCGGTGTGCCGCTTCAGCTTGAGCAGCGACCGGACGCGGGTCAAGAGCTCCACCCGATTGTAGGGCTTGGTGAGGAAGTCATCGGCGCCGACCTCGATCCCCCGGATGCGCTCGTGGGTCGCGGTGAGCGCGGTGACCATCACGATCGGGATGAGGATCGTCCGGTCGTCCGATTTGAGGCGCCGGCAGACCTCGTAGCCGTCAACCCGGGGCATCATGATGTCCAGCAGGATCAGGTCCGGCGGGTTCTCCGCCACCAGGGCGAGGGCCTGCTCGCCATCCTCGGCCGTGCTCACCACGTAGCCCTCGTCCTCCAGCTCATCCTTCAGGAACTGCCGGTTGAGCAGGGTGTCATCCACGACGAGGATGTGGGCGCGCGCCGGCTCGACCGGCAGGTCGCCGGTCAGGCGCTGGAGCGGTGCGCTGGTCGGGGGGACGCTCGAGGGCTGAGGGGTCACGATGCCGCGTCTCCGGGACCCGGACCGAGGCGGGCGCGCAGGGCGGCGTTTTCGCTGCTGAGGCGGGCCACCTCCGCCCGGAGGTAGGCGTTCTCCCGGCGCAGCCGGTCCGTGGCGGCCTGTCGCTGCCGAATGAGGTCGAGCAGGGTTCCGGTCACCGTGCTGCCCCTCTCGGGTGCGGCGTTGCTGGCGTGCATTCGACAAATCCTCCCACTGGCAGCAGGCCCCATCATAGGCCCGGAGGCGTCCCGCCTGTTCGATTTGCGGGCGGATGATGACTCGATCGACAGCGGCAGCAAGCCCCATGCCAAGGGGGGACGGCGGGCATCTCTCTAACACAGGTGACGGTTGCCGTCAAGCCGGCTTTTTCATTGATTTTTCGGGATGGGGCTGATATGAAACACTCGGTTTCGCGCGGGGCGCGCAGGAGCAAACTCGTGGGGCACCCAATTTCCTGCACGGGGTTTTCGATGCCTCCATCGGGGGAATCCGTGACGGGAAGTGATCCCTGCGATCCGGGTCGGGTTCCGTCGTGCGTCGCCCTCGCGGGTGCCTGGCGGCTGGTCGTGGACCGGGCAAAACCCGCAGGGGCTCCCCCAGGCCTTCCGTTCTGGTTCTTGCGCTGGCGCGCAAGACCCGGCTGGCAGGCGAGCGTGTCTCTCCATCCCGTGGGCGGGGTCAGGCCATGAGCATCGAAGAGCGCCTCGAAGAACTCCACCGCTGGCGCGAGCGCGCGCGCGAGGGCGGCGGCACCGAGCGCATCCAGCGGCAGCATGCGGCCGGAAAGCTCACGGCGCGGGAGCGGGTGGACCTCCTGCTCGACAAGGGCTCCTTCGTGGAGACGGACATGCTGGTGACCCACCGGTGCCGGGATTTCGGCATGGAGAAACAGCTCATTCCCGGCGATGGCGTGGTGACAGGCTACGGGACCATTGACGGTCGGCTGGTCTACGTATTCGCCGAGGACTTCACCGTATTCGGCGGCTCCCTCTCCGAGACGTACGCGGCGAAGATCTGCAAGATCATGGACATGGCCGCCAAGACCGGGGCGCCCCTCATCGGGCTCAAGGATTCGGGGGGCGCCCGGATCCAGGAGGGGGTGGACTCGCTGGCGGGCTACGCCGACATCTTCCTCCGCAACGTCCTCGTCTCGGGCGTGATCCCCCAGCTCTCGGTGATCATGGGGCCCTGCGCCGGCGGGGCCGTCTACTCGCCGGCCCTGACCGATTTCACGGTGATGGTCAAGGACACGAGCTACATGTTCATCACCGGCCCCGACGTCATCAAGACGGTCACCCACGAGGAGGTGACATTCGAGGAGCTGGGCGGGGCCATGACCCACAACGAGAAGAGCGGGGTCGCCCACTTCGCGGCCGACTCGGAGGAGGGGGCCCTGGCCCTGGTGCGGGACCTGCTGAGCTACCTGCCCCAGAACAATCTGGAGGATCCGCCCCGCCGCGCCACCGGCGACAGTCCGACCCGGATGGAGGAGGCCCTCAACCACATCGTCCCCGAGAATCCCAACAAGCCCTACGACATCAAGGAGATCGTGCGGCTGGTGGTGGACGAGGGGAGGTTCTTGGAGGTGCACGAGCACTTCGCGCCGAACGTGGTGGTGGGCTTCGGCCGGCTGGACGGGCAGGCGGTCGGCTTTGTCTGCAACCAGCCGGCGGTGCTGGCGGGCTGCCTGGACATCAAGTCGTGCATCAAGGCGGCCCGCTTCGTGCGCACCTGCGACGCCTTCAACATCCCCATCGTCACCCTGGAGGACGTGCCCGGGTATCTGCCCGGGACGGCGCAGGAGTTCGGCGGCATCATCAGCCACGGGGCGAAGCTCCTGTACGCCTACGGCGAGGCCACGGTGCCGAAGCTCACGGTCATCACGCGCAAGGCCTATGGCGGCGCCTATTGCGTCATGGGCAGCAAGCACATGCGGGCGGACGTGAACTTCGCCTATCCCACGGCCGAGATCGCCGTCATGGGACCGGAAGGGGCGGTGAACATCCTCTTCCGGCGCGAGCTCAACGAGGCCGCCGATCCGGCCGCCTTCCGCGCCGAGCGTATCGCCGAGTTCCGGCAGAAGTTCGCCAACCCGTACGTGGCGGCGGCGCGGGGGTACGTGGACGAGATCATCGAGCCCCGCGAGACCCGCCCCAAACTGATCCAGGCCCTGCGGGCGCTCGCCACCAAGCGGGACACCAACCCGCCCAAGAAGCACGGGAACATCCCGCTGTGAGCCCTGGCGGCGGCCTCCCAGGGGAATTTCAAATGGAGAACCGACAGCGAACAGCCGGCCAGCGGAATGCAGGATGAAAAACCGACAATCGGCCAACCTCCGGAGCGGATCGGTTGTCAGTTGTCAGTTTTGAATTGGCTGTGTGATTCGGAGGACGCCATGCCACGAGTCCTAGTCGTTGACGACGAGCCGGATGCCGTCGAACTCCTGCGGGATTTTCTGACGGCCAAAGGCTACGACGTGATCACGGCCGCGGACGGCGAGGAGGCGCTGCGCAGGGCGAAGGAGGAGCGCCCCCACCTGATCCTCCTGGATGTGCGCATGCCGCGGATGAACGGGATGGAGGTGCTGCGGCGGGTCCGGGAGTTCGACCGCGAGGTGGGCATCATCATGGTCACGGCGGTCAACGAGGAGGAGACGGGCCGCGAGGCGCTGAAGCTGGGCGCCTTCGACTACATCACCAAGCCGCTCGACCTCAAGTACCTGGAGCGGAGCCTGTGGTACAAGATCACCACCATGACCCTGTGACGGACCACGGTCCACGGACGACGGACCACTGACCACTGCCTCCTGACCTCTGGCTTCTGACCTCCGAGGGGTCTCGCATGTTCAGCAAGATCCTCGTCGCCAACCGGGGGGAGATCGCGATCCGGGTCATCCGCGCCTGCCGCGAGCTCGGCATCGCCAACGTGGCCGTCTTCTCCCAGGCCGATCGCGCCTCGCTGCACGTCCGCTACGCCGACGAGGCCTACTGCGTGGGTCCCGCCCCTTCGGCCCAGAGCTACCTCAACATGGACGCCATCCTGGAGGCGGCCAGACGCTCCGGGGCCGAGGCCATCCACCCCGGCTACGGGTTCCTGGCGGAGAATGCGGAGTTCGCCCGCCGCTGCGAGGAGGCGGGCGTCGTGTTCATCGGCCCCCCAAGCGGCGCCATCCGGGCGCTCGGGTCCAAGACGTCGGGGCGGCGGCTGGCCAGGGCCGCCGGCGTGCCCGTGGTCCCCGGGGCGGTCGAGAACCTGTCGGACGCCGAGGTGGAGGCGTGCGCCCGGGAGATCGGCCTCCCGGTGGTGATCAAAGCCGCGGCGGGCGGCGGCGGCAAGGGCATGCGGGTGGTGCGGGAGCCGGCCGACCTCGCCTCGGCCATCCGGGCGGCGCGCTCCGAGGCCACCTCCGCCTTCGGGGACTCGGCCATCTACGTGGAAAAGTATCTCAGCGCCCCCCGCCACGTGGAGATGCAGATCCTGGCCGACCGGTCGGGCCACACCCTCTACCTGGGCGAGCGCGAGTGCTCGGTGCAGCGGCGGCACCAGAAGGTGATCGAGGAGGCCCCCTCCCCCATCGTGGACGAGCCGCTGCGGCGCCGGATGGGCGAGGCGGCCGTGCGCCTGGCCCAGGCCGCGGGGTACGTGAACGCCGGGACCATGGAATTCCTGGTGGACGGGGAGCGGCAGTTCTACTTCCTGGAGGCGAACACCCGCCTCCAGGTGGAGCATCCCGTCACCGAGATGGTGACGGGCCTGGACCTGGTGAAGGAGCAGATCCGGATCGCCGCGGGCGAGCCGCTGCGCCTCCGCCAGGAGGAGGTGACCATCCGCGGCGCCGCCATCGAATGCCGGATCTACGCCGAGGACCCCTTTCAGAATTTCGTGCCCTCGCCCGGGCGCATCCTGGGCCTGCGGGAGCCCGGCGGGGGCGGGGTGCGGATCGAGAGCGGCGTGTACGAGGGCTACGAGGTGCCGGTGCACTACGATCCCCTCATCGCCAAGCTGATCACCTGGGGCCGCGACCGGCTGGAGGCGGCCCTGCGCATGCGGCGGGCGCTCATGGAGTACAACATCCAGGGGATCAAGACCACCATCCCCTTCCACCGGCGGGTCATGGCCGATCCCGACTTCCTGAAGGGGGAGATCGACACCACCTACATCGACCGCCGCTTCGCCGGGTCTCCCCAGGCCTGGAGCGAGGCGGAGCGGGACGTGGCCCTGGTGGCCGCGGCCATCCACGTCTTCCTGCGGGATCAGGCGCGGCTCGCGGCCCGGACGGCGCCGGCGGGGGCCGCGGTGAGCCCCTGGCTACTGGCCGCCCGCCAGGCCGCCCTCCGCCGCCTGTGATTGCGGATTGGTGATTTCGGATTGACGATTGCCCTTCAATCGAAAATCGTCAATCGCAAATCGAAAATCACCGTTGTCCCTTGTCGGTCCAAAATGAGGTGCGGGTGCCCATGGCCTACTTCGCGCAGTCGGGAGGGCGAGAGTGCCGGCTGGACGTGCGGCGGGACGCCGAGGGGCTCCAGGTGCGCCTCGACGAGAACCGGGAATTTCGCGTGGACTGCCTTCAGGTGGATGCGGGGCTGTATTCCCTGCTCATCCAGGGGCGATCCCACGAGATTGATATCCTGGAGATGGAAGATGCGCTGGTGGTCCTGGTGGACGGCCAGCCCTTTCGGGTGCAGATCCAGGACGAGCGCGAGCGGCGCCTGCGGGCCGGGGTGGGCAGGGGCGAGGCCAAGGTCGGGAAGCGGGTCGTGACCGCGCCCATGCCGGGGAAGGTGGTGAAGCTCCTGGTCAGGCCCGGCGATGCCGTGCGGGCGGGGGACGGCGTCATCGTGGTCGAGGCCATGAAGATGGAGAACGAGCTCAAGGCCCCCGCGGCCGGCACGGTGAAGGAGATCCGGGTGGAGGAGGGCAAGGCGGTCGGCGGGGGCGACATCCTGGTGGTCATCGAGTAGGCAGAGGAGCGCCGTTTCCTGTTTCGTCATTCCGGCGAAAGCCGGAATCCAGCGGGCAGAGGGGAGGCAGTGGACAAGCAGCCCGCCGTGTACATTCTGGCCAGCAAGAGAAATGGTACCCTCTATATCGGGGTGACCTCCGATCTCGTCAAAAGGATCTGGGAGCACAGGAATCGAATGGTGGAAGGATTCACCGAACGTTACGGCGTTCATCATCTGGTGTGGTACGAGCTACACGAGAGCATGGAGTCGGCTATTCAACGGGGGAAGAGGTTGAAGGAATGGAAACGAATCTGGAAGCTGGAATTGATCGAAAGGAGTAATCCGGATTGGCAAGATTTGTATCCGACGATTCTGTGACTGGATTCCGGCCTTCGCCGGAATGACGAGTCTGGAAACCGGATTCGGCCTGGAGTCTACTTCGATGAAAATCAGGACGGGAATGACGAGCAAGAAAAGGTGCCGGTTTGCTAAAGTGGCACTCGTGGAATACCGGGGGCGAGGGCGCACAGGGACGGGGGGCTGAGCGGCACGTCGCTGCCGGAAGGATGGTGGGTGTGACGCAGGACGAGCTCGACAGGATCGCGGCCCTGAAGCGGGCGTGGGAGGAGGCGACGCTTCTGCCGACCCTCGAGCGGGCGCCGGAGCGCAAGGCGGCCTTTGCCACCACGGCCGGGATCCCGCTGGAGCGGGTGTACACGCCGCTGGAGGTCGCCGACCAGGAGTACGGGCGGGCCCTGGGGTTTCCGGGCGCCTATCCCTTCACGCGCGGCGTCCAGCCCACCATGTACCGCGGGCGGTTCTGGACCATGCGACAGTACGCCGGCTTCGGCACCGCCGAGGAGACCAACCGCCGCTTCCGGTACCTGCTCCAGCAGGGCCAGACCGGCCTGTCGGTGGCCTTCGATCTGCCGACGCAGATGGGCTACGACTCCGACCATCCCCTGGTCGCCGGGGAAGTCGGCAAGGTCGGGGTGGCCATCGACTCCCTGGCCGACATGGAGGTGCTCCTCCAGGGGCTGCCCCTGGATCGGGTCAGCACCTCCATGACGATCAACGCCACGGCGGCCGTCCTGCTCTGCATGTACATCGCCGTGGCCGAGCGGCAGGGGGTGCCCCGCCGACAGCTCGCCGGCACCATCCAGAACGACATCCTGAAGGAGTACGTCGCCCGGGGCACCTACATCTTCCCGCCGGCCCCCTCCATGCGCCTCGTCACCGACACCTTCGCCTTCTGCGCCGCCGAATTGCCCCGCTGGAACAGCATCAGCGTGAGCGGCTACCACATCCGCGAGGCGGGTGCCACCGCCGTCCAGGAGGTGGCCTTCACCCTGGGGAACGCCATCGCCTACGTGGAGGCGGCCATCCGGGCGGGCCTCGAGGTGGACGCCTTCGCCCCGCAGGTCGCGTTCTTCTTCAACGCCCACAACCATCTGCTGGAAGAGGTGGCCAAGTTCCGCGCCGCCCGGCGGCTGTGGGCCCGGATCATGCGCGAGCGCTTCGGCGCGAAGGATCCCCGCTCGTGGATGCTGCGCTTCCATGCCCAGACCGCCGGCTCCACCCTCACGGCGCAGCAGCCGGAGAACAACGTGGTGCGGGTGACCATCCAGGCCCTGGCGGCCGTCCTGGGCGGGGCGCAGTCGCTGCACACCAACTCCCGCGACGAGGCGCTGGGCCTGCCCACGGAGGAGGCGGTGCGGATCGCCCTCAGGACGCAGCAGATCCTGGCCCACGAGAGCGGCGTGGCCGACGTGGTGGATCCGTTGGGCGGGGCCTACTGTGTGGAGGCGCTGACCGGCCGGATCGAGGCCGAGGCCCGCGTCTACCTGGAGAGGATCGAGCAGATGGGGGGCATGCTCGCCGCCATCGAGCGGGGCTACATCCAACGCGAGATCCAGGAGGCGGCCTACCAGGCGCAGCGGGCCCTGGAGAGCAAACAGCAGATCGTGGTCGGCGTGAACGAATTTGCCGGCGAAGGGGCCGCCCGCGTCCCGGTCTTCGTCGTGGACGAGCGGGTGGCGGAGGAGCAGCGCCGGCGCCTTCAGGCCGTTCGGGCGGGGCGGGACGGCTCGCGCGTGGAGCGTGCGCTCGCGCGCCTGGGCGAGGCCGCGGCCGGCCCGGGCAACCTCCTGCCCGCGATCCTGGAGGCGGTCGAGGCCTACGCGACCCTGGGTGAGATCTGCGACGCGCTCCGCGCCGTCTTCGGCGTGCACCAGGAAACGGTAGTTCTCTGAACGCAGCCCACAGCCGTCAGCTTTCAGCCATCAGCAATCCCCCCACCCCCTCTTCAGCGGGAGGGCCAGCAAGAGCGAGACGCTGGCGCATGG
>JBBIQE010000057.1:0-21075 GCA_037442485.1 Methylomirabilis sp. (SeqCode)
TGTTCGCCGGGGTGGACCCCGGCGCAGCGCAGGATTGGGGGAGGATCGGCCGGCAGCTCCTGGGGCTCGGCCCCGGGACGGTCGTCGTGACGCTGGCCGCCGAGGGATCGCTGATTGTCACCTCGGGCGAGGTGGGCCGCGTGCCGGGCTTCCCGGTGCCCGTGGTGGATACGACGGCGGCGGGGGATGCGTTCGTGGGGGGGCTGGCCGTGGCCCTCCTGGGGGAAGGGACGCTCCGCGAGGCGGTGCGGTTCGCGAATGCCTGCGGGGCGGTGGCGGTGACGCGGGCGGGGGCCCAGCCGTCCTTGCCGCGCCGCCCCGAGGTGGAGGCGCTACTCGGCCGGGGGGAAAGGAGCTGAGGGGATGGCGGGCGAGAAGATCCGGGTGGGCGTCATCGGCGCCGGGCGTATCGCCGGGTTTGTGCATCTGCCGTCGCTCAGATTGTGTCCCGAGGCCTGCGAGGTCATCGCCGTGGCCTCGCGAACGGAGGAGAAGGCCAGGGCGTTTGCTCGCCAGTGGGGGATCCCCCGGGTGTATCCGGACTGGGAATCGCTGCTCCGCGATCCGGACGTGGACGCCGTGGTGATCTGCCCGCCCAGCGGCCTGACATACACGGTGGCCAGGGCGGCCATCGCGGCGGGCAAGCACAGCCTGTGCGAGAAGCCCCTGGGGCTGAATTACGCCGAGGCGCGGGAACTCCAGGAGGGGGCCGAGCGCTCGGGCCGGATCCACATGGTCGCCTTCACGTTCCGGTTCGTGCCGGGGCTCCGCTACCTCAAGCGGCTGGTGAGCGAGGGCCACTTCGGCGAGATCCGCCACTGGCGGCTGTCGTACTTCACGGACTTCATGCTGGACCCCTCGACCCCCATCGCCTGGCGGAACCGGCGGGCCCAGGCCGGCGGGGGGATCCTGTGGGACATGGGCTCCCACGCCATCGATTTCGCCCGGTACCTTTTGGGGGACATCGTCGCGGTGAGCGGCGTGAGCCGCCTGTACGTCCGTCAGCGCCCGGATCCGTCCGGCACCGGCATGGTCGCCGTGGACGCCGACGATGCCTGCGCCTTCGCCGCGGAGTTCGCCAGCGGGACGATCGGGACCTTCGACTTGAACCGCGCCGTGGCGGGGCGGGGCGGCAGCGGGCGGGGGAACTACCAGTGCATCGAGGTCCACGGGACGGGCGGGGCGGCCATCTACGAGCTGATCCGGCCCTTCGAGCTCCAGATCAGCATCGGGCCGGCGATGACGCGCAGCCAGCAGTGGGCCCGGGCCGAGGTGCCCTTCGACCTCCGGAAGTATCCGGGCTCGCCGCGCAATCCCCTCGTGGACGATCCGCTCATGGGCTACAAGTTCGACCAGGGCGTGGCCTTTCTCCAGGCCGTCCGCGGCGAGACGCAGGATTATCCCACCTTCCGCGACGGCGCCGAGGCCCAGCGCGTGATTGACGCGGTGGAGCGGTCGGCCCTGGAGCGGCGCTGGGTGGACCTGCGGGTCTGAAAGGTCAGTGGGCAGAAGAGCATCCTGGCCGGCATCCTTAGAATGTCAGCCTAGGCGTCCCGCTTGACACCGGCCGTCCCCGCTGATAGGCTCGCGGGTGTCTGAGAGTTGACTGTCGGGGGCTCACGGCCGCCGCATTTCGCCCAGGGGCCCGCCTCCCGGTCCCCCCGAAGGCGGATTCGCCGCCTGGCTTCGGCAGCGTCGCAGCTTATCGGGTGTCCGAGTTCCAATCGGGTGTAGGTCATGGCCCGCACCGAAGTGATTCTCCGCTACGCCGACTACGCCGCCCTTCCAGCAGATGGCCGGCGGTACGAACTCCACAGAGGAGAGTTGGTCGTGACCGCTGCCCCGAGCCCTTTGCATCAGACGGTCGCCGCGAACCTGTATAGACTGCTGTACCCCGCGGTGAGGGCGCGGCAGGGGCGAGTCTTCCTCGCGCCCCTGGACCTGATCCTGGATGACACCACCGTCGTCCAGCCAGATGTGATGTTCCTCGACGCGGACCGGCTCACGGCGATCAGCTCCCGGGGTATAGAAGGTCCTCCGACGCTCGTGGTCGAGGTGCTTTCCCCTGCCACGGCCGCCATGGATCGGCGAACCAAGCGTCAGTTGTACGCGCGCTATCAGGTCCCTTCCCTTTGGCTGATCGATCCCGAGGCTCGCACGGTGGAGACCTACATTCTCCATCCTCCCGAAGGCTATCAACTCGCCGTCCAGGCTGCGGGAGATGCCACCGTCACCGCGCCACCCTTTCCAGATTTCGCCCTTCGGCTCGGAGACCTTTGGGAAGGGACCGAGCTTTCGGATCGATCCTGACGGGTCCGTGTCTCGAATCCACCTGCCGGGATAATCCGCCCTCCTGCCTATGCTCTCGGGGCCCGCCGGTCCTCAGCGTGGGCATTTCGGGCAAGGTCCGGGGCGGTTCGTACGCACCCCCCGGATACTCTGTCTACACACCCAGGCGAATTGCGGGTCCCCACCGGGGGGTCGGGCCGGACTCACTGCTTTATCTGCACGACGGTGTTGGCCAGCGCCTCCAGGACGGTCAGGACGGCGCACGAGTCCAGCTCGCCCTTCCCCTGCGCCTTGGCCGCCCGGAGGATCTCGCGGACGGCGCTCGCCACCGGGAGGGGGACGCCGCATTGCTCGGCCAGGGCGAGGGCGCCGGACAGGTCCTTGTACATGTTGTTCAGGGAGAAGTGCGGGGTGAAGTCGCGCCGCACCATCCGGGGCCCCCGCGTCTCCATGGCGCCCGTTCGGGCGCCGCCCACCGAGGTGATCTCGATGACGGACCGGGGGTCGAGCCCCGCCTTGCCGGCCAGGACCAGGGCCTCGGCCGAGGCGTGGATGGCCACCCCGAGGATCAGGTTGTTCACGAGCTTCAGCGTGGTGCCCATGCCGCTCCCGCCGGCGTAGACGATCTTGGCCGCCAACTTCTCGAAAATGGGACGGCAGGCCTCGAACGTCTCGCGGGGGCCGCCCACCATGATGCCGAGCTTCCCCTCGGCCGCGACCCCGGGCGCCCCGGTCACGGGGGCATCCAGCATAGGCACGCCCTTTTTCCGGGCCCGCTCGGCGATCGCGCGGGACATCTCGGGGGCGATGCTGCTCATGTCAATCAGGATGAGACCGGGATGGGCGCCCTCCAAAACGCCCTTCGACCCGCAGATGACCTCTTCCGACGCCGCGGAGTCCGTCACCATGGTGATCACGACATCTGAGGCCTCTGCCACGCCCCGGGGGGAGGTGCCCCATGCCGCTCCTGCAGCCAGGAGGTCCCTGGCTTTTTCCTTGGTGCGGTTCCATACCGTCAGGGGATGCCCCGCCTCCAGCAGGCGCCGCGAGATGGGCTGTCCCATCAGGCCGAGTCCGATGAAGCCAATGCGTTCCATGGAGTCCTCCGCTCGCAGTGAAGCCATCAGTCGTCGGCGGTCAGGTGATCAGCCGGCCGGGAAATCCCTCCGCTCGATAGGCCGGGCAGCATGATCACACACATCCAGGGCTGGTCGACCGGAGGGAGCGTCCGACCCGCCCAGGCAGGCTGGCCCAGGCCAATCCATGGTCGTGAGCCGCTGGGCGTGCAGCACGCCCCTGACCGCGCGGGCGAGCGGATTATGTTCACAGGGGTACGGCGCTGTCAATGTGGCCAGTCCCGTCATGTGCTTTTTGAATTGGCCCCGCACAGGCAACCCTCCGGGATTCGCGGGACGGCGTGAGTCGGATCTTTTGCCTCCCTGCACTGCGCTCCCCCTCTCGTGGTGTTGCCGGCCACAGCGCTTTTCATTTGCAGGGCAATACCCTTCCGGGTAACATGTCGGCACCGTGCAGGTCTCCTGCGTGGGAGGTATTCGAATGAAAATGAATAAGACTGCCCTGGAGCCGGATCCGGTCATCGAGGCGTACAAGAAGCACGTGGACCGCACCCTGATCCGCGAGAACCTCAAGCGATCCGTCGAGGAGCGGTTCCTGAACCTGATGGAGCTTCAACGCTTCGCGGAGGAGCTGCGCCGGGCCGGACCGGAAGGCCGGCAACGGCGATGACGGATTTCGCTGCCCTCCTCCGCTGTCTTGCCGGGGCCGGCGTCGAGTTCGTTCTCGTGGGAGGGGCGGCCGCAACCGCGCACGGTTCCGCCAGGCTCACCCAGGACCTCGACATCGTATACCGACGGTCTGGCGAGAATATCCGTCGTCTCGTGTCCGCTCTCGCCCCCCATACACCGTACCTCCGTGGCGCTCCGCCCGGCCTGCCGTTCGCGTGGGACGTCCGCACGATCCAGCGGGGGTTGCACTGCACGCTGGTGACCGATCTCGGCGCGCTCGACCTGTGGGGGGAGATTGCGGGAGGCGGACGCTACAAAGACCTGTTGCCCGATTGCATTACGATTACGGTGTTCGGGGCCACATGTCACTGCCTCGGCTTGGAGCGCCTGATCCAGGTGAAGCGCGCCGCCGGGCGCCCGAGAGACCCGGAGGCCGTGGCCGAGCTCGAAGCGATCCTGGAGGAGAGATCGGGCCGGGACAAGCCGTGAGCTCGCTCCCCTCCGTTGTTTCCCTCCACGAGATCACGCCCAGCCGCCATGAAAGCATCCATGCGGATTGCCACGGTTGTTGCGGCGCGCGAGATCCGGCTGGAGGAGGCGCCGGTGCCATCGCCAGGGCCGGGAGAGGTGCTGGTCCGGATCGGGGCCGTCGGGATCTGCGGGTCCGACCTCCAGTACTACGCCCAGGGACGGATCGGCGGACTCGAGCTCCCGGTTGGCCACATCCTGGGGCACGAGGTGGCGGGGGTCGTCGAGGCCCTCGGGCCGGACACGGATGGCCCGGCGCCCGGGAGGCCGGTGGTGGTGGATCCGTCCATCCCGTGCGGTGAGTGCCGATACTGTGTCACGGGCCATCCGAACCTCTGCCAGCACCTCCGGTTCTTCGGCAGCCCGCCCACGCCCGGCGCCCTCCGAGAGTATCTCACCCATCCCGCCCATCTCCTCCTGCCGCTGCCGCCCGGGATGACGCTCGCCGTGGGCGCGGTGAGCGAGGCGCTGGGCGTGGCGATCCACGCCGTGGACCTGGCCCATCTCCAGGTGGGCGATTCCGTCGCGGTCTTCGGTTGCGGACCCATCGGCCTGCTGATCGCCCGGGTGGCGCAGCTCGCCGGGGCGAGGGCGGTCCTGGCCTCCGAGCCGCTCAAGCATCGAAGGCAAGCTGGCCCCTCGTTTGGGGTGGCCGCCGCGTTCGATCCTGAAGGAGAGGATGTGGTGTGCGCGATTCGGGACCGGACCGGGGGCGACGGGGTGGATGTCGCCTTCGAGGCCGCCGGCAGCGAGAGCGCCACCGTGCAGGCGGTGGATGCGCTTCGGCCCGGCGGTACCCTCGTCCTCGTCGGATACTGGAAGAGGGACGCCGTCACCCTTCCCGGCATCCGGGCCATGCGGAAGGGGCTCACCATCCGGTTCGTCCGGCGGATGAAGCACGCCTTCCCGCGCGCCCTCGAACTCTTGCAGCAGGGGTTGGTGAATATGCCCGCGCTGATCAGCCATGAGTTCGCGCTCGCCGAGGTCGCGGAGGCCTTCGCCCGGGCCGAGCAGCGGGGGCCCGGTTTCCTGAAGACCGTCATCACACTCCGAGATCCGGGCAGGCCCTGAGATCGGTGGCACCAGGGACGATGACTCGCATCCGGGGCATCATCCTCGACTTCGATGGCGTCCTGGTGGACAGCGAGCCGATCCGGTTCAAGGCCGGCGCCCAAGCCCTGGCCGAGATCGGCGTCTCCCTCACCTGGGAACGCTTCCTCACGGACTGGCTGGGCCGGACGGACGAGGCGGGGCTCGCCGGCATCTTGGGCGAGCGCTCCCCGGCCGAGGCGAAGCGGGTCGTGGCGCGTCGGAACGCCCTGTACGAGGAGCGGCTGGACGAGGTCCCGCCTTTTGGGGACGCGGTGCGACTGCTGGGGCGTCTGCCCAACGGCATCCGGCTGGCCGTGGCCACGGGGTCGCGCCGGGTGGAGGTGGAGCGGATTCTTTCCCGCCTCGGGTTATGGCAGCGCTTCCACGCGCTCGTCACGGCCGAGGATTACCGTCGGGCCAAGCCTGCGCCCGAGCCCTTTCTTACCGCCGCCTGGCGCATGGACCTCGCACCCGCCTCATGTCTCGTCGTCGAGGACAGCCCGGCCGGCGTCCTGGGCGCCAGCGCCGCCGGAATGCCTGTCGTGGGGGTGGATCGCAGGCGCGTGGCCACGAGGCCCCTCCAGGCCACCTGGACCGTGGCCAGCCTGGACGCGCTCTCGCTCACCCCTGGGGGAGAGGTCGTTGTGGAGGAATAACAATCAGCCGTGAGCCCAGGAGGGTAGCGCTGGACACCGCCCACAGACGGTCGCCGAGGGGGACGGCGGCGGTGCCGGTGTGGGCGAGGATGCCGATCCGGCAGCGAGGGCTCTGCCGGAGAAGCGGGCGCTTGCCCGTGTGCTGCGGGCCGGAAACGACCTCAATCGGCAGGTGGCCAGGGCACTGGTGGGCAGGGTGCGTGATGCGTGGGTCCACGGCCTGTCATAATCGCTCATGTCGTATCTGTGGAGTGGAGATCGAACCCCGCCTATGCCCTGGAGACCCAGTTCTCCACGCGAAGGCCGGGCACGCGGCGGAATTCCCCTTCGTTGTCCGTGACGAGGCGGACGCCCAGGCTGAGGGCGTGCGCGGCGATCAAGAGGTCCATGGCGCCGATGGCCAGGCCCTTCCTGGCCAGGGCGGCCCTGATGATGCCGTAGGGGATCGTGGCCTTGCGATCAAAGACGGCCACCTCCAGCGGGGAGAGAAACTGGTCAAGGGCCTCCCGATTCCTCTTCGGTTGGCTGCTCCTGCTGACACCGTACTCAAGTTCGGCCAGGGTGATGACCGAAATTCCGATGTCGCCGACGGAAAACGAGCGAATCCGATCCAGAAGGGATTGAGGGCGCCGCCTGATGAGATGGATGCAAATGTTGGTGTCCAGCATGAATTTCACGGGAAGGCCCTGCCTCTCCTCTGGGCCGGTGGCTGATCCCGACCGTCCCGCATGAAATCGTCCGTGAACTTGTGCAAGCTCTCGCTGAAGACATCCCAGGACCGCTTCGTTGGCCGGAGAAGCAAGACGTCTCCCTTGCGCTCGATTTCCACCTCGTCTCCCTGCAACTGATACTCCTTGGGGATTCTCACCGCCTGGCTGTTTCCGCTCCGGAAGATCTTGGCTGTCTTCATAAGCGGGTCCTCCCGATGTATATACCCGAGGATATACGTGCCAAGATGCCCTGTCAAGGGCGGCCATCGGACTGAATCAGGTACCAGACGCTCTTGCGGGCCGCGTGCCCGATTTGTCTCGAGCGGGTTTCGGATTTCCCGGGCAGCAGGGGTCCCGGGAGGGTCGCGAAGAGGCGGCGCCGAGAGCCAGATTCTGGCAGTCTTCCCGGACTCGATCCGGCGCGCGCGGATGGTGCAGGGGGACGCGGGCATTGGGAGGAGCCCGGGCGTGCACCCCGGGTCGAACGCCACCGGGACATCCATGTTGCTCCGGGGCGTGAACTCCCCCCCGGGACCGAGCCGAAAGGCCTTGACGGCGATGCGCTGTAAGGGTAGGAGGATTCCACCGGAACCACGGGCAGGCGGGGAGGATGCGACCAATGCTGACGCGACGACAATTCATCCTGAGGGCCGCCGGGCTGGCCGGGGTCGCAGGACTTCGGCCCTCCCGGGTCGAGGGGGCCGCCTGGCGCCGGGGGGCCGAGGCCCCCACGCGACGGAGCGAGGTGGCGGCGGCCGTCCTCGGCGATCGGATCTATCTCATCGGAGGGTTTGGCGCCGCCACGGGCGGCCTCGTGGAGGCCTACGACCCCGCGGCTGACCGGTGGGAGCGGCGGGCGCCTCTCCCTCTCCCGCTGCACCACACCGCCGCGGTGGCGGTGAGGGATCGCCTGTTCGTCACCGGGGGATACCGGGGCGGCTGGACCGCGACGGATGCGGTCCTGGCCTACGATCCTGCGGCCGACCGGTGGCAGAGCAGGCGGCCGATGCCGACCGCGCGCGGCGCCCTGGCCGCCGTGGCCTTCCACGGGAGGATCTACGCCTTCGGCGGGGCCGCGGGATTCCGCAACAGCACGGCCACCGAGGTCTACGACCCCGACGACGATAGCTGGCAGGCCGCGGCACCGCTGCCGACAGGCCGGGATCATCACGCCGCCGCAGAGGCTGACGGGAAGATCTACGTGCTCGGCGGGCGCCTCAACGGCTCCTACGCGCGAAACCTGGGGGTGGTCGAGGAATACGATCCGGCCGGGAACGCCTGGCGGCGGCGGGCTCCCATGCCCGCGCCGCGGAGCGGGTTCGGCGCCGCCGCCCTGGGCGGACGCATCTACGTCGCCGGGGGCGAATCGCCCGAGGGCACCTTTGCCCAGGTGGAGATCTTCGATCCGGCCTCCGGCACGTGGGGGCGCGCCCCGGAGCTGCCGACGCCCCGGCACGGGTTGGGGGTCGTGGCCTTTCGGGGGCGCCTGTACACCCTGGCGGGCGGCCCCACGCCCGGCGGCTCCGCCAGCGGCGCCGTGGAAATCCTCGAGCCTTGAACCGCCCGGATCGTTCCGCCCTCCGACCGCCGGATATCCTCAGGCCTGATCCCAACAGCGGATGGAGCTCTCGCCCTGATCGGCCGCCTGTCTCGGCCCGTGAGGATGAGCTGCGGCGAGGGTCGCCTGGTGAGGATCGAGGGCGGGGGCGGGGCGGCGCGGCCCACCCAGCTCCTCACCTCGCGGGAGGACGAGGACGCCTGCAAATTCGCCGCCCGGGGGATCGGGAGTGACCCCGGGGGCGGCCCTGGTGGGGGAGGATCCCAGCTTCGGGGGCGAGCGGGTCTTCGGCTGGAGCCACCTCGACCCGGGGAGCAACGCGACATTTCCCGGGGGCACGGTGCGGGTCGAGATGCACCTGGATGGCATCATCAGCCGGCCGACCATTTATCTGGATGACGACGTGATCCTCAGGGATGGGAAGTTTCAGGGAGAGTTCGCTTGAAAGCGGCCGCCGAATCCGGTATCTGTATTGCCTGTCCGCAGTGAAGGGGCCGAGCCGCATCCCACCTTAGGCCTCGGGAGGAATCCGCGATGAAAGCCCTGGTCCACACGGAACCGTACAAGTTCGAGTTCAAGGACGTTCCCCAGCCTGCGCCCGGCGACGAGGAGGTCCTGGTCCGGGTGCAGGCGGTCGGCATCTGCGGCTCGGACGTCCACGGCTATACGGGGAAGACCGGCCGCCGCATCCCGCCCATCATCATGGGCCACGAGGCCTCCGGGATCGTGGCGGCGGTGGGCAAGAAGGCGAAAAACGTCGCCGTGGGCGACCGCATCACCTTCGACTCGACGGTGTACTGCAACCAGTGCCAGTGGTGCCGGCTGGGCCGCGTGAACCTGTGCGACAGTCGGAACGTCCTGGGTGTCTCCATCCCGGCCTTCCGCCGGGACGGCTGCATGGCCGAGTACGTCGTCATGCCCTGGTGGATCACGTACAAGCTCCCCGATGCCGTCTCCTTCGAAGAGGCGGCCCTGGTCGAGCCGGCCGCGGTCAGCATGCATGCCGCCCGGATCACGCCGATTGACGTGAACGACGTGGTGGCCGTGGTGGGCGCGGGGCCCATCGGCATCTTCGCCCTCCAGGCGGCCAAGGTGAGGGGCGCGGGCAAGGTCATCGCCCTGGACGTGCGGGAGGAGCGGCTCCAGCTCGCGCGGCGGCTGGGCGCGGATGTCACGATCAATCCCAGCCAGGGGGATCCCGCCACCGATCTCCAGCGGCTCGTGGGCCGGCCCGACGTGGATGCGGTCCTGGAGGCGGTGGGGACCCCGGCGGCGGTGGACCTCGCCTTCAAGATCGTGAGACGCGCCGGGCATCTGACCCTCATCGGGAACGTGACCCCGCAGGTCAGCCTGAACCTGCAGGACATCATCATGCGCGAGCTGCACATTCGCGGCTCCTTCGCCATCGCGGGCGAGTACCGCGCGGTCCTGGACCTCATGGCCCAGGGTCGGATCCAGGCCACACCGCTCATCAGCCAGACCCGTCCCCTGTCGGAGGGGCAGGCGGCCTTCGACATTCTGCACAAGGGCGACCCCAATCTCTTCAAGATCGTCCTGCACCCGTAGGAGGCCGGCGGGGCGGCGCCGCCCGCTTCACCCCCATGCCGAGAGGCGGGCGGGGGGGAAGCGACGGGGATGCGGCCGACGGGCCAGGTTTTTTTGACAGGCCCGCATTCCAGGGCTAGCATTGGTCGCACCCGGAGCGCTCCCGCACCGTGTCTCTTCCGGGTCAGGAGGCCGTGGATTTCCGTGAACCCTTTCGCATTTTCTCGCCCGCATCCCTCTGATCCTTCGCCCTCTGCCTCTCCGCTTCGCCTGCGACGGCGGCTGCGGATCGCCTTCCGGAAGGGCTGGCGGTCGAACCGGCTCTTGTGCTATTCGGCGCTGGTCGGGGTCCTGGGAGGCCTGGGGGCCCAACTCTTCATCTGGATGCTGAACTGGGGAGAGCGGATCTTCCTGGGCGGCATTGCCGGATACGCTCCCCCTGCGCTGGGTCTCCTGAATCCCGCGCCCCATTTCGGTCCCTGGACCCTCTGGCTCATTCCGGTCACCACCACCCTGGGGGGACTGCTCTGCGGGCTGCTCGTGTACTCCACGGCGCCCGAGGCCGAGGGGCATGGGACGGACGCGGCGATTGAATCCTACCACTTCCGGGGCGCCCGGGTGCGGCCGATCGTGCCGCTCGTCAAGGCTGTCGCCTCGGCCATCACCATCGGATCGGGCGGCTCGGCGGGCCGCGAGGGACCGGCGGCGCAGATCAGCTCGGGCGCGGCCTCGGTCCTTTGCGACGTCCTGCGTGTCCCTTCCACCGAGCGGCGGATGCTGGTCCTGGCGGGGATGGCAGCGGGGCTCTCGGCGATCTTCCGCGCCCCCCTGGGCATGGCGATCTTCGCGGGGGAGATCCTGTATGCCGGCCTCGCCTTCGAGTTCGAGGCGCTGCCGTATACGCTCGTCTCGGCCGTGGTCGCCTACGCCGTCAATGGGCTCTTCGTCGGCTGGGCGCCGCTGTTTCTTCTGCCCTCGAACTTGACCTTCAGCCGGCCCATCGAACTGCTCGGGTACGCCATCCTCGGTGTGGCGGCGGGGATCGTGGGCGCCATCGAGCCGCCGATCTTCTACGGGATGCGGGACGCCTTCCGCCGGATCCGGCTCCCGGATCACGTGAAGCCGGCGATCGGAGGGCTGCTCATGGGCCTGCTGGCCGTCCTCTTCCCCCAGACGCTGGCGACGGGGTTCGGCTGGGTGCAGATGGCCCTCTCGGCGGGGTACATCGGCCCCCAGCTCCTTTTCCTGCCGTTCGCGAAGATCCTGGCCATGTCCTTCACCATCTCCTCGGGCGGCTCGGGAGGCGTCTTCGGCCCCAACGTGTACATCGGGGCCATGGTGGGAGGCGCGGTGGCCTACTTGATGGACCTCTGGTTCCCGGCGGCCCGCTTCGTCCCGGCGGCGTTCGTGGTGGTGGGGATGGGCGCGGTCTTCGCCGGGACGGCGCGCGTGCCGTTGTCCACGCTCATCATGGTCGCCGAGATGACCGGGGGCTACGGACTCATCGTCCCTTCCATGCTGGCCTCGGCGCTGAGCTTCATGGTCCAGCGCACGGTCGGCGCGCGCTTCCGGTATCCACGTCTATACGAGTCCCAGGTCGAAGGGCGGCCGGACTCTCCCGTGCATCACCGGCGGCTGGTCCAGGGCGCCTTGCGGATCCTGCGCGGGGAAGAGGCCACGAACGTGCGGGACATCAACCTCCCGGATCTGCGCGACCTCCTGAAGGTCGGCCGGCCCATCCGCATCCACGGGGGCAAGGGACGGGTCTTCGCCTTCAACCTGGACTCGGCCGACGGGTTACTCGTGGGACGGGAGGCGGGGGAGGCCTTCAAGGTCCAGGCGGGCCTGTCGCTCGTGGCTGTCGTGCGGGCGGAGGAGGTGCTTGCGCCGGCCCAGGCAGGAACGCTGGAGCAGGGCGACTGCCTGATCCTGGCCGCGAGCGAGGAAGCCTACGCCGAGTTTCTGCGGCTCCATGGCGAGGCCGGCCCTCCGGCGAGCTGAAGGGTCGGCGCCGCCGGCGCCCACGGCGCTGGCAGATCGGGGAGCGGTGGCGGGGCCACGGCATCAGATGTGGGTGAGCTTGTCCCGCTCCTCCTCCTGCTTCCGCAGCCGGCTCTCCAGGATCTCCCGGGCGAGCTCCTTCCCCCCCAGGCCGAAGGCCAGGGCCAGGGCCAGGACCGTCCCCCCGAAGGCGATGCCGAAGGCCAGGAGGACCATCTCCCGCGCGATGCCGAGCTGGGTGAGGGCCGCGGCGCCGGCGAAGACCAGGACCAGCCACCGCACGGCGGCGGCGATGAGGGGGGCGCCGGCCACCTGGGCGTTGACGGCGCCGATCAGGGTCCGCTGGGCCAGGAAGTTGGCGAGGAGCCACCCCGCCACCATCACCAGGGCCGCCACGACCAGGTTGGGCAGGAAGCGGACGATGACCGCCGCCAGTCCCGCCGTGGCCGGGATCTCCAGCGCTTCGACCCCCGTGAGGAGCGCCATGACGAGGACGATCCAGAAGACCAGCCGGCCGAGCAGCGCCGTTGGCGCGTCGCGGATGCCGCCGCGGCGCAGGATGGCCGAGAGACCCCAGCGGGCGCAGCGCGCATCCAGGTCCGCGGCGGCAAGCAGCCGCAGCGTCAGGCGCCGGAGGACGGCCGCTAGGATCCAGCCCAGCAGGATCAACGCCAGGAGGGCCAGGAGCCGGGGAGCCACCAGGGCCAGCCGCTCCACCACCCCCCGGAACGAGTTCGCCAGGATGTCGGTCCATGTCTCGCGCATCGTCTACCTCCATCGGGCCCGCAGATACTCCTTCTCCGCCTCGAAGGCGCCGCCGATCTCCTCCAGGATCTGCGGGAGCCGGTCCGCCGATGCGGCCCGCGCCTCGCCGAGAAACGAGGCCACCCGCCCGAGGTAGAGCGGGGTGAGGGACCGGAGGAGATGATCGCGGGGAAGGCGGCGCTCGTGATGGGCCAGGGCGAAGTCGGAAACCACCCGGGCCCAGGCCGGGGGCGGGAAGCGGAACTCCTCCGCGGGCAGGAGTCCCAGGGGGTACAGTCGCGAAAGCGTCTCCTCCGGCATGATCTGCTCCCACACCGGCAGCAGGTCCTTCAGCCCCATGCGGAAGGCGCGGACCATCCGCTCCGCGGGCGCCTCCTCCGCCGGGGGGAGCAGGGCCGACGGGCTCCCCGCCCGGGGCGGGGGGACGCTCCCCCGTACCCGCTCCCACGCCTCCCGGTACCGCTCCATGAGGCTGAAGAGCGGTCCCACCACCCGGACGAGGATGGTGGCGAGATCGGATGGCCCCGGGGCCGGATGCACGCGCCTGTGTCCCACGTGGGTCTCGACCACCGGGGCGCCCGAGGCGAGGGCCTCCGTCACCATCCACAGGTCCGCACCGTGGATCGCGAGGTCGCCCATCCAGGCCTCGGCCTCCAGGAGCCGGGCCACCAGGGACCGGGCGAGGCCGAGGCATCCCCCCACGGGCTGCTGGATCCGCCGCCCGTAGAGAGCGGCCATCAGGGGGGCCAGCAGGTTGGTGGTGAGGGTTCCCTCGGAGGCCGCCCGGGTGTAGGTCGGCAGCACCAGATCGGCCTCCCCGGAGAGGATCGGCCGGAGCAGCCGCTCCACCCACTCGGGTGTCACGCTCACCAGGTCCCCGTCCACCAGGGCGCACGCGGATGCATTGAGGTGGCGGGCCGCCATGAGGACGGCCCGGATGGCCCGCCCCCGCTGGGACGGCCCGGAAAGCCGGACCGCCTGCACCGCCCCCAAGGGGGGCTCCCCTGCCTGCCAGGCCCGGACCGCCTCCAGCGTCCCGTCCTGGGAGCCCGAGTCCACCACCAGGGCGAGCACCTTCTGCCCGGCGAAGCGGCGGGTGAGGCCCGCCCCCACCCCGTCCAGGACGCCCGCCACGGACCGGGCGTGATTCAGGGTGGGGATGCCGACCAGGACCTCCACGGGTCCCGCCGCCTCCAGGGCCGCCAGCGTCCCGGCGGGAAACAGACTCTCCATCCCCGGCGTCTCCGGCATCCCCGGGCCTATCCGGTGAGGCTCGCCAGCAGGGCGAGGTAGTCGCCCAGGTGGCGCGTGATGAGGAAGTTCCTGCGGACGTACTCCCGCGCGGCCCCGCCCAGTCGGGCCATGAGATCCGGGTTCTGGAGCAGCTGGCGGATGCGGAAGGCGGCCCCCTCCACCGAATGGACGGTGTAGCCCGTCACCTCGAAGACCACCTGGCTGGGGATGCCGCCGGCAAAGCTGCCGATGACCGGCTTGCCCTTCCACATGGCCTCGGCCACGGTGAGGCCGAAGTCCTCGCGGATCGGCTTGTGGATCAGGATGGCCGCCGCCCGCTGCAGGGCGTTGATCTCGAGGGAGGCCTCCGGCGGCAGGACCAGGGGGTGGATGTCCGAATCGGCCGCCGCGGCCTCGCGCGCCTCCGCCAGCACGGCGGCCCCCTCGGGGTTGTCGGCCGCCCCCCAGCCCGCCAGCACCAGGCGGCAGTCCACGTACTTCTTGGCCAGCCGGTAGGCCCGGATCACGCCTGCGGGATCCGTGGCCCGGGCGTAGGGGGCCACCTGGAGCAGGATCGGCTTGTCCCTGGGGATGGCGAACCGGGTGAGGACCTGCTGGAGCTCGGCGCGGCTGAGCTCGCGGTTCTTCTCGCTCAGGGGATCCACGGAAGGGTGGACGATGAGCATGGGCACGGGAAGGCGCTGGGCGAACTTCGGCAGCGAGAAGACGGCCGCATCGTAGCGCGTGACATCGGGACGGAGCAGGTGCCAGACGCGGCGCGCGGCCCGCGAGAGGTCGGCATGGCAGCGCCACACCCAGCGCCCCCGGCCGGGCCGGTGGCGGACGAGCGGCAGCGGCGCGGGGTCGTGGACCATGACGAGATCCGCCTCCAGGGGGAGGCTCCTGGCATTGGTGGCGGCGGTCTCGGCCAGGGCGCGGAGCATGCGCTCGCTCACGACCTGCTCCTCTCCGGCCAGGGCGACATTCAGGGCGCGGGTGCTGGCGTAGAAATCCGGATCGCCGACGATCACCTCCCAGGCCGCGGCGATGCCCAGCTCCTGCAGCATGGGGACGAGCCGGGCCAGGATCTCGGGAGAGCCCCCGCCGTAGCGGCCGGCGTTCACGTGGAGGAAGCGGCGGCCTTTGAGCCGATCCGCCAGGCGGAGCAGCAGGTCAATGGTCCCTTTGGGGGCCACCTCGCGGTACTCGTCCAGCGAGGGCGAGCTCATCGCCCCGCCCCGGCCGCCAGGGCCTCGTCGCAGAGCTGGATGATCCGGGCCCGGGTCTGCTCCAGGGTCCCGGCGTAGGGATCCAGGGCCTCGACTCTCCGCGCCAGCTCGTGCAGATCCAGCCCCTGCTCCAGCCAGGCCGCGAAGTCGTTTCGTCCCCGGCCCAGACGGATGCGCGCCTCCACCAGGTGGAAGTAGATGGCGCTCACGTCCACGTCCAGCAGGGCGTCGCGGAACTCCTGCAGGCTCCGGACCTCGATTCCCGTGGGGATCTCCACCACCCGGGACCGGATGAATTCGAAGGGCTCGCCGAAGATCACGCCGGGGACGATCTGGAGGCCGCGCAGGTGATCGTCAATGACCGCCACCAGCTCCTCCCGCAGGGCCTGGAGATCGGCGAAGCTCCCCGGATCCACCATGGCCAGCCGTTCGCCCAGGACCCGGTCCCGGACCTGGACCGCGGCCCAGTTGGCGAAGTCGTTGGGATAGGCCCCGGCCAGGAACTTGTGCCGGAGGAAAAAGCTGTGGGTGTGGTGGTAAATCGAGTCGAGCGGCACCTCCTCCATCAGGTCGGCGAGCTGGCGCTCGTTCTCCGCCCGGACGCCGACGAACTCCCGAAGCTCCAGGCAGGCCACGAACTGGAAGGGACCCTGGCCCGGCCGGAGGAGGGCCGGCGCGCGACCGGGGGCCGCGGCCGGGGGGCGCCGGAGGCCCTCCAGGGGGATGCGAACCCAGGCCGGCCGGTTGTTCAACTCGTAGTGAAGCTCGTAGATGGCCTTGTCCAGCTCGTAGGCGCGGAGGATCGCCTGCAGAGCTTCAGGCTCGCGGGGGAGGAAGGGCGCCCCCCGCGCCCAGGTCTCGGCGAGATAGCCGTCCAGGAAGGCCTGGCGGGCCCCCTCCTCCCAGGCCTTGGCCCAAGGCAGCAGGCGCGCCGCGAGCTCCTCCCCCTCGGGGGCCGCCTCGACCGCCTGGAGGAGGGCCGCCTGGGCCGCATAGGCGTAGGAGCGGAGCATCCCCGCCACGTCCTTCAAGGCGCACTGCTTGGCCCGGCGCAGGGTGATCGGTCGGGCCGGCTCCCCTTCGAAGTCCAGGATCGCGAACCGTCCGCCCGCGACCAGGACCTGGCCCAGGTGCAGGTCGCCATGGATGCGGATCTTCGCCACCGCCTCGGCTTCCAGGGCGCGGAGCGCCGTGAGATCCTCCCGCCGCCGCGGGAGCTCGGCCAGAAGGTCCCGGGCCATCTCCTGCGCCGGGAGGGGGAGCGTCCCGAGGGCGGCGGCGAGCGTTCCCATCACCTGGTCCAGGTGCCGCGCCATCCCCTCCAGCCACTCCGCCACGTCCGCGGGCAGGATGGCCTCGGGGGCGAGGGGATGGCCGGCCGGCGCCGAGGCCAGGGCCAGGTGCAGCTCGCCGGTCAGCCGTCCCAGCCGTTCCGCCTCGCGGGCGTCGGCCTCGCCCAGGGTCCGGGCGAAGGCGGGGTCCGCCTCGCCGCCCGCGCCGAAGCCGCCCGCGGCCGCGGCGTAGTATTCGCCCAGGCGGGCCTGGATGGCCGTCCACAGGTCGCCCTGGCTCTCCACGAACTCCTGCAGGATGGCCAGGGTGGTGGCGGCTTCGCCCGGCACCTCGTAGGCGAGGGAGCCGAGGAGGCGGGGCGTCCCCCGGAACGCGGTCTCCCGCGTCAGGAAGTCGGTGAGTTCGAAGTCCGGGTTCGGCCCGGGCTCGACCTTGCGGAAGAGCTTCAGGATGGCGCGCCGGTCGAAGATCACGGACGTGTTGCTCTGCTCCGTGCGGAGGCGGGATACTTCCTGCGGCCGCTCCGGCAGGATGGCTGGGAGGGCCGGCGTCGGCGTGAAGGTGAGGGTCCCTCGCATCCCGGGGAGCGACCCGCCCACCCGGATCCGCTCCACCAGGGCCGTGCAGAAGTTCGGATCCTCCATGGCGTCGCTGAAGCCCGCCTCGCCCGATGCGGCCGCGATGGGCACGAGGTATGTCTCCTCTCCGCCGTCGGCATACGCGACCGCGAACAGGGCGGGGATGCCGGCCGATTCCGGCACCGGCACGGCGTCCAGGGGCCTCAGCGTGCGGATGGTCCTGGCCTTCCCGCCAAACCAGCGCTGGTGGGGCAGCAGGTCGGGGAGCGCCCGGGCCGCCCGGGCGAGAAGCTCCTCCAGCGGGAGCGGGGCCCGGCGGGCCGCCGTGGGACGCCCGGTCTTGGGTCCCCCTGTGGACGAGGACGGTTTCCGTGCCATGTCTTCGCTAAGAAGTTCCTACCGCCATTGCAGGAACGTATCCGTTCGTGCTGAGCGCGTCGAACCACGAACGGAGCGTTCGCCCTCCGACACGCCTGCCCTGAGCGGCCGTCGAAGGGCTCAGGGCGAACGGATTCGTGAGCGTTCGGATGAAAGGCCGCACTAGCCGGGTGGCGGCGCCCGGCGATCCTGCGCCAGCAGTGACCGGTACAGGTCCAGGACCCGCCGGGCAACGGCCTGCCAGCTAAACAGCCGCTCGGCGCGCTCCCGCCCCTTCTCGCCCATGGCGCGCCGCAGGGGCGGGTCGGCCAGGAGCCGGTTGATGCGCGAGGCGAGGTCCCGGGCGAACCGGTCGGGGTCCACGGGCTCGAAGGGCGCCTCCGCCTGCCGCTCCACGGGGACGAGGAAGCCCGTCTCGCCGTCCGCCACGACCTCAGGGATGCCGCCCACGGCGCTGGCCACGACGGGGACCTCGCAGGCCATGGCCTCGAGGTTGATGATGCCGAAGGGCTCGTAGATGGACGGGCAGCAGAAGACGGCGGCGTGGGAGTACAGCTCGACGGCCGTCGGCCGGTCCACCATCTCGCGGATCCAGATGATCCCGGTGCGGCGGGCCCGCACCCGGTCCACGGCCGCCTCGACGGCCTTGGCGATCTCGGGCTCGTCCGGGGTCCCCGCGCACAGGACCACCTGGGCGCCTGGGTCGAGCCGGGGGACGGCGTTGAGGAGGTGCAGGATCCCCTTCTGCCGCGAGATCCGGCCCACGAAAAGGACGTAGGGACGCCCGGGCTGGATCCCGAAGTGGGCGATGCGGTCCCGGCTGCTCACCCGGCGGTACTCGGTCGTGTCAATGCCGTTGCAGATGACGTGGACCCGCTCCGGAACCACGCGGAAGTGCCTCAGCAGATCCGCCCGCATCTCCTGTGAGACGGCCACCACGGCATCCGCGGCCTCCAGCGCGGTCCGTTCGATCCAGGCCGAGAGGTCCGCCCCCCGCCCGAGCTGCTCGCGCTTCCAGGGCCGGAACGGCTCCAGCGAGTGGGCGGTAACCACCAGCGGGATCCCGTAGAGGATCTTGGCCAGCACCCCGCCGAACTGCGCGTACCAGGTGTGGCAGTGGACGATGTCGGCGTCAATGGGCCGCGACACGAAGCTCGCACCGGCGCGGATCGCCTGGAGGGCCATGAGGAACTTCTCGGGACTCTCCCCCGGCTCGCCCAGGGCGTGCCGGTGACCCCGCACCACGAGGTTTCCCTCCCGGACCGCCTGGTCCCCGAAGGTCCGGACCTCCACCGGGATGAGCCGGGCCAGCTCCCGGGCCAGGTATTCCACGTGCACCCCGGCCCCGCCGTAGACCTCGGGCGGATATTCGCGGGTGAGGATCAGCGCCTTCACCATCCCTCCTAGCACTCAGGCACTCGGGCAGTCAGGCACTCGGGCAACTCGGAGGAAATGTCGATTAGTCAAATTGTCGATTGGTCGAGTTGTCACGATGTTTCGACCGAGATGCCCTGCCCGATTGACGAATTGACAGATCGACCATTTGACTTCCCTGGTTGCCTAATTGCCAGATTGCCGGTCAGAGGGCGGCCTCCTCGATCCCGTAGCGCTCCGGCCCTCGCTCGGGTCGGTGCAGCCGGAACCAGTAGAACCCGTAGGGGCCCAGGCTCAGGAAGTAGGGCCGCTCGCCGATGGGCGGAAAGCGGGCCTCCCCCAACATCTCCACGGGCACGGCCCCGCGGTACTCCCGCAGGTCCAGCTCCACCGGCTCGGCCGAGCCGGCCAGGTTGTGCACCGCGAGGACGGTCTCCCCCCGGTGCTCGCGCAGGTGGGCCAGCACCCGGGTGTTGGCGGGATGGAGGAAGCGGAGCGTCCCCCGCCCGAACACCGGCGAGCTTTTCCGGAGGGCGATGAGGCGCCGCATCCAGTGAAGCAGGGAGGTGGGGGTGCGCAGCTGCGCTTCCACGTTCACGGCCTGGTAGCCGTAGACCGGGTCGGCGATCACCGGGCTGTAGAGCTGTCCGGGGTCCGCCCGGGAAAAGCCGGCGTTTCTGCCGGCCGACCACTGCATAGGCGTCCGCACGCCGTTCCGGTCTCCCAGATGAATGTTGTCGCCCATCCCGATCTCGTCCCCGTAGTAGATGATCGGGGTCCCCGGCAGGGTGAAGAGCAGGCTGTTGAGCAGCTCGATCTTCCTCCGGTCGTTGTCCAGGAGCGGGGCCAGCCGGCGGCGGATGCCGATGTTCAGCTTCATCCGGGGGTCCTGGGCGTAGGCGTAGTACATGTAGTCCCGCTCGGGGTCGGTGCACATCTCCAGTGTCAGCTCGTCGTGGTTCCTGAGGAAGACGCACCACTGGCAGTCCTCGGGGATCGGGGGGGTGTGCAGGAACATATCGGTGATGGGGCGGCGGTCGGCGCTGCCCACGGCCATGAACATCCGGGGCATCAGGGGGAAGTGGAAGGCCATGTGGCACTCGTCCCCCTCCCCGAAATAGGCCCGCACGTCCTTGGGCCACTGGTTGGCCTCGGCCAGCAGGATCCGGCCGCGGTACTCGGCGTCCAGGGCCGCCCGCAGCCGCTTCAGGAAGGCGTGGGTCTCGGGCAGGTTCTCGCAGTCGGTCCCCTCGCGCTCGAACAGATAGGGCACGGCATCGCAGCGGAAGCCGTCCAGGCCCCTGTCCAGCCAGAAGCGCATGACCGCGAGCATCGCCTGCTGCACCTCGGGGTTGTCGTAATTCAGGTCGGGCTGGTGGCTGAAGAACCGGTGCCAGTAGTAGGCCTGGGCCTCGGGGTCCCAGGTCCAGTTGGATTTCTCGGTGTCCACGAAGATGATCCGGGCCCCCCGGTACTTCTGATCCGTGTCGCTCCAGACGTAGTAGTGCCGCTTGGGCGAGGCGGGGCTGCGCCGCGCCTCCTGGAACCAGGGGTGCTGGTCCGAGGTGTGGTTGACCACCAGGTCCGCGATGACCTTGAGGCCCCGGCGGTGGGCCTCGTCCAGGAAGCGCTGGAAGTCCGCCATCTTCCCGTACAGGGGGGAGATGTCGGTGAAATCGGCGATGTCGTAGCCGTCGTCCTTGAGCGGCGAGGGGTAGAAGGGCAGCAGCCACAGGCAGGTCACACCGAGGTCCTGAATGTAGTCCAGCCGCTCCGTCAAGCCCAGGAAGTCCCCGATCCCGTCATCGTTGCCGTCCTGGAAGGCCTTGACGTGCAGCTCGTAGAAGACGGCGTCTTTATACCAAAGTTCATCCACAGCTCACTCCGTTCGCCGTAATGACGAATGACCAAATCCCCCCTCTCCCTCCCCGCGGTGGGGGAGAGGGCACCCCGCCTGCGGCGGGGTACCCGGTGAGGGGAGAACGCATTGGTCATTTTCAGTAGCAGGGCGTCCCGTACTCCTTGTGGGGGAAGCGGCTGACGCGGAAGATCGCGGCCGGCTCCTCCTGAGGGTCCAGCCGGATGGTCTGCGCCGGTCCTT
>JBBIQE010000058.1:0-20874 GCA_037442485.1 Methylomirabilis sp. (SeqCode)
AGGCCCCTTTTCTTCTTGCCGCCCCCGGGGCTCATCCCGTACAATCCCGCCGCTTTCCCGTCGGAGAGGCGCGCGATGTCGTGGGGGTGGAACGGCGACGGGCCCGGCGCCGAGGATCGGATCGACTTCATCACCGAGGATCTCGCGGTGGGAAACCTCGTGGTCGCGTCGGATCTCGCGGCGCTCACCCGGCACGGCATCCGGGCGGTCGTGGATGCCAGCAATCGCGAGGGCAATCCCCGCTTCCCCGGCATCCGCTATCACGAGGTACGGATCGAGGACCCGGACGAGCGGCTCACCGTATTCCTGCCGGGCGTGGTGGCCTTCGTGGACGAGGCGCGACGGCAGGGGCCCGTCCTCCTGCACTGTGTGGCGGGAGTTTCCCGCTCGCCGGCGCTGGCCGTCTGCTACCTGCACGAGCGCCACGGCCTGCCCCTGGCCGCGGCGCTGGAGCGTGTCCGGTCCCGCCGCGCCCAGGCCAATCCCCACCCGCTGTTCCTCCGGCTGATCCGCGAGTACTACCAGGAGCGCCCCGGGGGCGAAAACCCCCCGGGAGGAACGGGACGGCCATGACGCTGCAGCTCATGGAGGCGTACTTCCGCGACCGGGTGCGGATCGAGGCACGGACGGCCGATCGGCTGCGGGCCAGCGTGACCTTCCCGGCCGACCTCCAGGGGCCGCCCGAGGCGGGGCACGGCGGCGGCGTCACCGCCATGCTCTTCGAGCTGGTGCGCCTGTTCCTCGACGAGCGGGGCAGCGGGGCCGGCATCCCGCGACCGGTGCGCATTGACGCCAGGCTGCACCACGGGGTGCCCCTCGAGACGCCGCTTGCCGCCGAGGTGCTGGCCCGCGGTGCGAGCTGGCAGAGCCGCCTCCTGCGGGAGGAGCGGCCCGTCGCCGAGGCGGTGGTATCTCCGATGGAGCCGGGGCTGCCGCCCCTGCCCCCCGAGGTCCGCCGGAAGTGGGAGGCCTCTCACCGCGACGCGCACGAGGTCCCCGGCTACGAGTTCTGTCTGGCCTGCGGCCTCCGCAACCCCCGGGGCGTGCAGGTCCGGTTCGACTACAACGACGCCCTGATCTGGAAGCGGCTCACCCCCCAGGCCCACTTCCGCTCCCCGGACGGGAGCCTCTTCGCCGGCTATCTCATGATCGTATGCGACGAGATCGGCTGGTGGCTGGGCGCCCTGCGCCAGGGGGAGTGCGGCCTGTCGAACCGGGTGAGGGTGCGCCTCGGCCGGCCGGTCGAGCACGGCGTGCCGCTTCTCGCCCTGGGCGACCGGTCCACGGTGAGCACGACCGATCCCAAGGGACGCCTCTGGCAGACGCAGGCCGTGATCGTCACCGCCGACTGGACGCCCGTGGCCACGGCCGAGGTGCAGTTCGCCGGCAGCCGGGCCTTCACCAAGGTGATGCTGCCCCGGTTCCTGCCGGGGGCGGATCCGGCGGCGGTGCGCCGGGTGTTCCCCCGCTACGCAAGCGAGGCCCCATGATCAAGCCGACGATGGACGACATTACGCCCGACACCCTCTTCGACGCCCTGAAATCCCTCTCGCCCGCGGGCCGCGCCGAACTCCTCTCCTTCCTCCGGGCCACCGCTATCCAGCTTCCCCCCGAGGACGGCGAGACCATGGCCCGGATCGCCGACATCCTGGAGCTGCTGCTAGGCTGAGCCCGGGACCACTGGAGGGTGGACGGCCCCGCGCCAAGGAGTGTGGCCGCCGGGGCCGAGGGGGGCGGTTAGCCACCGCCACGGGATGCCGGCGGCGCCAAACGCTCCAGGGCCTCCTCGTACGTCCGGAGCGCGGCCTCGCCGAACAGGACGAACCGGACCAGCGCGATCTCCGGATGGTGCTCCAGGTATTCGATGGCAGTCCTGAGAGCGATCCGGGCCGCTTCGGCCATGGGATAGCCGTAGGCCCCGGTGCTGATGGAGGGGAAGGCCAGCGTCTTGATGCCCCTCTCCGAGGCCAGGCGTAGGCTGCTCTTGTAGGCGCTGGCCAAGAGCTCCGCCTCGCCGTGCTGGCCGTCGCGGTACACGGGGCCGACGGTGTGGATCACCCACTTCGCCTGGAGGCGCCCGCCTGTAGTGATCCGGGCCTCGCCCGTCGGACAGCCGCCGATCTTCTTGCACTCCTCCAGGATCTGCGGGCCGCCGGCGCGGTGGATGGCGCCGTCCACGCCGCCGCCGCCGAGGAGCGTGGTATTGGCGGCGTTGACGATGGCCTCCGTATCCTGCTTCGTGATGTCCCCCTCCACGAGTTCCAGCCTGGACGATCCGATCCGTAAGCTACGCATGGCTTCCTCCATCCGGCCGAGCAGTCGCGGCACTCGCAATGGCCCGCACCCCCTCGCCCGCCTGCCCTCGCTACCTCGGCCCGGCCCTGCGCGCCGCCTCCCGCTCGGCCCAGCGGTCGAACCAGCGCCGGACCCGGCCCTCGACCAGCCTCATGGTGAGGACCGCCAGGACGCCGAGCGCGAGGATGGCGACGGGCGACCGGGCCCCGAGCCGGGGAATCCCCAGGACGATGAGGAGGAGCACCGCCACGCATGCCGCCCCGCCGACCAGCCGCCGCAGCCAGCGGCCATCGGACCCCTGCACGTTATTCGGCATGGTCGAGGCCCCGGGCGAGGTAGGCCTCCAGGTCCTCGACGCGCACCCCGTACCGGTACGCCAGCCGCCGGAGGTCCTGATCCGGCCGGGGCGCGGGCGGCTCCTTCCCGGGCCAGGGCGATCCCGTGGGCGCGTACCCGCCCTCCCGGATGTTCAACGAGAGCAGATCGAACCGGGCGTAATGCCCCAGGCAGTCGAAGTAGGCCTTGGCCAGCCGCCGCTCCTCGGCGTCAATGTCGGCCCAGACGATCGTCTCCTCGTTGAACACGGGAGCCTTCAGGAAGAGGCCCGCGGGATTCACGATGCAACTGCCCCCCACGGCCAGGTTGTAGCGCATCACGTCGCGGAGATCGGCCGGCACGTCCTCCGGCTTCAGGATCCAGCTCGAACTCACCACGAAGGCCTGGTTCTCGATGGCGTACTCGCGGATGGCCGGTTCGATGTCGCAGGTCTCGGATCCCGGCTCCGGGCTCTTCCCGCCCAGGTGCTTGTCCACCTTCCACCAGCCGGGCCAGACGGCGCAGTGGATCTCCTCCCCCTTGATGGCCATGGCGGCCCGGAGCAGCGTCATGTGGTGCTCGTAGCAGATGAGGCCCCCCACCCGGCCGATGTCCAGGTCGAAGACCCGGATGTCGGCTGCATCCCCCATGCCCCAGTACACCCGCTCGGAGTGGGTGGGCATGAGCTTGCGATGCCGCCCGAGGACCTTCCCGTCCCGGCCCACGAAGAGCAGCGTGTTGTAGAGGGTGAGGCTGCCGGGGCGGTCGTCCAGCTCGTTGCAGCCGACGACACAGTGGACCTTGGCCTGCCGCGCTGCCGCGGCGATGGCCCGCGCCTCTTCGCCGTCCGCGCGGATGGCGTGCCGCTGCATCTCCACCGTCAGTTCGGTGGACCGCCGGACCGACACGGCCCCCCGCCAGAACGGGTAGGCGGCGACGTAGGTCTCGGGAAAGACCAGGAGGTCCAGGCCCAGCCGCCCGCCCTCCTCGATGATCCGTATCGTCTTCTCCAGCGTCTTCCGCTTGTCGAAGAAGTGCGGCGCCACCTGCGCCGCCCCGACGCGCACCCGCTCCTGCATGGCCTGCCCCTCCTGCGTGTGAGCCCCGTGGGTCCAGAGCTTATCCCCCTCTGGAAGGGGGGTCAATAGCCCAAAGGGTGTGGGGCAGCAACGGCGTTCGCCTGCCTCTTCGTTTCCCGAGGAGAGCAACAGGAGCCGATGTAACAGCAACAGAAGCCGAATCCGGTCGCCCTACCAGAAAAATCATCCGGCCGCGCACATTGATCCTGACACGCGCCCCCCCGGGGGGGTAAACAGAGCAGCCTACCATTCCCCTCAGGCACTCAGGCTCCTGGTCGTAAACCTCCCAACCTCCCCGGAGCCGCACATGCCGCTGGCCTCGTCCCAGTGCCTCACGTTTTGCCCACCGGCCCGCCTTGGCTTGCAGGTTCCGCTCTGGCCAGCCGACACCGCTGATCCGGAGTCTCATCCACGAGCTTTCGAGATCTTGAGCCCGAGTTTGTCTTTTCCTGACGTCTCCAACTCTCATACCTGGTGCCGGAGAAAGAAGGGAGGGCCACCATGGAACGGGCGGTGAAGGGCTACCGGAACATCTTATTTGGGCTGCTTGTCCTCGTTGCTGGCATTCTCGTGGAAGGTGGTTCTCCCATAGCGTACGCGTCGGAGTACAGTGTCCTGGCTCTCGATCGAGCGCCTGACCGGGGTGGCTGGCAGGTGATGCGAGAGGTGCAAGGCCTCCCCCGTGCGTACTTTCGGGATGCATATGTCGGTGTTAAGACAGAAATTTGGGGGGCAACGAACGGTGAAACCTGGACCGTTCAAGCCGTTCTTCCGCCTTATGGGACTGTGGTAACCTGGGACCCCATCGCATATTACGACACTCTCAACGGGCAGTCCCGATGCTTTACAACGCCTGGTTGGGCGAACCCGATCTGCGGGTACAGTGCCCTCACAGTTCTATGGTACATAAATGCCGGTTGCCAGTCGACGGGCCGCTGGGAGTTCCGTTTCCTGGCCAGCAACGCGGCGGCACCTCCTCCCAAGCAGTTCGACGTGGTCCCGCAACTCCCACAGCCGCCGGATGTGATCAGTGTTCCGGTGGATTCACAGGGAGAGTATACGACGCCGTATGACTCCATTCCCAAGACCATCAAACAGGCCGGCTGTATGCTCGTTGACACGGTAATGATTCTAGAGTATCACGGAGTGGCAGCCGACGCAGAAGGGAAACCCGTCACCGTGGAGAACCTCAATGCCTGGCTGGTCAGGAACAAGGGCTATGACGTAGTGGGCGGAATCCGTCTGTCGAAAATCGGCCGATATTCGAAGGGAAAGGTCCTACTATGGGACAATGTGGATCATCGCGACGATGCCACGCTCCGCGACAGCATTTGCGTGTATGGTCCAACAATGATCCGGGTAAATAGCCCAAGCACTGGAACCGCAAACGGTCACGCCGTGGTCGCAACTGGACGCGATTACCCTAGTGAATCCACATGGCTAGGAGCGTGTCGGAGAATTCGGCTTTGAGTCTGTGTGACAGAAGAATGGCCTCCACATTTGGCTCAGAATCGATGATCTCGAGTCGGTCCATATCGTGAGGACTCCCCGAAACGGGCTTCGGGGGATTTCTCCGACAGGCTCCTAGTCAACGATTCTGACGGCGGTATTCGCACGACCTTGGGCGACAAGGGCGTATATCGCAACACGTACTACAACTTTCGTGTATTCCGTGGCCCGGATATTAACTGGTCCGACCGGCTCCACGGCATTACCCTCCGTCTGTACTCACCCGCCGACCTCCTCCTCACCGACCCCCAGGGGCGGCGGGTGGGATTGGACCCGCTGACCGGCACGCGCTACCGGGAGATCCCCCGGGCCGGCTATATGGAGGAGGGCGGGACGGAGGATCCGGAAACGGGCGAGGTAGTGATCCCACCGGTAAATGAGCTGGATGTGCGCGAAGCGCTAGATGGGAGGTATGAGCTGACCGTCACCGGCACCGGGATCGGGACCTACACGCTTCTCATCTTCGCGGAGGATCGCACAGGGAACGACCAGGAGGGTAGTCCGGAGTTCCAGGGCATCCCCACAGCCCCCGGGGTGATCCACCGATACACCTTCGAGTATTCCTCGACCCCGGGAACGCCGTTCCAACTCTCGGGGGGCTTCGATGGGCACGGGCAGCGGCCGACCGACGTGAACAAGTTCCTCACCTACGCGAACCCCTCGGCCGCGCGGACCCCGCTCCCGGCCGGGCAGGCGAGCTTCCCGCTGCTCGTTTTCTACGGGCCCACCACCATTCCAGCCCGTTTCAAGGCCACGCTGAATGGGGCCGACATCACGGCCCAGTTCACCCCCACGCCGGGCGGGCACCAACTGGTGCCGCTCCCCCTCGTCAAGGGCTCGAACGTCCTCCTGCTCTCGGTGGACGGGACGACGGCGAGCGGCCGCGTCGCCACCGACACGGACCGGCTGGTGTTTTTGGTGCCGTGAGGGGCCGGAGTAGTCTGCGTTTCCCTGCCAAGGTAGCAGCCTGATCGCAAACTTTGCGATGCATCCGGCCATGCGTGCCGCCGCCGGACGCCCCGCGTGGATGCCGGAAGCCCGAATTCCCGAAAGGGCTTGCCATCTTCGGGTGAGTTGACTAGACTACGTTTTACCGCCGGCGTAGCTCAGTTGGCAGAGCAGCGGTTTCGTAAACCGCAGGTCCTCGGTTCAAGTCCGAGCGCCGGCTCCATCCCCTCCCGATCTGGGGGGAGGATTCCCGGCCCATCCCCGGGCGAGATGGATTGCACTCCTCACAACGGTCGAGAGGAGGAGGCGGACGGTGAAGAGGTGGGGTGTCTGGCTGGCCGCAGGACTGGCCGCCACGGTCCTGGCGACGCCGGTGATCGCCGCCCAGGCGACGGCCCAGGGGACGGATGGCACGAAGCCCCCGGATCGCCAGATGCAGGCCGAGGCTCACTACGAACTCGGCGTCATGTACCACGAGCGGGTCTTCCAATCGCTGGACCAGGCCATCGCCGAGTACGAGAAGGCCGTCAAGCTGAAGCCAGACTATGCCGAGGCTCACTTCAACCTGGCGCTCTCCTATCACACCAAGGCCAAGCTGGGCACGGACGACAAGGGACTGTACCGCAAGGCCCTGGCCGAGTACAGGCTGTACCTGAAGTACAACCCGCGCGGGGATCTGGCCGCCAAGGCCAAGCAGAACATGAAGGCGGTGGAGGCCAGGCTCCGCTAGGGATCGGCCAGGAGAAGGCTGGTGAGGATGATGCTGTGGTGCGCGGTCTGCGGGTTCGGCGCGAACGGGTGGAGCCGGCGCCAGTTCCTCCTGGCGCTAGGGCAGGCGGGGCTGGCCACGGCGCTGCTCCCCCGGTCGGCCGCGGCCTACACCCTCATGGATGAGGCCGGCGACGTCAAGCTCGGCCGCGAGGCCGCCCCGGAAATCCTGAAGCGCTTCGGCTACTACGAGAGCCCCGACCTGCAGAACTACATCTCCCAGATCGGCCACCTTGTGGCGGCCTCGGGCGACACCCGCTTCAGCTTCCAGTTCAAGGTGGTGGACCAGTCCTACGTCAACGCCATGGCCCTGCCGGGCGGCTTCGTCTACGTGACCCGGGGGATGCTGGCGGCATTGAACGACGAGGCCCAGCTCGCGGGGATCCTCGGCCACGAGATCACCCACGTCAACTCCCGCCACGGGGCCAAGCTGCTGACCAAAGCGTTCGGCGCGCAACTCGCCACCCTCATCGGGGTGGGGGCCGCGGCCGCCGCCGGTGGCGGGAGCGCGGTCAGCGGCGTCGCCATGATCGCCAACCACATCACCAACTACATGCTCCTGGGCTACGGGCGCGAGTACGAGCTGGAAGCGGACGAGGTCGGACTGCGCCGCGCCCACCGGGCGGGCTATGATCCGCGCCGCATGGTGCTTTTCCTCAAGGACCTGCGCCGGTCCGAGATCCTGCGCGGCCAGTCCACCTATCACGGTTTCGAGGCCACCCACCCCGACACCGCCATCCGGATCGCGAAAGCGGACACCATGGCGAACCTGCTGGTGAGCGAGGGGGGCCCCCTCCAGGTCAAGGCCGACGATTTCACGGCCCACCTCGACGGGCTGAAGTATGGCGAGGCCAAGGAGCAGTTGCGCCTCAGGGTGTACACGGTGAAGCCTGGCGACACCCTGGCCAGCATCGCCCGGGCGGAGTTGGGGGACGAGGGCCGCCGTTACGAAATGGCCAGCCTGAACGGCCTCCGCGATGACGCCGTCCTGACGCCCGGGTCCCGCCTGAAGCTTGTCGTCAAGGATACGGCGGTGCCCCGCCTGGATCTCACCATCCAGGAGAAGAAATAGTCGACGGGCCGCGGCACAGGCTTGGCCCGGGCCTGCCCGACCCGAGCCTGTGCCGCGCCGGAGGCCCGCCTTTCGTCCGGGATCGGTGGGCAATGCCCGAGAACATACCGGAGGTCGTTGATGAGCGGGGGGTTGCGGTCCAGCAGATGTTCTCGGCCATTGCCCCCCGGTACGACCTGCTGAACCATCTCCTGAGCGCCGGGCGCGATCGGTACTGGCGACGCGAGGCGGTGGCCGCTGCGGCCCTCCCCCCGAAGGGAGCCCTGCTGGACGTGTGCACCGGGACGGGCGACATGGCGCTGGAGGCCGCCCGGCAGTTTCCCGAGGCCCGGATCGTCGGCGTGGACTTCAGCCGTCCCATGATCGATCTCGGCCGGGCCAAGGTCGAGCGCGCGTACCTCGACCAGCGGATCACGCTTCAGGTGGCCCCGGCCGAGGCGCTTCCCTTCCCCGACGGCTCCTTCGACGCGGCCACCGTGGCCTTCGGCCTGCGCAATATTCCCGATCGCCTGCGTGCTCTGCGCGAGATGCGGCGCGTCCTCCGGCCGGGCGGGTGCGCCGTGATCCTGGAGTTCACCACCCCGCCCTCCTCCTTGTGCCGCGGCCCGTACCTCTGGTACTTTCACCGGGTGCTGCCGTGGATCGGCCGCATTGTTTCGGGCCACCCCACGGCCTACGCGTACCTGCCGGCCTCGGTGGCCGACTTCCCCTCGCCCGAGGGCCTGGCAGCCTGGATGCGGGACACCGGGCTCCGCGACGTCTCGCACCGTCTGCTCACGGCCGGGATCGTGGCCATCCACGTCGGGGTGAAATGATAGGAAAGCCTTCAGCCATCAGCCGTCAGGTCCCCTTTGGGGAATCGTGACCGGGGCCCCGGGGGCCAGGAAACTTCGCCGAGTTTCCTCCGGCCTTGCTTGCCAGCTTGACACTGCGTGCCGATGGAGGCACCGACGGCTGGATGAACCCTCCGAGTCGCAACGCAGCCGAACTTCTTTGCCAAAATCCGTCCCGTAAGATAGTCTTGTTCCACAGGGTGGCTGGGCGATGTCTGAACCTGACGCAATGGATTTCGGGGCCATCGTAGACCGGCTGCGTGCCCTCACTGCGGCGGGGAGCATTCGTATCACCCGGCACGCCCAGCAAGAGATGGTCGAAGAGAACATCACGCTGGAAGAGGTTCTCCAAGCCTTCGGCACGGGGCAGATTGTGGAGAACTAGCCGGAGCACAGACGAGGACCTTGCTGTCTGCTCAGCGGGGTCACGCGAAAGCGTCGGCCCCTGCACATAGTTTGTACGACGGCGCAGCCAGTGCTGATCATCACTACGGTGTATGAACCCATGCCACCCAACTGGGTGACACCCAGTCAAAGAGGGAGCAAATCAGGAAATGCAGCATCGTCGGATGTCCTGGCCAGTACGAAGATCGGCAGATCGTCCATACCGTTCGCCACCGAGGACAGGTCATCGTCATTGACCACGTCCCGGCAGAGGTGTGTTCGGTGTGCGGTGACGTGCTCCTCAAGCCAGAGACCGTGCGTCGGATCGAGGAGTTGGTCCAGGCGGCAGGCAAGCCGGCGCGCACAGTCCCCCTCTACGAATATGCCTGAGGTGTGCGTGAGAAACACCCGGCCGGCAGGCTTCTGTCCGCTCGACTGCATCCTGGAATATGTGTATTGACCGGCTGGTCTCGGGATCCTCCCCGGCCTGCTCGTATCTCCCGGCGTCGGTGCCCGACTTGCCCTCGCCCGAAGGCCTCGCAGCCTGGATGCGAGACGCCGGGTTCTCCACGGTGCCCTATCCTCTGCTGCCGGGCGGCCTTGTGGCGATTCACGTCGGACGAAAGTGACAAACAAGTTCTTCGCTTTCGAACTCCTCACCACGAAGATGTGCGAACGCGGGTGACGATTGTTGCGCGGCCACTCGGCCTGTGAGGGTTTCCTTCGAGCTTGCGGGGCCGGGGGAGGATCAAGAGATTCCCACGCGACAGAGCGACGATTCGGACGGGGAAAGAAGATCTGTGGGAGCCTTTGCTTTGGGAGTGGGATAAGGTGTTCGACAGTACGCACGCCTCGCAGTAGGCGATTCGGCTTTGGAGTACCTTGAACGGCCGTATGTCGGGTTTCTGGCCGCCGCAGCATGGCGGCCGGGATTCCAGTCATGCGGGTTGGAGGAGTATGGGGATCGCTCCGCGAAAAAATCGCGCGGCCGTCATGACCTTTGGATTCGGGTGGGCAACTATGACGTGGATGTGGAGCACAGGTATCGGATAGAAAGCGTGTGGAAGTGCATTTGGAGGAGCCAAGCCGCGATCTGAAGAGACATTGGCGTGGCCGGAAAAAAGAGAGACCGAAGCAAGGTGTCGCTGCATGTTTCACGTCGATCTATGTCGAAACATCACCTCCCATTGAGGAACTGTAAACGTTCAGACTCGGGGGGCATCCCACGGTGTCACCCCGGCGAACCCCGGATCGGAGTCCGGGGCAGGCGCCGGGGTCCAGAAATCCCGGCGCCCTGGATTCCGGCTTCCGCCGGAATGACGACGGAGGAAGAGGCCAACTCGGCACAATGGACGGGCTGAACGTTTGCGAGGAACTTAAGGACCTGCAGGGGATCACGGACGGGTTCTTTGAGCCGGAACGTTGCCGTGCTCTCGCCACGCTCGCCAATCCGCCTGCGGCGGACAGGGCTCTGGCTGGGCGTTGGCAGGAAGCAGCCGGGTTCCGGTGGGAATCGTGGGGCCCCGGTTCGCCACGGAAAAGACCTGACCGTGTTTCTCGTTGCCTGCCTGTGCGTTCCGCACGCAGACAGGCGCGCCTGGCGATCTTGGCGTGAAAAATCCGGGCGTATTACTGAAGGGTGAGAATGGACAACCAGCGAGCAATGTTGCAGAAAATGCGGACGTACCTGGAGATGATCCGGTTCCCGCATACGGTGTTTGCGCTGCCCTTCGCGTTCATGGGGGCGGTCCTGGCGGCGGGGGGGATCCCGGCCGGTCGCACGCTCTTCTGGATCCTGGTCGCCATGGTGGGGGCGCGAAGCGGGGCCATGGGGGTGAACCGCCTGGCCGACCGGCATCTGGACGCCCTCAATCCGCGGACCCGCGACCGCGCCCTCCCGCAGAAGCGCATCTCCCCCCGGGAGGCGTTCCTCTTCGTGATCGGATCGTTCGGGATCTTCTTGCTGGCCGCCTGGATGCTCAATCCGCTCTGCTTCGCGCTGGCCCCGCTGGCCATCCTGATCGTCAGCGGCTACTCGTACACCAAGCGGTTCACGACCCTCTCGCACCTGATCCTCGGCCTGTCCCTGGCCCTTGCCCCCATCGGGGCCTGGATCGCCGTGACGGGTCGGATCGCCCTGCCCGCGCTGGTGCTGGGGGGAGCGGTCGTCTTCTGGGTGGCCGGCTTCGACGTGCTCTACGCCCTGATGGACATCGAGTTCGACCGCCGGACCGGCCTCTTCTCGATCCCCGCTCGCCTCGGAGTCCATGGCGGGATCCTGGTGGCGCGCCTGTTCCACGCGCTCACGGCCGCGTGCCTGGCCCTGCTCCTCCCGCTCCTGCACCTGGGTGCGGTGTACGCGGTCGGCCTCCTCATGGCCGTGGCCCTGCTCCTGTACGAACACTGGCTGCTTTACCGGCACGGACTGGCCAAGCTGGACGTCGCCTTTTTCAACGTGAACGGCGCCCTCAGCATCGGCCTGTTCCTGTTCACGCTGGGCGATGTCTTGCTAGGCTAGAGAAATGGCTGGAAGGCTCGCAGGCTGGAACGCCAGGAAGCTTCAGGCGTTCCGGCATTCCAGCCTTCCAGCTTCCCAGCATCCTCGCCGATGAAGCGCTACCTCGCGTTCACGGTCGCCGACCTGCCGCTGGCCGTCCCGGTGGACCGGGTCGCCGAGGTGGCCCCCGTCCCGGCGATCACGCGGATCCCGCGCGCCGCCCGACACATCGAGGGCCTGGCCAGCGTGCGCGGAAAGCCGATTCCGGTCATGGACCTGCGCAAGCGGCTGGGCCTTGTGAACCCCGTGACCAGCCCCAGGGCGCGGTTGGTCGTGGTCCTCGCCAGGGAGGGAGGCGAGCCCGTGGGCCTCATCGTGGATTCGGTTGGCGAAATTCTCTCGGTGGGCGAGACGGAGCGGGCCGCCCGCGCAGACGTCCCCTGGGTGGCGGAGGGGCTCCTGGCCGGCGCCCTGGAGGTTCAGGGACGGCAGCTCCTGTTGCCCGATCTGACGAGGCTGGCCGATCTCTCGTGACCGGGCACGGGGCCGGGACCCTTTGCCCAATCATGCGTCCGCCCCCCGGCAAGGCGGCAGTCTGCGCCTTCGGGTGTGAGCGGCTGGGCGGGGGCCTGGAGCCCCGGTGACCCTTCCATCGGCCGCGGCGGGATCGAACTGGTGGGGGGCATTGAGGAAGGGATCGGCGCGCGAGGCCACACTCTCCTTCGGGAAACGGTGTACGGGCGAGCCACCTCGGCGAGGCCGTGGGCTGCCTGATCCAGGCGGCGGGACTGGCTGAATCGGAAGAGGAAGAACCCCCCGAGGAGTCGGCGGGACATCGGGGCGAGATCCCCCAAGCGCGACCCGCTGCGCAAGTCGCAACGGCAACGCGGCGATCTGTCCGGACTGAACCGTCAGAAGGCAGTTCGCAGCCGGCAGCGGGAAGCTGGCACAGCCTCAAGTGCATAAGGCGGAGCGCCCAGCGCCGCGCCGTGTGTGCCATGCATGAGATGGCGGGCAGGGGACAGACGGCACAGGTCGGCGGTCAGAGGTCAGCGGGCACGGGGCAGCGCGCGGCGAAGAACCGTGGCCGTGCCCGTAGGCCGTGACCGTCACGAACACGAAAACGAGGTCGCAGGGGGCGGAGGGCAGAGATCAGAGGTCGGTGGGCGGGGATCACGCGGCCGGAGGGGGGCCGCCGTCGCCGCCACGGCGCTCCAGAATGTCGAGGATGCGGCGGATCTCAGCCTGCTGCTGCTCGAAGCGGGCGTCCTGTTGCTCCAGGCGGTGAAGGATCTGCAAAATACTGTGGCCTTGCTGTTCCAGGCGAGCCTCGTGCTGGGCATGCTGCTCTACGAGAAGGGTGACACGGATTGCCTGCTCCCGCATCAGGCCCGTGAGAGCTTCCACCTGGCCGGTAACGGTCTCAATCCCGCGGTCGAGGGCACCCATCCGGTCATGAACGGCCTCCAACCGCCGATCGGTGTGGTTGGCAAAGGCTACCAGCCGGTCCGAGAGCGCCTGGAGGCGCTGGTCGGTCTGGCGCCCGGAGGCTTCGAGGCGGTCCGAGAGCGCTTGGAGGCGCTGGTCGGTCTCCTGCGCCAATGCCTGCAGCCGGTCCGAGAGCGCCTGGAGGCGCTGGTCGGTCTGGCGCCCGGAGGCTTCGAGGCGGTCCGAGAGCGCCTGGAGGCGCTGGTCGGTCTCCTGCGCCAATGCCTGCAGCCGGTCCGAGAGCGCCTGGAGGCGCTGGTCGGTCTGGCGCCCGGAGGCTTCGAGGCGGTCCGAGAGCGCCTGGAGGCGCTGGTCGGTTGCCTCGCCGCTCCGCCGGAGGAGCTCTGCAAGACCTTCCAGGGTCAGGGGTGCTTCGGGGGCCACGGCCAGACCTTATCGTGCCTCGACGACCCTGTCAAGGTCGCCCTTCCCCCCGTCTCGCCCAGTCACCTTCTCGCTCCCTCGCCTTGTCACTTCTGCTTCAGGCCCAGTTTCTCCACGATGCGCCGGTAGTTCAGCCGATCCCGCAGCAGCTCCCGGGCCCGCTGAACCTTCCGCTCTTCCCGGATCCGGATGCGGCCCAGGACCCCCTCCAGCTTCTCCACCGTGGTGTACGTGTCGTAGTGGACGCTGATCATGGGCACGCCCAGCTCGCGCGCCCGGCTGATGATGATCTCGTTGGGCATCTGGTCGCCGGTGAGGATCAGGCACTTGGTGGAGGTTTCCAGCGCCGCCAACTGGATGTCCGCCCGATGTCCCCCCGTGATGACCGCCTTGTTGGGGAGCTTGCGGAAGTAGCCCAGGGCGGCGTCCACATCCATGGCGCCGACGCTGAACCGCTCCACGAACTCGTCCAGGCGCTCGTGGGCACAGAGCACCTTGCCGTCCAGGATCTCCGTCATCTGCCGGACCGTGACGGCGTCCAGGACCCGGTCCAGCGGCAGCACGCCCAACACCTCCACACCCTTGGCCACGAGGAAGGGCACGACGATCTGCTCCACCTCGGGCAGGCTCTGGGGGGTCACCCGGTTCAGGACCACGCCCATGAGGCGATCCCCCAGCGCCTCCCTGGCGGTCAGGATGCAGTCAATGCAGACCTCGTTCAGGTAGGGGTCGATGAGCAGGACGGAGGCCCGGAACTCCTTGGCCAGCCGGGTCCCCGAGATGCCGAGGAATGCCCCGTCGGCGAGGGAGCCGGCGCCGCCAATCAGGGTGACGTCCTTCCCGGCCGAGACCGCCTCGTAGGCCTGCTGAATCTTGCTGCGCACATCGCCCGCCTCACCGCGCAGCGCCCGCGCCACCAGGTCCTGGGTCAGGACCACGGGACAGACCTGTTCCAGGGGCTCGGCCAGTCCCAGGATGCCCTTGAGGAACTGGGCGTCGGCGTCCACCGTCTTCCCGTTGACCGCCACCGGCAGCTTGCCCAACGGCTTGAGGTAACCCACCTTGTACCCGCACTCCTTGAGGGCCAGACCCAGCCCCACCGTGATCAGCGTCTTCCCGGAATTGCCGGCCGTCGAACCGATGAATAACGTCTGCATGACCGTCCTCCGATTTTCGATTGTCATTTGCGATTTCCGAATGCCCGTGCTGAATGACCAATGACAAATGAACCAATGACCAATGGGTTCTGCGCTCTCATTGGGATTTGGTCATTGGTAATTGGTCATTCGCCTAGGCTGCAAGGGCGAGCCTGGCGTCAATGGCCACCGCCCCCTCCCCCTCGGGCTTGACCAGCAGGGGGTTCACGTCCATCTCCAGGACCTCGGGGAACTCCGTGCAGAGCTGGGACAGCCGGCACAGGGCATCCACGATGGCGGCCAGATCCGACGGCTTTTCGCCGCGCACGCCCCGGAGCAGCGGGAAGGAGCGGATCTCGCGGATCATCCCCTCGGCCTCGTCGGGGCCGATGGGGGCGACCCGGAAGGCGACGTCCTTCAGGACCTCGACGTAGATCCCGCCCAGCCCGAACATCAAGAGCGGGCCGAACTGGGGATCTCGGGTCATTCCCAGGATGACCTCTTTGCCGCCGACCACCATCTCCTGGACGGCGATCCCCTGGATGACGGCGTTCGGGAAGAACCGGCGGACGCTGGTATCAATGGCCGCAAACCCCTCGGCCACGGCGTCTCGGTCCCGGAGGTTGAGGCGCACCCCGCCCACGTCGGTCTTGTGCAGGATATCCGGGGACACGATCTTGAGCGCGACCGGGAATCCCATCCCCTCGGCCGCCGCCACCGCCTCGTCCACGGTCCGGGTGAGGACGTTCTGCGGCAGGCGGAAGCCGTAAGCGGCGATGACCTCGCGGGCCTCGCGCTCGCCCAGCGTCGTCCGCCCCGCCCGCCGCGCCTCCAGGATCGTGAGCGCCACGCGCCCCTTGTCCGCGGCGAACTCGCGCGGCGGAGACGGCGTGCGCTCCTGCCACTCCCGGTAGCGGACCATGGCCTCGAAGGTCCGGACGGCCGGCTCGGGATAGGAGTACTGGGGGACCCCGTAGTTGCGCAGGATCACCCGCGCGGCGGCCACGCTCACCTCGCCCATGAAGGCGGTGAAGAACGGCTTGCCGCTCTGCTTGGCCACCTGGCCGACCACCTCGGCGAACTTGTCGTTCTCCGTCATGGCCTGGGGCGTGGTGAGGGCCAGCACCCCCTCCACGTTCGGATCGGCCGCCACGGCCTCCAGGGCCGCCCGGTAGCGATCCTCCTTGGCATCCCCGATGACATCCACGGGGTTGTAGAGCGCGGCCGTGGGCGGCAGGGCCTTGCGCAGCCGCTCCACCGTCTCGGGCTGAAGGGTGGCCATCTTGGCCGAGGAGCGCTCGACGGCGTCGGCGGCGATGATCCCCGGGCCGCCGGCATTGGTCACGATGGCGAGCCGCGGCCCCTTGGGCAGCGGCTGGGTGGCAAAGGCGCGGGCGAAGTTGAACAGCTCCTCGATGCTCTCGGCCCGGATGACCCCCGCCTGCCGGAAGGCCGCGGTGAAGGCCTTCTCCGACCCGGCCAGCGTCCCCGTGTGCGAGGAGGCGGCCCGCGCCCCGGCCGGGGTGCCGCCCGACTTCACGATGATGAGGGGCTTGACCTTGCTGGCGGCCCGGGCGGCCTGCAGGAACCGCTGCCCGTTCTCCACCCCCTCGATGTAGCCGATGATGACCCGGGTCTCGGGGTCGGCCGCCAGGGCCTCGATGAAGTCCACCTCGGAGGTGTCCGCCTTGTTCCCCAGGCTGATAAACTTGGAAAAGCCCACGTCGTTCCCGATGGCCCAGTCCAGGATGGCGGTGCAGAGCGCCCCCGACTGCGAGAAGAAGGCGATCTCCCCCACCGGGGGCATGCCGGCCGCGAAGGTCGCGTTCAGGCGGCTCTTGGTGTCGATGATCCCCAGGCAGTTGGGGCCGACGACCCGGATCCCCAGTTCGCGCACGCGCGCCCGCAGGGCCTTCTCGATCTCGGCCCCCTCGCCGCCCACCTCCTTGAAGCCGGCCGAGATCACCACGGCCGAGCGGATCCCCCTGGCCGCGCAGGCCTCCAGCGTCGGAATGCACACCTTGGGCGGGATCACCAGGACGGCCAGCTCGGCGCCCTCCGGCACCTGGCTGAGATCGGGATAGCACTTGAGGCCGCGAATCTCGGTCGCCTTCGGGTTGACGGGATAGATGGGCCCGGGGAAGCCGGCCTTGACCAGGTTGTCCACGATGCTGAAGCCGACCTTGCCCTCCTCGCGCGACGCGCCGATCACGACCACCGCATTGGGTTTGAAGAATCCCTCAAGCATGACGCCCTCGCTCGACCTCCAGGGAGTGGTCAGAATCTCCGGCGACGCTCGGGCACCCGGAGGGGCACCCGGGCTTCGCCGGAGATTTGGGTGGTGGGTGGACTCCGGACCCCAGCAGCCGGATGGGCTCAGGTCCGGGTGTCATTGCCCGCGTGTCCCGCCGGTTCGCCTCCGTTCCCGGGCCGGGCGGCCCGCGCCAGCAGCGCCGCCCAGGCCGCCTCCACCGCGGATTGAATGGCCGCGATCTCGTCCGCGGCCAGGTGCTGGAAGCGTCCCTGCCCCGCCAGGTACTCCCGCACCGATCTTTCGCCCCGCGGCATCACCGTGATGCGCAGCCTCGCGCCGTCCTCGACCTCCACCAGGGGGAAGAGCCGCGTCTCGACCGCCAGGCGCGCCAGGTGCAGCGTCTGCTCCGGCAGGATCCGCCATCCCGGCGGGCAGGGGGCCAGGATGTGGAGGAACCGGGTCCCCTCCCGGGCGCGGGCTCGGCGGACCTTGGCGATCAGATCCTCGGGGTGCCCCACCGAGGCCGTGGCCGCGTAGGGGATGCGGTGGGCGGCCATGATGTCCAGGATGGGCTTCTTCGGCCGCCGCTTCACCGCCGGCACCGGCGTCGTCATGGTCCAGGCCCCCCAGGGGGTCGCCGAGCTGCGCTGGATGCCGGTGTTCATGTAGGCCTCGTTATCGTAGCACACGTAGAGATCGGAAGAGCCGCGCTCCGCAGCCCCCGAGAGCGCCTGGAGCCCGATGTCGAAGGTGCCCCCGTCGCCCGCCCAGGCGACCACGCTGGCCCGGACGCCCCGGATGGCGAAAGCCGCGCGCACGCCTGCGGCCGTGGAGGCCGCGGCCGCAAAGGCGGTGTGCAGGAAGGGGACGGCCACGGCCGTGGCGTGCCACGGTCCGTTGATGACGGACCAGCAGCAGGCGGGAACCACCAGGACCGTGTCCGGGCCGAGGCCCTTCAGCAGCAGGCGCATGGCCAGCGCCGCCCCGCACCCCTGACAGGCCAGATGCCCCGGGGTCATGTACTCCTCGCGAGGGATCTCTGTCAGGTGTCCAAGTGCGTTCATGTTACATCGCGTGCCCCACATGCGAAATCCGAAATCCGACATGGGAAACGCCTCTCACGCCCTGAGGCCGAGCCACCGGATCCCGGGGCCGGGCGCCGGCTCGGCCACGGCCTCGCGGCAGGCGGACACAATGGCGGCCGGCGTCACATCCCGGCCGCCGAGGCCAGCGATGTAGCTCCAGATTCCGGGCGCGAGGTCGCGGGCCAGGAGCGCCGCCCTGAGCTCGGTGGCCAGGATGCCGCCGCTTCCGGGGGAGAGGTTGCGGTCCAGGACGACCAGTTTGCGCGCCTCCCCGATCCCGCGGGCCAGCGCCTCGGCCGGGAAGGGCCGAAAGACCCGGACCCGCAGGAGCCCCGCCGGGATCCCCGCCTCGCGCAGCTCGTCCACGGCGGCCTCGGCGGTGGTGGCGATCGTCCCCATGCCGAGGATGAGGATCTCGGCCCCCGCGGTGCGATAGCCGTCCACCAGGCCGTAGCCGCGGCCCGTGAGCGCCCGGTACTCCTCCCCGGCCTCGACGATCAGAGAAAGCGCCCGATCCATGGCCTCCTGGGCCTGATGCCGGATCTCCATGAAGACGTCGGCTCCCGCCAGGCCCCCGAACGCCCGGGGCACGGCCGGATCGAGGCGGAGGACCGGCCGGTACGGCGGCAGGAATGCATCCGCCACCGCCTGCTCCGGGACATCCACGGGCTCCGACGTGTGGGAGAGCAGGAAGGCGTCCAGGCAGAGCATCGTGGGCAGCCCCACCTGCTCCGACACCCGGTAGGCCAGCAGCACCGAATCCAGCACCTCCTGGTTGGACCGGCAGTAGATCTGCATCCAGCCCGTGTCGCGCTGGGCCAGGCTGTCCGTCTGATCGGCGTAGATGCTCCAGGGCGGTGCCAGGGCGCGATTCACGTTGACCAGGACGATGGGCAGCCGCCCCGCCCCCGCCCAGTGGAGCAGCTCGTGCATCAGGGCCAGCCCCTGGGAGGAGGTGGCGGTGAAGGCCCGCACGCCGGCCTGGCTGGCCCCGATGCATGCGGCCATAGCCGAGTGCTCCGACTCGACCTCCAGGAACCGCGCCCTGAGGCGCCCGTCGGCGGTAAACTCCGCCAGCTTCTCCACGATTTGCGTCTGCGGGGTGATGGGATAGGCGGACACCACCTCCACCCGGGCGAGGAGCGCGCCGTAGGAGGCCGCGTGATTGCCTTCCAGAACCCGCTTCATGGGATCACGCCTCCCGACCCGAGACCGCCTCGACGGCGATGACCCCCCGCGGGCACTCCGCCACGCAGAGCAGGCACCCCTTGCAATGGTCCAGGTCCACGCGGTAGGCCGTCTCCTCGGGGAGGATGGCCACATCCGGGCACGCCAGCCAGCAGCGGTCGCATTGCGTGCAGGTCCCGCAGGAGAGGCAGCGACGCGCCTCGGCCAGGGCCGCAGCCTCCGGGAGATCCTCCGCCACCTCGTCGAAATCGGTCAGGCGCGCGGCCGGCTCCCGCAGGGGAGGCCGGACGCGAGGGAAGGGCTCGAACCACTCCAGGCGCATCGCCTCCCGGGGCACCGGCGAGACCGGCGCCGGGAGGACCGGCGGCTCGCGCCGCGTGATCCAGCCATCAATCCAGATGGCGCCGATTCGCCCCGAGCCGATGGCGTCCGCCACCGTCCGCCGCCCGCCGGCCAGGTCGCCCCCCAGGAACAGGGGCGGATGTCCCGACCCGTCCCAGAGGGCCCCGGGCGGAAGCCTCCGGGGCAGCAGGGCCGCGTTCACGTCCTCGCCGAGGGCGGCGAGGATGCCGTCCACCTCGATCGTCCCGACCTGGCCCGGGACCGGCTCGGGCCGCGGCCGCCCCGACCGATCCGGGGGTCCCAGTCGCATGGCCTGGCAGGTGAGCCGGAGGCCCTCCCCCGCCCGCTCGGCCGCCACCGGCGCTTCCAGGAAGCGGAACCGGACCCCCTCGGCCTCGGCCTCGGCCACCTCGTCGGCGAAGGCCGGCATCTCGGCCCGGCTGCGGCGATAGATCACCGTGACCTCGCTCCCCAGGCGCCGCGCGCTCCGGGCGGCGTCCATGGCGGTGTTCCCGCCGCCGATCACCGCCAGGCGCCGGCCCGGGAGGACCGGCCGGCCCGCGTTCAGCGCGGCCAGAAACGCGAGACCGGACTGGACCGCTTCCGCCGGCAGTCCGGGAAGGTCGAGCCGCCGCTCCTTGCCCGCCCCGGTGGCCAGAAACACCGCCGCATAGCCGCCGAGGTCCTCCCAGGTGAGATCCGTGCCCAAGCGCACACCGAGCTTGAATCGGACCCCCGCCGCCTCGATCCGCTTCAGCTCGCGATCCAGGACGGTGCGGGGGAGACGATAGGCGGGGATCCCGCTCCGCAAGAGACCTCCGGGCGCCTCCCCGGCGTCGAAGAGCGTGGGCGCATACCCGCGACGCGCGAGGTGATAGGCGCAGCTCAACCCGGCCGGCCCCGCCCCGATGACAGCGATCTCGCCTCGCGGCTGTCCCGGCGATTCCGGCCGCGGCCTCGCCTCGCCGTGATCGGCCAGGAATCGCTCCAGGTCCCGGACGGACACCGGAAGGTCCAGGGCCGCCCGGTGGCACGCCCCCTCGCAAAACCGGGGGCAGACCCGCCCGGTGATCCCGGGCAGCGGATTCACCTCGAGCAGGAGCGCCAGCGCCTCGTCCACCTCGCCGGCGGCGAGGCGCTGCCAGATGCGCGGGTTGGAGGCGCCAATGGGACAGGCCGCAGTGCAGGGCGCCACGCCCTGGCGGTGGATCGGGCTCACGTTGCGCCAGAGGCCCGTCCGGTTGAAGGCCATGCCGCGCACGGAGACCACCTGGCCCGTCGGGTGCAGCGCCGGCAC
>JBBIQE010000059.1:0-20535 GCA_037442485.1 Methylomirabilis sp. (SeqCode)
AGATCGAGGAGACCACCTCGGACTACGACCGGGAGAAGCTCCAGGAGCGGCTGGCCAAGCTGGCCGGCGGCGTGGCCGTGATCAAGGTGGGCGCCCCCACCGAGATCGCCATGAAGGAGAAGAAGGCTCGGGTCGAGGACGCCCTCAACGCCACCCGGGCGGCCGTGGAGGAGGGGATCGTGGCCGGCGGCGGCGTGGCCCTGCTCCGCGCCCAGAAGGCCCTGGACAAGGTGAAGGCCACCAACGACGAGAAGATCGGCGTGGACATCGTCCGCCGCGCCCTGGAGGAGCCCCTCCGCATGATCGCCCAGAACGCCGGCTGGGAGGGCGCGGTGGTCCTGGGGAAGGTCAAGGAAAGCAACGGGAACGTCGGCTTCAACGCCGAGACCGAGACCTACGAGGATCTGGTCTCGGCCGGGATCATTGACCCGACCAAGGTCGTCCGGAGCGCGCTGGAGAACGCCGCCAGCATCGCGGGCCTGATGGTGACGACCGAGTGTTTGATCACCGAGGCGCCGGAGAAGGAGAAGAAGCCGGCGACGCCGACGCCGCCGGAGGAATACTGAGAGAGCGGGGGCCGGGCGGGTGAGGCCCGGCCCCCCGTGGCGCTCCAGAGGCGAGCAGACAGGAGGATGAACGATGACAGGTGGATGGTGTGATGGCGCGGGGGCTCCCCGCAGCAGCTATCGTGGGCGGCCCGCGCTCTGGGTCGGGCTCCTGATCCCGCTGCTCGTCCTGGTGGCGCCGCCTCCGGCCGCCGCAGCCGGCAATGACTCCGCCAAGCGGGACGACCGGCCCGAGCGGGGGATCGCCATCTACTCCGACTACTCCGGCGTCGTGGTCCCCGTGGGCGATGGCGTGCGGATGGACCTCACGGTGGAGAACAAGGGCAAGCGCGAGGAGACCGTCAACCTGAAGCTGGCCGCGGTCCCCAAGGGCTGGCGGGCCGCCCTCAAGGGCGGCAACTTCACCGTGACCGGGGTCGCCGTCCCCGAGGGGAAGACCCGGACGCTCACCTTCACCGCGGACCCGGAGAAGGGCCTGGGCCCCGGGACCTACACCTTCGAGATCCAGGGGGTCACGCCCGACGAGAAGCTCCGGGTGGATTACCCCATCACCGTCACCACCCGCGAGCGCAGCCGCCTGGGGACCGAAGACATCCAGGTCACCACCTCCTACCCCGTCCTGCGGGGGCAGACCGACGCCACCTTCGAGTTCTCCCTGGACGTGAACAACAAGAGCGAGAACGACCGCACCTTCAACCTGGCCGCCCAGGCCCCGGAGAAGTGGGAGGTCAACTTCAAGCCCGGCTACGAGTCCAAGCAGATCAGCAGCATCCGCGTCCGCGGGGGCGGCAGCCAGACGGTGGCCGTGTCGGTGACGCCCCCCCGGGATGCCACGGCCGGCGAGTATCCCGTCCTGGTCCGGATCAGCTCGGGCGACTCCCGGGCCGAGGTGCCCCTGCGGGTGATCCTCACCGGCATCTACAAGCTGGAGGCGTCCACCCCCTCGGGCCTGCTCTCGGCGGAGGCCGTGACCGGGAAGCCCACCACGGTCTCCCTGCTGGTCAAGAACACCGGCTCGGCCGTCAACCGGAACATCAGTCTGAGCTCCTTCAAGCCCGAGAACTGGAAGGTCGAGTTCAAGCCCGAGAAGATCGAGGCGCTGGAGCCGGGCGCCCTCAAGCAGGTGGAGGCCACCATCACGCCGGCGGCCACCGCCCTGGTGGGGGATTACTCCGTGGGGCTCACGGCGGACGGCGAGAAGGGCAGCAGCAAGACCGTGGAGATGCGGGTCACGGTGCGGGCCCCGACCGCCTGGGGCTGGATCGGGGTGGGCCTGATCGCCCTGGCCATCGGCGGGATGGGGGGTCTGTTCGTCTGGCTGGGCCGCCGCTAACCCCCGGGGGGCTGGAAGGCTGGGACGGCTAGACTGCCAGGAGGCTTCCAAGCCTGCCAGCCTCCCAGCGTTCCAGCCCGTGCGAGGAGAACGATGGACACGGTCATCGAGACCCACGACCTGACGAAGCGCTACGGCCGCCAGACGGCCGTCAACCGGCTGAACCTCCAGGTCGCCCGGGGGGAGATCTTCGGGTTCCTGGGGCCCAACGGCGCAGGGAAAACGACCACGTTCCTCATGCTCCTGGGCCTGAGCGAGCCCACCGAGGGCTCCGCCCGCGTCTGCGGGTTCGATCCCACGCGGGAAGCGCTGCAGGTCAAGCGGGTGGTCGGCTACCTGCCGGAGAACGTCGGCTTCTACGAAGACATGACGGCCGCCGACAACCTGCGCTTCGTGGCCCGGCTGAACGGCATTCGGGACGGCGCCCTGGCGGGGAAGATCGAGGCGCTCCTGGACCAGGTCGGCCTCCTGGGCGAGGCCCGCAAGCGGGTGGGGGCCTACTCGCGGGGCATGCGCCAGCGCCTGGGGATCGCCGAGGTCCTCATGAAGGATCCCCAGGTGGTGTTCCTGGACGAGCCGACCCTCGGCCTCGACCCCGACGGGACGCAGCGCATGCTGGAAATGATTCGGGCCCTGAGCCGCGATCGGGGGATCACCGTGTTCTTCTCCTCTCACCAGCTCGACCAGGTGCAGCGGATCAGCGACCGGGTAGGCATCATGCTCCAGGGCAATCTGGTCGGCGTCGGCCCCATGGACGAGCTGGCCAAGCGCAAGCTGGGGGTGAACCAGGCGCAGTACACCCTGGAAGAGATCTACATGAAGTATTTCCAGGAAGGGGTGCCGGCGGCCTAGGGACGAAAGCGTTCGGCCCGGGCCATCGCGCCGGGCAGAGGTATTTTTCGGTCGGCAGCGACCGGGATCGAGCCCCTGCCGGCGACCGGACGCTTCTCCACGCCAGGCCGAGAAGGGGAGGCCATTCATGCACGGATTGCTGGTGATGTACCGGAAGGAGCTGGAGGATTATTTCAGCAGCATCCGGTTCATCCTGCTCCTGACCGTGATCCTGATGATCAGCCTGGTGACCACCTACCTGGTGGGCACCGGACTGCGGAAGGAGCTGGAGGGATTCACCAAGCCGTCCCTGGTGTTCCTCCTGCTGTTCACCTCCACGGGGGCGCTCTTTTCGCTGGCCCAGTTCATCGCCTTCTTCGGGCCCCTCATCGGGATGATCCTGGGCTTCGATGCCATCAGCCGGGAGCGGTCCGGGAACACCCTGAGCAAGCTGCTCTCCCAGCCCATCTACCGGGACGCCGTGATCAACGGCAAGTTCCTGGCCGGCCTCACCATCATCAGCCTGATGCTGTCGGCCATCCTCCTGCTCATCTCGGGGATGGGCCTCTGGGTGCTGGGTGTGGTGCCCGGCTGGGAGGAGGTCGGCCGCCTGGTCGTGTACCTGGTGATCAGCATCGTCTACATCGGGTTCTGGCTGGCGGTGGCCATCCTGTTCTCCATCCTGTTCCGGGGGATGGCGACCTCGGCGCTGGCCTCCCTGGCGGTGTGGATCTTCCTGGCCTTCTTCATGGGGCTGATCGCCAGCCTCTCGGCGGATGCCCTGTCCCCCGTCCCCACGGGGGCCTCGGGGGAGGCGCAGGCGCAGGCCGTGATCAGGCACGAACAGACCCGGGAGATCGTCGCCAGCCTCTCCCCCATCACGCTGTACAGTCAGGCCACCGGCACCATCCTGGACCCGATGCGGAAGACCACCCGGTCGCTCGTCCTCATGGGTCCCATGGAGCGACTGTCCATCAGCCGGTTCCAGAGCCCGCTTCCCCTGCTGCAGAGCAGCCTGATCGTGATGCCGTACCTGGTCTCGCTGGTGGCGGTCACCGTCGTGTGCTTCGGGATCTGCTACGCCTGCTTCATGCGGCAGGAGATTCGATCCACGTGAGGCGGAGGCAACGAGGCGAACCCGAGGGAAGCCTGGCTCCCCTCATGACGAAAGGAGGCCGCGCCATGCCGGTCTGGGATCCGTTTTCGGGACTGGAGGCCTTGCGTCGTGAGATCGACCGGACCTTCGAGGAGTTCTGGTCCGACCGCTGGCCCCGGGTGGGGCGTGTGGCGTTTCTGCCCGGCCGGGCGGCCCGCCAGTACCCCCTCGTAAATCTGAGCGAAGACGAGGGGAACCTGTACGTGGAGGCCCTGGCCCCCGGCGTGGACGTGAAGACGCTGGACCTCTCGGTGGTCCAGGACACGCTCACCATCAAGGGCGAAAAGCCCAGACTCGCCCAGGTCTCGGCCGAGGCGTATCACCGGAACGAGCGGGCGGCCGGGCGCTTCGTCCGCACCATCGAGCTGCCGGCCGAGGTGGATGCCGCGAGGGTCCATGCGGATTACCGGAACGGGCTGCTCCTGGTCACGCTGCCCAAGAGCGAGAAGGCCAGGCCCAAGCAGATCCCCGTCAGCGTGGCCTGAGACGGGGCGAGGGAGGTGACGACCATGGCGGAGAAGACGGTCCCCAGGAGGCACCCCGAGGCCTCACCCGGCCGGCGCGAGGATACCCGGGCCCAGGAGCGCTACATCGCGCCGCCCGTGGACATCTTCGAGGACAAGGACGGCCTGACGGTGGTCGCGGACCTGCCCGGGGTGGAGCAGAAGGGCCTGGACGTCCGGGTGGCGGACGGGATCCTGACCATCCAGGGCAGGACGGCCCACGTGGCACCCGGCACGGTCATCGAGCGGGAGTACGAGCTGCTGAACTTCTACCGGCAGTTCGAGCTGCCGGAAGAAGTGGACTCGGAGAAGATCGCGGCCGAACTCAAGTACGGCGTCCTCACCCTTCACCTGCCCAAGAAGGAGAAGGCCAAGCCGCGCAAGATCGAGGTCAGTGTCAGCTAGCCGCGTCGGCCAGGGAGGGACCGGCGCAGCCAGGGGAGGTGCGATGGCTCTCGCCGACAAGAAGATCCTCATGGTGGTGGCCCCGACGGAGTTCGACGGGGCGGAGTTCGAGACGACCCGCAGGGTCCTGGAGGGCCGGGGTCTTCAGGTGAAGGTGGCGTCCACCAGTCTGGGCGCCGCCCGGGCCACCACCGGCCTGATGGTCCGCCCCGACGTCAGCCTGGATGACGTGAAGACCTGGGAGTACGATGCCGTGATCTTCGTCGGGGGCCCCGGCGCCCGGCAGCTCTTCGACCACGAGAAGGCCACCAAGCTGGCCAAGGACTGCGAGTACAAGGTGCTGGGCGCCCTGGGGCTGGCCCCGGGCATCCTGGCGAACGGCGGCGTCGTCAAGGGCAAGCGGGTCACCGCGGACACCGCGGTGGCCTCCCTCCTGCGCGAGAAGGAGGGTCGCTTCACCAACCAGCCGCTGGAGGTGGACGACAAGCTGGTCACCGCGGCGGGCGGCCGCTTCGCGGAGCACTTTGGCAACGCCATCCTGAAGGCCCTGGAGAAGTAGGCAGCCCACCGGATGACCCCAGAGGCGATCCCGGAGGCCGGCGCTGTGGGAACGGCCCCGGGCCGTCTCGCCTCGCCCCACGGCACCGCCGAACAGCCCGCCACGCGCCGGAATCCGCCCGGCCGCCGGCGGCGGTCTGTCTCGGCCTGGCGCGACCGTTAGGGGCACCGAGGGCCGTGGAGGTGTCGGAATGGACCGGGGAATGCGCGAGCGGCCTGCCGGCGACCGGCAGGCCGGGTCGGATGTGGTCGCCTTCATCGGGACCTATGTCCCGCGCCGCTGCGGCATCGCGACGTTCACGGCCGACCTGTTGGAGGCGGTGGCCGCGGAGGGGCAGGTGCCGTGCCTGGCCGTGGCCCTGAACGACACGGCCGAGGGCTACCGCTACCCCGACCGGGTGCGCTTCGAGATCCGCCAGGCCATCCTGGGCGACTACCGCCTGGCCGCCGACTTCCTGAACATGAACCAGGTGGGCGTGGTCTGCCTCCAGCACGAGTTCGGGATCTACGGGGGTCCCGCCGGCGCCAACATCCTGAGCTTGCTCCGGGATCTGAAGATCCCGGTGGTGACGACCCTGCACACGGTCCCCCAGGAGCCGGGGAGCGACCAGCGGAGGGCGCTGGAGGAGATCCTCCGGCTCTCGGATCGGATCGTGACCATGAGCCAGCGCTCCCTCGAGCTGCTGCGGGAGGTGTACCGGGCCCCCATGGAGAAGCTGGCCCTCATCCCCCACGGGATCCCCGATGTGCCCTTCGTGGACCCGAACTACTACAAGGACCAGTTCGGCGTCGAGGGGCGGAAGGTCATCCTGACCTTCGGCCTGCTGTCTCCCAACAAGGGCATCGAGACCATGATCGAGGCCCTGCCGCGGGTCGTCGCCGCGTACCCCGAGACCGTGTATGTGATCCTGGGCGTGACCCACCCCCACGTCAGGCGCGTGAGCGGCGAATCCTACCGCCTGATGCTCCAGCAGCGGGCCGAGAGCCTGGGGGTCTCCGACCACGTGATCTTCCACAACCGGTACGTGGACCTGAAGGAGCTCTGCGAGTTCCTGGGCGCGGCCGACATCTACGTCACGCCGTACCTCGACGAGGGTCAGGTAGTCTCCGGAACGCTGGCCTATTCCCTGGGGGCGGGCAAGGCCGTCGTCTCCACCCCGTACTGGTTCGCCCGGGAGATGCTGGCGGAGGGCAAGGGGCGGCTGGTGCCCTTCCGCGATCCCGAGGCGCTGGCGGACACCATCCTGGACCTGTTCGACCGCGAGGTCGAACGCCACGCCATGCGCAAGCGCGCCTACGCCTTCTGCCGGGAAATGACCTGGCCGCAGGTGGCCCGGCGCTACCTCGCCCTCTTCGCCGAGGCGCGGGCCGAGCGGCGGGCCCACCCCCGCCCCGGGCCGGCGGCGCAGTTCGCCGCTCCCGACCTGCCCGAGGTGGACCTGCGGCATCTGCGGACGCTCACCGACGATGTGGGGATCCTGCAGCACGCCCACTACACGGTCCCGGACCGCCGCCACGGCTACAGCACCGACGATCAGGCCCGGGCCCTGATCGCGGTGCTGCGGGCCTACGACCTGCTGCGCGACGAGGCGCTGCTGCCCCTGGCGTCCACGTACCTGGCGTTCCTGGACCACGCCTTCAACGAGGAGCGCCGGCGCTTCCGCAACTTCCTGAGCTACGACCGGCGCTGGCTGGAGGAGCAGGGGGCCGAGGACAGCCACGGCCGGGCCCTCTGGGCGCTGGGAGTCGCGGTGCGGATGGCGCCGAACGAGGGCATGGCCGCCCTGGCCCTGCACCTCTTCGACCGCGGGCGGACCGCGGTCGAGCAGTTCACCTCCCCCCGGGCCTGGGCCTTCACGCTGCTGGGCGTGGATGCGTACCTGCATCGGTTCGGCGGGGACAGCGAGCTCCGGCGCCTCCGGGACACCCTGGCCCTGCGGCTGTTCCAGCAAGGCCAGGCCAACGGGGACACCGATTGGCCGTGGCCCGAGGACGTGCTGACCTACGAGAATGCCCGCCTGCCCCAGGCCCTCCTGCTGGCCGGGCGGCAGATGGAGCGGAGCGACCTCGTGGCCGCCGGCCTCGCCGGGCTGGAGTGGCTGCTCAAGGTGCAGAGCGCCCCCGCCGGCCACCTGTCCATCGTCGGCAGCCAGGGCTGGTGGAGGCGGCAGGGTCAGCGGGCCCGCTTCGACCAGCAGCCCGTGGAAGCGCAGGCCCTGACGGAGGCGTGCGTGGAGGCCTTCAAGCTGACGGGGCGACGGGTCTGGCTCCGCGAGGCCCGGCGCTGCCTGGCCTGGTTCCTGGGCCGGAACGACCTGGGGCTGCCGCTCTACGATTACACGACGGGCGGCTGCAAGGATGGGCTGCATCCCGATCGCGCCAACGAGAACCAGGGGGCAGAGTCCACCCTGGCGTGGCTGAACGCCCTGCTCTCCCTCCACCTGCTGCGTGACCGCGGGGCCATGGACACGACCCTGCCCGAGATCGCCCCCGACCGATCCGAACGGGAAGCTCGGGTGGCATGACTCGGCCGCGAAACGCCGGTTATCAGGTGCTGTTCACGCGCCACGGGAAGAACCCCATCCTGACGGCGGCGGACTGGCCGTACCCCATCAACTCGGTCTTCAACGCCGGGGCGACGCGGCTGCCGTCGGGGGAGACCCTGCTGCTCTGCCGGGTGGAGGATCGCCGCGGCATCTCGCACCTGACCGCCGCGCGCTCCCGGGATGGCGTCTCGGGGTGGGTGATCGACCCCGAGCCGACGCTCCTGCCGGACCCCGAGCATTACCCCGAGGAGATCTGGGGGATCGAAGACCCGCGCATCACCTGGGTTCCCGAGCTGAAGCTCTACGCCGTCACCTACACCTCCTACTCCCGCGGTGGGCCGGGGGTCTCGCTCGCCCTCACCCCGGACTTCCGCCGTTTCGAGCGCTTCGGTGTGGTGATGCCGCCCGAGGACAAGGACGCCGCCCTGCTCCCCCGCCGCTTCGGCGGCTCCTGGGTCATGCTCCACCGCCCGGTGCCCGCCTCGGGCGGGGCGCATATCTGGATCTCCTCCTCCCCCGATCTCCGCCACTGGGGCAGCCACCGTATCCTGATCGAGGCGCGGCGCGGCGCCTGGTGGGATGCCGGCAAGATCGGCCTCTCGGCCCCGCCCATCGAGACGCCCGAGGGCTGGCTCCTCATCTACCACGGCGTCCGCCACACCGCCGCGGGGTGCCTGTACCGGCTGGGGCTCGCGCTGCTGGATCGGGAGGAGCCCACGCGGTGCCTGCTCCGCGGGGACGAGTGGGTGTTCGGCCCCGAGACGCCCTACGAACGCATCGGGGACGTGGAGCACGTGGTCTTCCCCTGCGGGTACACCGTGGGCCCCGACGGCGACAGCCTCAACCTCTACTACGGTGCCGCCGATACCTCCCTGGCCCTGGCCACGGGCAGCGTGCGGGAGCTGCTCGCGTGGCTGCGGGCCAACGGACGCCCCGGGGGCCTCGCCCGCGACCTGTGACCCCGGGGCGAGAGCGGCGGAGGCTGGAGCGCGCGGTTCGACTCCCAGAGCACCAGGGCAAGCCGCTGCTGTCCTGGCCTGTCACGAAAATCCCCCCCGACCCTCCCCTCCCCCACACCCCGCCAAAGGCGGGGGACCCAGTACCGGGTGGGGGTCGCTGCCTCCGGGCAATCCGCCAGAGTTTTTATCCGTCGTGGTGCCCGGGGTTGGGTCATGACCACGGCGTGGTGGAGGGGGGGCCCGACAACGACGGGGATCAGCGCGGGGCGGTGGCGAGCTGCTGGAGCAGGGCGGTGGCGCGGCGCGCCTCGGCCGCCGTGAGGGCTTCGCCGCCGAAGCGCACCCGCTCGTACAGGGCGGTAAGCTCCGCCACGGGGGCAAACAGCTCCGGCCGATCGGCGAGGGTGGATGCGAACTCGCGCGCGGTGGCCGTGGGAGGCCGTGGGCGCCCCCGCCGGGCCAGGAGGCGAAGCATCCGTGCGTAGAAGGCGACGGGGCCCTGCCGGGCCCGCACCCGGGTGAGCCAGGCGCCGCCCAACTCCCCTCCCGGCGCCTTGCGAAGCAGAACCGCCCCCGCGGCGAGCAGCGCCATCAGCGCGCCGATGGCGGTGCCGTACTGGTGCCAGAGGCGCCGCAGCGTGCGGGAGGCCTCGAACGACCAGAGGGCCCAGCGCCGCCCGAGGCCCTCGCGGACGGCCAGGGACCGCCGCCGCAGGCGCGTGGCCAGCACGACCTGGTCTCCCAGATTGTAGTCAATCACGTACCGGTTCCAGCGCATCCGCAGGGCGTCGAAGTATTTCCCCGCCCAACTGCTCCGGCCGAAGGCCTGGACCTCGAAGGCTGCCCGGGGCGAGGGGTCGAAGGTCACCCAGCCCACCTCGGGGAAGAAGACCTCCACCCACGCGTGGGCATCGCGCTGGCGCACGGCGAAGAACCGGCCCACCTCGTTCCACTCCCCCCGCTGGAAGCCGTTCACCACGCGGGCCGGGATCCCCACGGCGCGGAGCAGCACCGCCATGCTGGCGGCGAAGTACTCGCAGTTGCCCGCCTTCCGCACGAACAGGAAATCCTCCAGCGGGTCCGCCTCCGAGGCGCGCCGTACCTCCAGCGTGTACCGCAGGGTCCCGCTGAGGTAGCTCTCCACCCTCCGGGCCACCTCGGAGGGCGTCGCGGCGCCCGCAGCGAGTTCCCGCGCCAGGGCCCGGACGCGCGGCGAGACCTCGGGCAGTTGGAGGTAGGCCTGGCGGATCGCCGGCGGGTAGTCGGCGGCCCGCACCGGCCGGCCGAGGTCCGCCTCGCGGAAGCCCTCGGGCTGCGAGACCGCCGCGTAGCGCAACCGCGACGAGGGCGGGGCGCGAAGGAGCAGGCCGCCTCCCGCATCCTCCTCTAGGGCGGCCAGCCGGCCCTGGACCGACACGACGCGCGGGAGGCCGAAGAGCACCTCGGTCCCCATGGGCTCCAGGAAGACCTCATAGGCCAGAAAGGGCGCGCCCCAGCGGGGCCTGGCCACGACGAAGTCGCCGTCTCGACCCCGGCGGACCGGCCTGCGCACGGGATCGCGCAGCGACCAGGCCCGGCCGTCGAAGGTGTCGAAGGCGATCCCCCGCCAGCGGAGGCCGGGGATCCGCTCGGGATTCGCCACCGCCTCGGAAAAGGTCACGCGCATCACGATGGTCGGATCGTTCTGGATCGTGCCATAGGCGCCCAGCTCCACCCGGTCGGTGAACCCCGTCGTCATCGTCCCGATCCGGGCCTGCAGGGGGAGGAAGGTGCGCCCGATCCGCGGGATCACGAAGAAGATGACCAGGGTGAGGAGGAGGGAGGCGACCGCCACGCCCACCGTCGAGAAGAGAAAGCCGGGCGCCACGAGGTCCGATCCCGCCAGAAGCTCCCGGCTCCGCTCCGGGAGGGCGAGTTCGGTCTCGCGCTTCAGGTGCAACAGGATGAGGCCCCAGGTCCCCAGGATCATGTACACGGACAGGACCAGCAGGAAGCCCAAGCTGACCGTGAGGGTGGCTGCGGCGATCAACTGGAGGAAGGTCAGGAGGAAAAGGTCCAGGAGGTCACGGTGGCTCCGCGCGTTGAACAGCTTGTACACCTGCAGGAAGAGCAGCAGGTGGATCACCACGGCGATGAAGGACTCGGCCAGCCACAGCAGGTCGAGGAGGATGTAGACCACGAAGACCGCGGCGATGGCGTCCCACAGCCGGCGGTAGTTCGGAGTGCGCACCCGGATCGCGTCGGCCCACCAGCTCACGACGATGGCCAGGAGAACCCCCGCCAGCCCCGGCCAGTCCAGGATGCCCGTGAGGTAGAGGGCGCCGAAGGCATCCAGGGCCAGCAGGTACAGGGTCAGCTTGAAGAACAGCGGGAACGGCACGGCTGTCTCTCGGCGGCGGGGGCCGGGTGGTCCGCGTCCAGGCGGAGGCGGAGGGTCCGCCCGGCCTTCGCCGCAACCCCGAGCGGGCGCGGTGAGTCCGGGACCTCGTAGAGCGCCAGCCGCTCCAGGATCCGGTCCAGGTGTCCCTCCCCCTGCCCGAAGCCGGTCGCCCCCTCGGCGGTCGCGAGCTCCACCTGCCATCCCCGCCGGATGGCGTGGGCGGCCAGCGAGGCGACGGAGCTCAGGTTCGTCTCGACGAGCGCGGCCGGCGTGCCCGGGGCCGGATCCTCCACCAGCAGGCGGAGGCGCGGCCGGTCCTCCTCCGCCAGCTCCTTCACCATCAGGTCGCCCGCCTTGGCCGAGGTCTTCCAGTGCAGCAGCCGCGGATCGTCCCCCGGCCGGTACGGGCGCAGGTTGCGCAGGCTGGCCCCCTGGCCCGGTCGGTCCCGCTCGTGCCATCCGGGATCCAGGGCGGCCGGCACCTGCCCCGGCGACAGGCGGCGGAGCGCGGGGTAGACTAGCACCGGGTCCGGCCGGATGGGCCGGCTCACCTTGGCGAACAGGCCGAAGGGGAACCGGGTGAGGATCCGCAGGCCCGGCAGGTACTGCCGGCCGCGGTGCGGGAAGGTCAGGCTGTACTGCCACCCCTCGCGGCCGGCCGGCGGGACCTTCAGGACGTAGTGGCCGGCGGGGGGGCCGCCCGAGGGATCCTCCTCGCTGAGATGCAGTGCAAAGGAGGGCAGCCGCCGCTTCCGGTTGGTGAGGCGCACCGCGAAGGAGGCCGGGGCGCCGGCGAACAGGCGCCGCGGCCGCTGCCGCTCCAGGCACAGGTGGCGCATGTTCTGCTCCGAGAGGACCCCCGACACCGCCATGCAGGCGAGCATCATGGCCAGGAGCAGGTACAGCAGGTTGTTCCCGGTGTTGGTGGCGGCCAGCCCCACGGCGAAGGAGGCGCCGATGAACCACCAGCCCTCGCGCGTGGGCCGGATGGTGCGGGGAAGCCAGTAGTCCGTGCGGGGCGGCTCCTGGGCAGAGGCGCTGCGGGGTGGAGGGGCCGAGGAACGGGAGCGACTCGAGGCCCGGAAGATCATGGCATCGCTTAGCGCCGATCCTGAGATGCGGGCTCGCGCGGGAGCGCAACGACCTCGCGGCTCGCGGCTCATCGCGGCACCGGGGTCTCCTGGAGGATCTCCCGGATCACGCGCTCGGGATCCTCCGCACCCTCTCCGCCCGGCTCCCAGTGGGCCCGCAGGATCACGCGATGCGCCAGGGCGGGGACCGCGAGCTGCTTGATGTCGTCGGGGACGCAGTACGTCCGCCCCTCGGTGAGCGCCAAAGCCTGCGCCGCCCGCACCAGGGCCAGCGACCCGCGAGGGCTCACCCCCAGGGCCAGCGCGCCGTGGAGGCGGGTGGCGTGCACGATGGCCATGACGTAGGCGAGGAGGCTCTCCTCGACCCTCACCGCCTCCACCTGCCCCTGGAGCTCCAGCACCGCCTCGGCGCTCAGGACGGGCGCGAGCCGCTCCAGGACGGCCGAGCCCGCGCCGCGCAGGATCCGCCGCTCGTGCGCCTCGTCGGGATAGCCGATCCGGATCCGCAGCAGGAACCGGTCCATCTGCGACTCCGGCAGCGGATGCGTCCCCTGATACTCCAGGGGATTCTGGGTGGCCAGGACCATGAACGGCCGGGGCAGGCGATAGGTGTGGTGGTCGAGGGAAACCTGGGCCTCGTTCATGGCCTCCAGCAGGCTGGATTGCGTCTTGGGGGTCGTCCGGTTGATCTCGTCCGCCAGGACGATGTTGGCGAAGATGGGGCCCGGCTTGAACTCGAACTCCGCCTTGCGCGGGTCGAAGACCGAGACACCCAGGATGTCCGAGGGCAACAGGTCGCTGGTGAACTGGATGCGCTGGAAGGTGAGGCCGAGGGATCTGGCCAGGGCCTGGGCCAGGGTGGTCTTCCCCACGCCCGGCACGTCCTCGATCAGGAGGTGACCGCGCGCGAGGAGCGCCACGAGGGCCAGGCGGATGACCTCCGGCTTGCCCACCAGGGCCTGCTCGATGCTCGCCTGAAGCCTCTGGATGGAATCGAGCGGGGGCATCCTGACGCCCTCCGCCCTCGCGGTCGGTTGGCCGTTCGGATCCCTGACGTCAACCGGCGGGGGGAGCCCGCGAGGGCTCGGGATCGATCGGCCTGCCCCTGTGGCAGGCCTCTCCCGGACTCCGGGGTCGAATCCTAGCGCCCGGTCGCGGTCTTCGCAAGCGATTTCGGGGGCTCCGGCCGGGGAGAGGTCCACCCGGGCCCTGGTCCTCTTCCGGATCGCCTCCCCCAACCGGCACAGCCGCGGCTCGGAGATCCTCCGGGGCGTGGCGAGGGCCATCCGGAGGCCCTGCCGGGTGCCGAGATCCTCGCCGATCTGCACCAGGTCCAGCGACTCCCCGCGGCCTGGAGCACCCTGTTCCAGTAGGCCGTCTGCCATTCGCGGAGGCGTTCCGGGAATGCCTCCACCAGGGGCGGTCCGCCGCCAGGTTCGGGAAGGCCTGCCATGCGCACCGGTTCCGTCGGGTCGGGCCAGCAGTGCTTCTTGAGGTCCGCCTCCGGCTGCAGGGTGAGAGCCTGCCCGGAGGTGGGCCCGGTCTCGCTCAGAGCAGCTTGATGGCGACCGCCCCCGCCGTCACGGCCGCCGCGGCCAGGTAGCGCAGTGCGCCGAAGCGTTCCTTCAGGAAGAGCGAGGCGAACACCGTCCCGAAGATGACCGACGTCTCGCGCAGCGCCGCCACCAGCGCGATCGGGGCCAGCGTCATGGCCCACAGCGCCACCCCGTAGGACGCCGTCGTGCACGCGCCCCCGAGAACGCCCGGCTTCCAGCGCAGGCGAAGCTGCGCGAGGAAGGCCTGCCGGCGGGCGAGGAGCGTCACCAGGAGCAAAGGAACGGGAATCAAAACGAACAGCCAGAGGATGTAGCTCCCGGCATGCCCGGCGAGACGGACCCCCACACCGTCCACCAGGGTGTAGGCGACAATGACGGCGGCGTTGAGCAGACCGAAGGCCGCCGGGGCCAAGGGGGAACGGCCCGAGCGCCACGAATCCCCCGTGAGGGTGAGGATCCCGGCCGAGATGAGGCCGATGCCCACCCAGGCGCCGGGCGAGAGCGGCTCGCGGAGGGTGGCGGTGGCCACGAGGGCCGTCAGCGGCGGTGCGGACCCCCGCATGATCGGGTAGGCGTAGCTCAGCTCTCCTGACCGGTACGCGAGGGCCACCAGCGTGAAGTAGGCGAAGTGAATCGCCATGGAGGCGCCGAGATAGGGCCAGCTCGCCTCCCCGGGGAGGGGAACGAAGGGCAGCGCCAGGGCGGCGATGCCGGCGGCGCCGCACGTGACCAGAACGGTATCGAGCAGCGTGTCCGAGCCGGCCTTGATGATGGCGTTCCAGGTCGCGTGCAGCGCCGCGCCCAGCAGCACCAGGCCCATGACGGCCACCGACACGATCCCCTCCCCCCGCTTCCAGCCGCGTTCGAGACGGCACGGAGGCCCGGCCGACACATAGGTATCGTGCCGGCGGCCCCGAAGTCAAGAGGTCACGCCGCCCACAGGCGGTGCGCCGGCTTCCTGCGGGATCGCCGGGAGAGGCCGCCCATCCCAGAATGGCAGGAAAGCCGGGCATTCCGATGGACAGGGGAAACGGGACTTTGGTACCATGGTCGCGCCCGGGTGGCGGTGAGGCATCCGGGCGCATTCCGGTGGGGACACCCGACCGGAAGGAAATCTGGAAATGTACATCCATCCGCAAGATAAGCGGCACCTGAGCGGGGTGAGGATGTCGAAGGCGCTGGAGTTCCGGGAAGACGCCCGGGCCAATCTGCGGGAGGGCAGGCACAAGACCGCCGTGAACCGGAGCTTCTACGCGGCGTTGAGCGCGACAAGGTCGGTCCTGATTCACGAGGGCGCGAATCCCGGGACCCACGACGGCGTGGTCACCATGCTGAGCTTGAGACTCATCCAGCCGGGACTCCTGCCCGCGGAGGCCGTGGAGCAGTTCGAGTTCCTGCTCTCGCGGCGAACCGACGTTGAGGATGGGGACTTCGACACCGTCGACACCGCCGATGCGGAAGAGGCGATCCGGGTCGCCGAGGCATTGATCCGGGTGCTTGATGGAGTACGGCGGGGATTGTTGTTGCGGGGATAGCGGAAGGCTGGGGGCCCTCACGGCCTGCACGGGAGGCTTCGCATGGCCGAACTCTTCACGCCCTTGACGTTACGCGGCGTCACGCTGCGGAACCGCATCGCCATGTCGCCCATGTGCATGCACTCGGCGGGCGAGGACGGCATCGCCACGGATTTCCACCTGGCCCACCTGGCCGCCCGCGCCACGGGCGGTGTGGGGCTCATCGTCACCGAGGCGATTGCGGTGGAATCCCGCGCCCGGATCAGCGTGAACGACCTGGGCCTGTGGGATGACGCCCAGGTCGGGCCGCTCCACCGCATCGTCCGCCTGTGCAGGTCCCAGGGCGCCGCGATCTGCAGCCAGTTGGCCCACGCCGGCCGGAAGGCCTGGACCCCGACGAAGGGGGTGGGCCCCCTCCCGGCCGTGGCCCCCAGCGCCATCCCCTTCGATGCGGACTGGGCCGTCCCGCACGCGCTCACCCTGGCGGAGCTGGACGGGATCGTCGCCGCCTATCGCGCCGCCGCGGGGCGAGCCGTCCGCGCCGGCTTCGACGCCATCGAGCTGCACGCGGCCCACGGGTACCTGCTGCACCAGTTCCTCTCGCCGATTGCCAATTGCCGGACCGACGAGTACGGGGGCCCGCTGGAGAACCGGGCGCGGATGCTGGTGCGGGTCGTGGACGTGGTGCGGGCTGTCCTGCCGGCATCGCAGCCGCTCCTCGTGCGGCTCTCCGCGACGGATTACATCCAGGGCGGGCTGACCCTGGAGGACCAGGTGCAGGTGGCCCGCTGGCTCAAGGCGCACGGGGTGGACCTGGTGGACTGTTCCGCCGGCGGGATCACGCCGTTCCTGCCGCCGGTCGGGCCGGGGTACCAGGTGCCCTTCGCGGAGCGGATCCGGCGCGAAGCGGGCATCGCCACCATGTCGGTGGGGCTGATCACGGCGCCGGAGATGGCCGAGGAGATCGTGCGGAACGGCCGGGCCGACCTGGTCGCCCTGGGCCGCGAGCTGCTGCGCAACCCCTACTGGCCGCTGCACGCCGCGCGCGCCCTGGGCCACGACCTCGCCTGGCCCAGGCAATACCTCGCGGCCAAGCCGGGGATTTGATGAGAGATGGTGGGCGAAGGAGGTTTCGAACCTCCGACCCCCTGCTTGTAAGGCAGGTGCTCTCCCCCTGAGCTATTCGCCCCCTGGCCGGGGAATGCCCCGTGCTGTGGCGCCGCTAGTCTATCCCCGGCCTCCACCCTGTCAAGTCCCTCTTTCCGGTTGCACCCCATCTCTTCCTCCGGCATACTTTTTTTGGGCGAGCCGTCCGGCCGCCGGCCCTCGGCGGGCAGCAGGCGTTCCCGCGCATCGCGCCGGGCCTTCCCAGGGGGTGCTCGCGGGAGTTGATCTTGCGGCCGCTGGCAGCGATCCCATGCGCTACGTCCTCGACCCCGAGAGATTCTCGGATCGCCCCGACCGGATGCGGCGGCGCCTGCTGGCCCTGACCGTGCTGGCGGCGCTGGCCGCCTGGCCGCGGCGGATCTGGGCGCAGGATGCCGATCCGGGGAAGTTCCAGCGCACCCTGCGTTCCATCCGCATCTGGTGGAACCACGTCACGCGCGAGCCGGATGCGGGGGACGAGGAGGCCAAGGACACCGTCCGCTTCGTCTCGCCCGTCCGCCCCGCCCCTCGGTCGTGGTCGCCCGGCGGCATCACGCTGAGCTGGATCGGCCACGCGACCTTCCTCATCAACCTCGAGGGCACCACGATCCTGACGGATCCCGTCTTCAGCGACACGATCGGGGTCAGCCTGTTGGGGCTCACGACGCTGGGCCTGCGCCGGTTCGTGCCGCCGGCCCTCACCATCGCCGAGCTGCCGCCCCTGGACCTCATCCTGATCTCCCATGCCCACATGGACCATTACGACATCCCGTCCCTCAGGAAGCTGCCCCGGGGCGTGCCCATCATCCTGGCCCGGGACACGACCGAGTTCATGCAGGACCTGGGGTACGCCCAGATCCAGGAGCTGGATTGGGGGCAGACGGCCGAGGTGGACGGGGTGCGGATCGAGGCGGTCCCGGTCAAGCACTGGGGCCGGCGGTATCCGTGGGACCGGGACCGGGGCTACAACGGCCTCCTGCTCACGAAGGGCAGGCGCAGCATCCTCTTCGGCGGCGACACCGCCTACACCGCGCGGCTGCCGGCCGCGACGGCCGGGCGGCCGCTGGACGTGGCCATCCTCCCCATCGGGGGCTACAACCCCTACATCGCCAATCACGCCAGCCCGGAACAGGCCTGGGGGCTCTACCACGAGATGCGGGCCCGCTACCTGATTCCCATGCACTGGCGCACCTTCCGCATGTCCCACGAGCGCCCCTTCGAGCCCTACGAGCGCCTGGTCGCTGCCCAGAACGGCTCGGCCCGTCGCATCGCCCTGCACGCCATCGGCGAGACCTGGCACCTGCCGGGGTAGGCCTCCAGTTGCGGGTGCCGAGGACCCGGGCCGCCGGGGCCAGCGCATAGGGTTGGCACCAGGGCGCGCGGATGCTATGATGCTGCCGCCGGGCGGCTGTCCCGCTTGGGGGCCGGGCCCGGGTCGCCTGTGCCGGCCGGAGGGGCGTCCGGCGCCCGCCCCAGCCGCCCGGCACCGACGGGAGGGAGGTCATGCCAGGCATTCCCGGGAATCCGCTCGGCTACGCCCGCGATATCGCCGAGGGCAACGCCCCCTTCACGGTCCTCCAGCTCAAGAAGATGACGGCGGAAGAACTGCGGAAGGTCTTCGTCAATTTGAACATCGCCCTCCGCGAGGTGCGCACCATGCGCCTCGGCGAACGCGACATCGAGGGGATGCGGCGCCGGGCCCACAAGCTCCAGCGCCTCAATAACGCCATCTTTCTCCTCGAGAGCCACGCCAAGAGACTGCGCATCCCGCTCTAGGTGCCGGCCGCCAAGGCTTCCTGCCCAGACCGCAGGGAGGCGACCCGGCCGTTTGGGACGTCGGGACCATGCGACATCCGCCCGTGGGGGCGGGATCTGCCCGTCCGGGAAGGCTGCCGGACATCTGGTCGCGTCCTGGCGGGGACCCTACCGGGTCCCTGCCGAGACCGACCCACCCCGGTCGGATCGCTGGGATCCCACCTCCGGAATCCCCGCCAAGCGCAAGCAAGCAAGAGGCGGCGGTCAGGCCCTGGGAGATTGTCCGCTCCCTCACGCATGTCCCCGGCTTTCCCCCCGGGGCATCCGGTCCCTTGACGGCGCGTGGGCCGGCTGCTAGGGTCGCTTCGGGTTTTCTCGGTAGATCCTCGGCTCCCGAGGCCTTGCATCGCGCTCGTGCCGGTCACAGGCGGGGTGCGGGGAGGAGGGGCGAACGGCCATGGAGAGCATCCGGATTGCAGGCGGGGGGATCGCCGGGCTCACCTGTGCCATCAACCTGGCGGCGCGCGGGATCCCGGTCGAGATCCACGAGGCCAAGCGCTGCTGCGGCAAGGCCATCCGGGACATCGAATACCTGGAGAACTGGTCCCTCCCGGAAGACGCGCTGGAGACGGTGCGGCGATGCGGGCTCCGCCCCACCTGGGATCATCGCCCGATCCATTCCATCACGGTGTACAGCCCATCCCTTCGCCAGGTCACCATCTCGGCCTCCGCCCCGCTGATGTACCGCGTCTGGCGCGGTCCCGTTCCGGGCTCGATGGACGAGGCGCTGGAGCGGCAGGCCAAGGAGGCCGGCGTCTCCATCCGGTATGCCTCCCGCCTGCCGGAGGCAGAGGCGACGGTCATCGCCTGGGGACCCCGCCGGCCCGACATCTTGACCGCGGGCGTCGAGTTCCAGACCGTGGCCCCCGACTCCATCGAGGTCCTCACCGACGAGGCGTGCGCGCCGGGGTTTTACGCATACCGGGTCGTGGATAGCGGGCGCGGGGTCATCGTCACGACCTACCCGGCCCAGGGCGCCGCGGGCCGCCGCCTGCTGGACCGGACGCTACGGCGGTTCGCCGAGATTCGGGACGTGCCCATGACGTCGGCGCGGCGGTTCGGTTACGGGAGTGCCATGCGGCCTCCCACCACGGCGGTGAGAGGCGGCCGGCTGTACGTGGGCGAGGCGGCGGGATTCCAGGACTGCCTCTTCGGATTCGGGATGCGCTACGCCATGCTCTCGGGCTACCTGGCGGCCCGCGCCCTGGCCACGGGCGAACGCTACGACCGGCTGTGGCGCGAGGCCTTCGGGCGGCAGCTCCTGGTGGGGGCGAGGAACCGACGCCTGTATGCCCGGTTCGGCAATCCGGGCTACGAGGCGATGCATCGCATCCTGGCCAGCAGGAACTGGCTGGTGGCCTGGCTCCGGCGGGGGCGGGATGCTCGCGAACTCCTCCGCCGCGTCTATGGGCGGAAAATGCCTTGCATCTTCCGGGCCGGCGCTTTCCTGGCCCGAGTCATGGCGGGCGAGAAAAAGGGATTTCAAAACCCCGGAAGCTGTGATACAGGGTGAGCGTCTCGCGCAACGGCGGCACCCGGGGTCCGGGCGTTCGGGGCAGGGCCGGCTGGACACCGAGAGGATCCGGACATGGAAACAGCCCTGGTGGTGGATGACGAGCGGTTCTTCCTGACCATCCTGGGGGATTTCGTCGGCCAGCGGCTGGGCATGCGCGTCCTCACGGCCAAGGACGGCACCACGGCCCTGTCGCTCCTGGACAAGGAGCGGGTGGACCTCGTGTTCCTGGACATCATCATGCCCGGGATGGATGGCCTGGAGGTCCTGCGTCGGATCAAGGCGCGCCGGCCCGCCCTCCCGGTGATCATGGTGACGGCCTCCTCCTCCATTGATAATGCCATCATCGCCCTGCGCGAGGGCGCGGACGATTTCTTCAGAAAGCCGGTGGACCTGGACGAGCTCGCCTTGTGCGTGACCCGCGTCCTCGGCAAGGCGCGGGTGGCCATGCGCCCGCCCCCGCCTCCCCCCGATCCCGGCAGCGAGCGGCGCCGGGCCCCCCGCGTCCGCATGGAGGATAACTCGCCGGCCCAGCTTCAGTTGAAGGAGGTCTACCTCCTCGACCTCAGCCTGTCGGGGGCGCTGGTCGAACATACCGAGCCCGTGAACCCTGGCGAGATCTACCGCCTCTGCTTCCCGGTGGAGGGCAAGGAGGTCCAGGTG
>JBBIQE010000060.1:0-20138 GCA_037442485.1 Methylomirabilis sp. (SeqCode)
GCCGCCGGCCGAGGTGCAGGCCCTCGTCTCGGCGAGCAATCGGCCCTCGGCCGCCATCATCACGGCCGTGACGCGGGCGTTGTGCGTGGCGCTCTTCCGGACCATCTACCGGCTGCGGGTGGAGGGGCTCCGGCACGTGCCGCCGGCCGGGCCGCTGATCCTGGTGGCGAACCACTGCAGCTTCTACGACGCCTTCATCCTGGCCTCGGCCCTGCCGCTCCGCATCTGCCAGATGGTCTTCTACATGGGCTTCGAGTGGTTCTTCCGCCACCCCGTCCTGGCCTGGTGGGGCCGAGGCGTCCGCGTCATCCCGGTGGACATGGACACGTTCCTGATGCGGGCCCTGCAGGCGTCGGCCGTGGTTCTCCGGCAGGGCAAGATCCTTTGCGTCTTCCCCGAGGGCGAGCGGTCGGTGGACGGGCGGCTCCGGCCCTTCCGCAAGGGGGTGGGCATCCTGGCCAAGGAGCTGCAGGTCCCCGTCCTGCCGGCCTACATCGCGGGCTCCTTCGAGGCCTGGCCGCGCGGGCAGTCCCTCCCTGGCGTTCACCGCCTCCGGGTCCGCTTCGGTCCGGTGGCGACGCCCGAGGCGCTCCTGGCCCAGGAGGGGGCCCAGGGTGCGGACGCCTACGAGACCATCGCCATGCGACTGCGGGAGCGGGTGGCCGCCCTGGGCGAGAAAAGTGCTGGACCCCCCTAGCCGCAGCCTGCGCAGATCACGCGTGAGGTAGGGGCCAGGCTTGCGTAACTGCGTAACTCTTGAGCGGCCACCTTTAGACGGAGGTTCCCCATGGCACGCAGACCCCGCATCGATGCAGTCGGCATCCTGTACCACGTCATCACGCGTGGAAACAACCGTCAGGCGCTCTTCCGGACGGACGGGGATCGGGAACGCTACCTCGTGATTCTGGCCGAGGCCCAGCGCCGCTTCCTCATGCGGATCTACGGCTATGCGTTGATGCCGAACCACGTCCATCTCCTCCTCGAGTTGACTGCGGGAAAATTGGCGAAATGTCTCCAGGTGATCCAGCAGCGATACGCGCAGTATTTCAACCGAAAGTACCGGCGAGTCGGCCACCTCTACCAGGGACGGTACCGCGCGATCGTCTGCGAGCGGGATCGCTACCTCGTCGCGCTGGTCCGGTACCTTCACCTGAATCCGGTGCGTGCCGGACTCGTCCGAGACCCGGCCGCTTACCCCTGGACCAGTCACCGGACGTATCTGGGCAGGGCAGCCAGCCCCGTGGCCGTGACCACAACTCCAATCCTGGGGACATTCAGCGGGGACATCATCCGAGCCCGGAAGGCGTATGCACGATTCGTCGCGGAAGCCGTGGGCACGGGGCATGCGCAGGAGTTCTACGCCGTGCAGGAGCAGCAGATCCTCGGCAGCGAACAGTTCGCCGAGCAGGTCTCGCTTCCCCGCGGAGGCTTTGGGCGGAAAGCCCGCCAGAGAGAACTGGAACTGGAAGAACTCTTGGAGCGCGTGAGCCGTGTCACCCAGGTCCCTCCTGCGCTCATCACGGGGAGGAAGCGGACTTCGGATGTCTACCGGGCCAGAGCGCTTCTGTGTTACGCCGCGGTCACCCTTGCCCACGTTTCCATAGGCAGGGTGGCTAGCGCAATCGGCCGCGATCCCTCCAATGTCACCCGGGCGATCGCGTGGGTCGAACGGATAGACCCGGGGGAACGCGACCGGTTCCTTCGGCAAATGAGTGGTGGGGAATGACTTGCGCACTTACGCAAGCCTGGCCCCACATCGTTCGTGTGGCATGTTCTTCCTCCCCCCGGGAAGGAATCGGCCCATCCGTTGCCTGGGCCGCCATCAGGTCAATTCCCAGTCCGCCCCCCGAGATGCTACCGACGTTCGGCCCAACCCGCCCCCTCCCGCACCCAGAGGGTATCCGGGAGAGGTGCGCTGAGGGGGGGTCGCTCTGCAGTGTATGGCCGTTGCCGCGAGAGCGCCAGCGAACCCTCCACCCGAAGCAGGATACCCCAATTACTGCGCGAGGCTCCAGCTTCGAACGACTCCTATCGCATCTACGATACTCTCCTTCAGATTGTCGCGCCCCTTGCCGGCTTGAAGGGTGGTCACCCTGGCGAATCCAGACAGTCTCCTCAGTGAAAGATTATCTTGACAGCATCTTACACATGCAACATAGTAAGAGAGTATTGAAGATACCGGAGGGATCAGAATATGGACGCCGCGTATGTTACCAGCAAGGGTCAACTGGTCGTGCCCGCCAGGCTTCGCCGGAAGTACGGGATCAAGCCGGGGACGAAAATCTGCTTCATCGAACGGAACGGGGAGATCCTGTTTCAGCCGGTGACGCCTGGGTACATTCGCAGCCTCTGCGGCATGCTCAAGAGCGACACCTCGGCGACGGAGGAACTGCTGAAGGAGCGGGCGAAGGACAAGGAGCGCGAGGAGGCCAAGCTTGAAAAGCTCGGTGCTCGATAGCTACGCCGTCCTCGCCTTCCTTTTTCAAGAGAAGGGGCACGAGAAGGTGCTCAATCTCTTCGAGAAGGCGGCCCGGGCGGATCAGGCCCTCCTCATTGCCGCCCCCAACTGGGCAGAAGTCAGGTACATCGTCGAACGAAAGGTCGGGGCGGCCCGCTGGGACGAGGCCCGGCATAAGCTCTTGGGTCTTCCCCTGGAGATTGTCCCGGCCGATCAGGTACTCGCCGAACTGGCTGGGGAGGTCAAAGCGACCAGGAAGATGTCCCTCGCCGACTGCTTCGCCGCCGCACTAGCCAAACAGAAGAAAGCTGACCTGTGCACAGGCGATCCCGAGTTTCGGGGCGTTGAGAAAGACGTGAAAGTCGTGTGGCTATGACTCATGACCGGAGGTTGGTGGACTCCCTCTGCACTTCCCCCCCGGGGGACGTGCAGCGCCGAGGCCCCTTCGGGCGCAGCCACGCGGGACGGACGGAGACATGACGAATCAGCGGAGGGAGCGGAGGAGATGGCGGGCGCGGCGGACCCAGGGGCGGCCCTCGCTCCGCTGGTACCAGGGGGCGTTCCCATACGAGGAAATGGCTTCCTGGAGGGCCGCCCTGGCCTCGGCATGCTTGCCGAGGTGGTTCAGCGCCTGCCCCAGCTTGAACCAGCCTTCCATCGTGGAGCTGTGGATGCTCGTCGCCTGCCGGTAGCGCTCGGCCGCCTGTTCCCACTCGCCGCGGTCCGCGCGGAAATCTCCGAGCCGAAGGTACGGTTCCCCGTAGCCGAACTTGGGATTGAGGGCCAGGGCCCGCTCCACGAGTTCGCGTCCCCGCTCGACCTCGCCGTCGTGGAGCAGGCACAGCCCCAGGGCATAGTTCGCCTCGGGCAGGTCGTCGGCCCTCGGCATGGCCTGCTCCAGCTCGGCGCGGGCCTCGCGGAACCGTCCCTGCCGTGTGAGGATCGCCCCCAGCTCCGTCCGGGCCTTCGCGTCGTGGGGGTTTACCGCCAGCGCTCGCCGCAGCCGCCCGGCCTCGCCCTGGGCCCGCATCCACCGGTGGAAGCGCCAGGCGTAGCGCGAGCCGGCAAGCCAGCCGGGGACCGACAGGGCGATGATCACGAGGAGCGCCAGGAGCGGGTTCCCCGTGATCCAGCTCAGCAGGGCGAAGAGAAAGAAACGGCTCACTCGAGACTCCCGGCGAGAAGGCTGGAAGGTTGGGAGGCTGGAAGGCTCGACACCGTTGGGCCTTCTCGCCTTCGAGCGTCCCAGCCTTCCAGCAAAAAACGAAAGGGGGCGAAGGTCTCGCCCCCCGAAGCTCCACTGCGTGGCGGCGGCCCCTCACACGAGCTGCTTCAGCCGCTCCTTGGACTGCTCCAGCACGGCGGCGTGGAGGCTCCCGCCGTGGGCATCCATGGTGACGACCGCGGGGAATTCCCTCACCCGGAAGGCCCAGATGGCCTCGGGGCTGCCGAACTCTTCCAGGTAGACGCCCTGGACCTCGGTCACGCACTCGGCCAGCACCTGGGCGGCCCCGCCGATGGCGTGCAGGTACACGCAGCCCACCTTCTTGCAAGCCTCCAGCGTTCTGGGCCCCATCCCGCCCTTGCCGATGACCGCCCGGAGGTTGAACTTCTCGATGATGTGACCCTGGTAGGGCTCCTCGCGGATGGAGGTCGTGGGCCCGGCGGCCTTCACCACCCACTGGCCCTTCTCCTTGATCACCACCGGGCCGCAGTGGTAGATGATCTGGTTCGTGAGGTCCACGGGGGGCTTCCCCCCCTCATGGAGGAACTTGTGGACGGCGTCCCGGCCGGTGTAGACCATGCCGGTGACGTGGACCATGTCCCCTACCTTCAGCGCCCGGATCTTCTCCTCGGTGTACGGCTCGACGAGCTGGATCATGATCGCCCCCCTGACCCAGATAATTCCCGAAGGGGTGCGTGAATTATCTGGGCCGAATGACCAATGACCAATTCTCAAATCCCAGTGGAGATGCGCGGGCTGTGCCTGCCCACCAGGGTGTGACCGCTGGCACGTTCGCGCCCTTCGTCATTGGTCATTGGAGCATTGGGAATTGGTCATTCACTAGTATAGCCACTCCACGATCTTGCCGCCCTCGTTCAGGACAACGCCCTGGCGCCGGTAGGCCCAGCACATGTACGAGATGGACACGAAGTAGCTCGCCGGCAGCCGGTTCAGCGCGCCGATCTTGCACCCCAGGAGCGTGGTGGCCCCGCCGAAGCCCATGGGGCCGATGCCCAGCTTGTTGGCGCTGGTCACGATGTCCTGCTCCAGGGCCGCCAGCGCGCCATCGGGATTCACGTCATCCAGCCTGCGCAGGAGCTGTTCCTTGGAGTGCAGGTAGCCCGTCGCCCGGTCGCCGCCGATGCAGACCCCCAGGATCCCCGGACCGCAGCCCTTCCCCTGCGCCTGGACGACGGCGTCCAGGAGGGCCTTGCGGACGCCGTCCAGGTCGCGGCCGGCGTTGATCCGCGTGTCGGGGAGCGAGTACTGCGCCCCCACGTTCTCGCACCCGCCCCCCTTCAGGATCAGGCGCACGTCCACGCGCGTGCCGCGGTGCTGGTGGAAGTGGATGCTGGGGCTCCCGGGGCCGAGGTTGTTGCCGGTGTTCTTCCCGGTGATGGAGTCCACGGAGTTCTGGCGGAGGTACCCCTTGGCGGTGGCAAGGGCGACCGCCTCGCGGGCGGCCTTCTCGAAGGCGAGCTGGTCGAAGCCCCTGGGCGCCTTGACGAAGAACAGGATGCTGCCGGTGTCCTGGCAGAGCGGGGCGGACTTCAGCCTGGCCATGTCTATGTTTCGCAGGATGATGTTCATGGCGTACCGGGCGTTGCTGCCCTCCTGCTCCTGCGTGGCATGGCGGGCGATCGTCTGGACGACGTCAGCGGGCAGCTCGGCCGAGGTGCGCCGCACGAGTTCGAGGAGGGTGGCCTTGAGGTTCCGCATGCGGCGTGCTCCTTCCTATCGCGCGAAGCGCGATGGCTCGCGATGGTCGGCGGATTCTAGCCCCGCCCCGAAGGCCCTGTCAACGCCCGGGGCCGGTTTGCTCGCCTTGTCAGTCCAGCGGCTAATGTGCTACAGTCCGCCACGGTTCGAGGGGTCGCGCGCCATGCGCCCTCACAGATCCTGGAGGAAGGGGTTGCTCCGGCGCTCCCGGCCGATGGTGGTCCTGGGGCCGTGTCCCGGCCAGACCTCGGTGTCGTCATCCAGGGTGAGGAGCCGCTCCTTGATGGACTTGAGGATCTGGCGGAGGTCGCCCCCGGGCAGGTCGGTTCGGCCGATGCTTCCGTGGAACAGGGTGTCGCCGGCGAAGAGGATCGGCCTGGCGCCGCTTGGGACGTGGATGCTGAGGCTCCCGGGCGTGTGCCCGGGCGTGTGAATGACCTGGGCCCCGATCTTCCCGACCGTGACGCCGTCGGCATCGCGGATGAACTGGTCCACGGCGGTCATCCGGATGGGGGGGACGCCGTAGGCGGCGAAGAGTTCGGCCTGCCGGGGGGCGGATTCGTAGATGGGCAGGTCGGCCCTGTGCAGCCAGATCTGGGCCCCCGTCGCCTCCTTCAGCTCGCGGCAGTTGCCCACGTGGTCGAAGTGGGCGTGGGTGTTCAGGATGTACTTGGCGGTGAGGTGGTGCCGCTTCAGCACCTCGAGGATGCGCTCGACCTCGTCGCCGGGATCGATGACGATGGCCTCGCGCGTCTGCTCGTCGCCCAGGATGGAGCAGTTGCACTGGAGCGCCCCGACCACCAGCACCTCGTGGATCATGCTGCCTCCGGCACTTTCGAATTTCGAACGGCGAATCTCGACTGTGGGAATGCCCGAAACGGGCGACCACGAACAGCTTCAGCGTAGCACATCAACCGACGGAAAGGAACACGCGCGGTCATGGCCATCCTGAAGGTCGCGGTGCTCGGCAACCCGGTCCTGCGGGTTCCGGCCGAGCCGGTGAAGAACATTCAGGCCCCCGACATCCAGCGGCTGATCGACGACATGATCGAGACCATGCGCGAGTACCGGGGGGTCGGCCTGGCGGCCCCGCAGGTGCACCGCTCGCTCCAGATCGTCGTCATCGAGGCAGAGAAGGATCCCGAGGCCCCGCGCGGCGCGGTGCGGCCGCTCACCGTCCTGATCAATCCGCGGATCACCCCCGTGACGGAGCAGCTGGAGGAGGACTGGGAGGGCTGCCTCAGCATCCCGGACTTGCGCGGGAAGGTGCCCCGGTTCAAAGAGATCGAGGTCCAGGCCCACGACCGACGGGGCCGGCCGCTCTCCTTCAAGGCGACCGACTTCTTCGGGCGGGTCATCCAGCACGAGCACGACCACCTCATGGGCACCGTGTTCCTCGACCGGATGAAGAGCTTCGAGACGCTGACCCACCTGGCGGAATACGCCCGCTACTGGGCGCCCCGCGGGGAGGAGGGGTGAGCCGGCCCTCCGACTTCCGCTTCTGCCCCCGCTGCGGGGGGAGCCTGGTCCCGCGCATCCTCCGGGCCGCCGAGCCCCCGCGCCCCACCTGCCGGGCGTGCGGGTTCATCTTCTTCCTCGACCCCAAAGTCGCCGCGGGCGCCATCTTTTCGCTGGACGGCGGGATCCTCCTGGTCCAGCGCGCCATCGAGCCCAGCCGCGGCAAGTGGGTCTTCCCCGGGGGCTACGTGGACCGCGGCGAGGCCCTGGAGGCGGCCGCCCTCCGCGAGGTCAAGGAGGAGTGCGGGCTGGATGTCCGCCTCACCCGGCTCCTCGGCGCCTACTCCTCGCCCGGCAACCCGGTCATCCTGATCGCCTTCGTGGGCGAGGTCACCGGGGGCTCCCTCGCCGTGAACGACGAGGGACTCGCCGTCCGCGCCTTCGCCCCGGCCGATATCCCCTGGGGGGAGCTTGCCTTCCCCAGCACCGCGCGGGCGATCCGCGACTACCTGGCGCTCGTGCAGAGGGGCTGAGGGCCGTCGGACCGTGGGCAGACCATTTCGGGACCTCTGGAGCCTGGCTCTCGCGGCGGCGCTGGCGGCCGGCTGCGCCCTCTCGGAGACCGTCCAGCGGACGGAGGGCCAGCTTGTCCTTCGGGCGGGTGGCGGTCCGGCCGGGCCCTCCGGGGCGGCAATCCCTCCCGGCCCGGCGCTCCGGCACATCGTCATCCTCGTGCCCGGCGTCCAGCCTGCCTGGCAGGTGGAATGGGTGGACACCGGCACGAGCGCCAAGCGGCCGGGAGGCGGGGGCACGTATGCCGGCTTCCTCGCCGGACTGCTCGCGGTCCAGTCGGCTCCCTACCTGCTGGCGTTCTGGCCTGCGGCCCTGGGGGTCGTGGCGGGGTCCACGGCCATGGGCGCCCTCGGGGCGCAACGGGATTCCACCACGTTTTCCAGAATGGCGGCGGATGATCGCGAGACGATCGCCCGGACGGCCCCCGAGCTCAGGCCCGATTATCTCTTGCGAGAGAGGACCGCGGCCCTGCTGGCGGCGCGGACGGGACGGGCGCTCCGGCGGCTCGCCTGGTACCCGACCTACGGTCCGGATACGCCGGGGACGAATCCCCTGGCGGATGCCCGTGGGGAGGGGGCGGAGGGCGTCCTGAGCGTGTGGCTCGAAGCCTTCGGCCTGGCGATGGGAGAGGAGCAGGAGAGCCTCGGCGTCTTCGCCCGCGCCCGGGCCCAACTGGTGGATGCCGTTGGGGGCGGGCTGCGCTACGAGCGGGTCCTGGAGTACGGCCCGGGGCGGCCCCTCCCGGGCCTGCCGAGGCCCGCCGCGCACACGCTGGAGTTCCTGGCGCTGGATGAGGCGCGCGTCTTCCGCCACGAGATGCAGGAGCTGATCGGGCGGATGGCGGGGCTCCTGGCGGCGGACCCGGCCCTGCCCGTCGCGGCGCGCTGATCGGTCCGGGGCGGCGAGGCGGACCACGCTGGCCCCCCAGCCGCCCCGATCCCGGGAGAGCCTGGCCGAAGTCGAGAACCCGGGGATGGCCCTCCAGGAGCGAGCGGAGGATGGCCCGCGGGGCCTCACGCCACGCCGGGAGGCCGGCGGCCCCGCAGCGGGCTGGTTGTCTCCAGGGCGTGGCCGATGCGGAAGAGGGTGGCCTCGTCGAAGTACCGCCCGACGATCTGCAGGCCGATGGGCAGGCCGTCCGTCGTGAGGCCGCAGGGGACGGAGAGGGCCGGGTGCCCGGTGACGTTGATCGGCCGGGTGCACCGGATGAGCCACCAGCGGACATCCTCGGTCAGCCCCTCCACCGTCGCCTCGCGCGCCTCGAGCCTGGGCGCGGGGATCGGCGTCGTCGGGAAGAGCAGGGCGTCCACCCTCCCCAGGGCCGCGTCCACCTCGGCGCGCAGGAGCTGGCGGGCCCGCTGCGCCTTGAGGTACTGGGTGGCCAGGACGAACTGGCCGGTGGTGAGGCGGGCACGGACATCCGCGCCGTACTCGGCGGCGCGGCTCTTGAGGTAGGGCTCGTGATAGGCCGTGGCCTCGGACGCGATGATGGCGAAGGAGGCCGGGCCGGCATGGTGGATCCCCGGCAGGGCCACCTCCTCGACGGAGGCGCCCAGGGCTTGCAGCGATCGCGCCGCCGCCAGGACGGCCTTGCGCACCTCGGCCTCCAGGTGGGCGAAGAAGTACTCCGTCAGCAGGCCCAGACGGAGGCCGCGCACCTCGCCCGGCAGGGCGCGGCCGTAATCGGGCACGGGGCCGTCGGCCGTGGACGGGTCGGCGGGGTCGCGCCCGGCCAGCACCTGGAGCAGCAGCGCGGCGTCGGCCACCGTCCGGGTCATGGGGCCCACGTGATCCAGCGACCAGGCCAGGGGAATCACCCCAGCGCGGCTGACCCGGCCGTAGGTGGGCTTCAGCCCCACGATGCCGCAGAGGGCGGCCGGGATCCGCACCGAGCCGCCGGTGTCCGTCCCGAGGGCGCCGGGGACGAGGCCGGCCGCCACGGCGACGCCGGAGCCGCTGCTGCTCCCCCCCGGCATCCGCGTCCCGTCCCACGGGTTTCGGGGCGTCCCGTAGTGCGGGTTCACACCCGTGGGGCCGTAGGCGAACTCGTGCATGTTGAGCTTGCCCAGCAGGATGGCCCCCGCCTCGGCCAGGCGGACGGCGACGGTGGCGTCGGCCTCCGGGATCCAGTCCTTCAGGATGCGCGAGCCGCAGGTCGTGCGGACGCCGCGGGTCATCACCAGGTCCTTCAGCGCGATGGGGACCCCGTGCAGCGGCCCGCGGTAGCGGCCGGCGGCGATCTCCTGTTCGGCTGCGGCCGCGGCCGCCAGGGCCTGCTCGTCCAGGACGGTGATGAAGGCCCGGCGGTCCCCGTCCTCGCGGCGGATCCGGGCCAGGCAGGCGCGGGTCAATTCGACAGGGGAGAGGGCGCGGCGGCGGAGCATCTCGGCCGCCTCGGCGATGGTCAGTCGGGTGAGGGCGTCAGCGGACACGGGACGCCTCCCGCGGCGGCAGGAGCATGGTCGCCGGCTCCACCGTGAGAAGGTCGAGCTCGTCCAGACGGGCCAGCCCGGCGGCCTGGGCGGTCAGCTGGGCGGCGGCGACGGCCAGGTCCTCGGGCGTGGCTGGAATCTGGGACAGCCCCTGGCTGATGGCCTGCAACAACTGGATCGGGATGGCGGTCATGGTTTCCTCCTGCGACGGTATGGTTGAACCCGCGTACTGTAGCAAGCTGCCGGCCGGACTGTCCAGCCGAAAGGTCGGGACGCGGCCGCCCCGTGGCCAGGCGGCCGGGATCCGCTGATGCCGGAGAAACAGGAGGCTGCCCGCCGCCGCGCGTCCTGGCAGGCCCTGTGGCTCCTCCTGGGCCTGTTCACCTTGGCGGGCCTGATCTACGGGGTCGGCCCCGGGGCGATCCTGGACGTGCTGGCGCGCCTGGGGTACCTCACGCCCCTGATCGTGCTGCCCTACTTCACGTCCTACGTGGTGGACAGCATGGGCTGGTGGTGGATCCTCCGCCGCGACTTCGACGCCTCGCCGCGAAATCCCCGGGCGGCGCCCCGTCTCCATCAGCTTTTCGCCTTGCGCGCCGCGGGCGAGGCGGTCAACGCCATCACCCCCACCGCCTATCTCGGGGGCGAGCCGCTCAAGGCCTGGCTCCTGCAGCGGTACGGCCTCGGCCTGGTCCCGGCCCTGGCGTCGGTCCTGGTGTCCAAGACGGCCCTCATGCTCACCCAGGGTGGCTTCGTCTTCCTGGGGGTCCTGATCGCGCTGCAGCGCTGGCGGCCGGCCGTCCCGCTGCCCCTGGCGGCGGGGGTGGGCGTGCTGCTCGGCGTCCTGACGTTCGGCCTCATTATCGGGGCGCAGCGCCGCGGCCTCTTCGGGTTCCTGCTGGCGCTGTCGCGGCGCCTGAGCGGCCGGGAGGCGCTCCTGGCCGCGTGGGAGGAGGCGGTGCATGCCCTGGACGACCACCTGCGGGAATTCTACGGCCGCCGGCTCCGGGACTTCTCGATCTGCTGCAGCTTCCACTTCCTGGGCTGGATGGTGGGATCCCTCGAGGTGTACCTCGCCCTCTGGCTGCTGGGCAGCCCCGTGCCGTTCGCGAGCGCCTTCGCCATCGAGGCGCTGTCGGGCGTGGCGAAGCTGGCGGCCGTCATCGTCCCCGGCAGCCTGGGCGTGCAGGAGGGCGGCCAGGTGCTGATCTTCGCGGCCTTCGGCCTGGCGGCACCGCTGGCCCTGACCTTCGGCCTCCTGCGGCGGGGCCGCGAGCTGCTCTGGATCGGCTTCGGACTCGCCGTGCTGCTCCACCATCAGGCGCTGGGGTGGCTGAGGAGGGGCGCCGAGACTACGGGGAGGGAGCCGGCCGGCTCCGACGGGGTCGGACCAGGCACGGATGGGGCCCCCGGGGATGCCCCTGGGGATGCCCCTGGGGATGAATGATGAGCCGAGGGCCAACGGCCGAAGAGAAAGAAAAAGGCCTCGAAGGTTTCACGGCAGGCTGGCCGCCCCGGTGGACAAGGCCGGAGACTTCGAGGCCCGGCGATTGCTGGGATTCCGCAGACGAAACCCCGGGCGTTCGCCTGGACGGAGAGACGCCTACGGGACAATCACCTCACCTGTCCAGTTGGATATGCCCACTGGATCACCTCCTTTCTGGTGTAGGGCGAACGTAGCGTCAACTTTTTTCGGACGCAAGCAAAAAGTGCTTGGGGGGCGAAAAAAATTCGCCTCGAGGCGGAAGGAGGCATCCCATGCGGCGCTGGTCGGAGCGGGCGGCACGGCGCAAGCGGCTGAACGGTCAGATCCTGCGGAGCGGGATGCAGGTGTACCCCGGCTTCCAGGAGCTCGGGAAGCGGGTCTTCGCGAATGGGGCGATCAGCCGGAAGCACAAGGAACTCATGGCGCTGGCGGTCGCCGTCTCCCAGAACTGCTTCGACTGAATTGACCATCGCGTCGAGGAGGTCCTCGACCTGGGCGGCACCGACGCCGAGCTGGCGGAGGCCCTGGACGTGGGGCTGCTGATGGGCGGCACGCTCGCGGCCAAGTCGGTGCGCCACGCCTTCGAGGTGCTGGCGGAGATCCGGGAGGCGAAGGGCGGGAGGCGTGAAACGTAAAAGGAGGATGAAATGGCCCGACTGGTCAAGCACGACAAGAATGCGCCGTACAGGATTGACGAGGGGCAGGCTAAGTTCCCCATCTGGATCTGCGCCTGCGGGCTCTCCAAGACCAAGCCGTTCTGCGACGGAACCCACAAGAAGACCCGGGACGAGGCGCCCGACGGGACGTATGTGTACGACGAGCAGGGGCGGGTGAGGATCGGAACCGAATACTGAGCCACAACGCCAGACCAGCAACCGACAACCGGCCATCGGTTCGCCTTCCGATGTGACCGGGTGTCAGCGGTCCGTTTCCCATTGAAAATTCCGCGCCGGCTTTGACGGCGCGGGCGCGGGCCGGCTGGCCAGGGCGATGCCCCCCACCACGAGGGCGGCCGAGAGGAGCAGGCGGGTCGTGACGGCCTCGCCCGCGACCAGCCAGCTCAGCAGCACGCCGAAGAGGGGCGTCGTCAGGAAGTAGGCCGCCAGAGCACTGGGCCGGTATGTCTTGAGCAGGTGCAGGTTCAGGATGAAGTTGAATCCGGCCACGATGATGCCCTGGAAGCCCAGGGAGAGCCCGAGGCCCCAGGTCCACCGGTACGGGTGCGCGGCCTCGAACAGCAGGCTCACCAGCAGGTAGCAGGGCACGCTGAATCCCACCTGCGCCAGGAGGAGCTTCACCGGCTCAATGCGCTGGACGGCGCGGTTGAGATAGACTGTCCGCACCCCCAGGAGGAAGGCGCTGCCCGAGGCGAGGAGGTCGCCCAGCAGGAAGCCCGAGTGGACCCGGAACTCGCGGGAGAACAGGAGGACAACCCCCGCGTAGGCGACCAGCACTCCTGCGGCGCGGCTCGCCGACAGGCGATCCCCCGGGACGAAGAAGTGGGCCAGCAGGACCGTGTAGATCGGGTAGGCGTTCAGGAGAATCGCCACGTGCCCGGCCGAGGTGTAGTTGATGCCCAGATTCAGGAGGGCGATCTGGACGGTGAAGATCGTCCCCAGGATCAGGAGTGGGCGGATCTCGCGGCGCTCGATGGTGAGGGGCGTTCGGGTGACCAGGGCCCAGAGGAGCACCGTGGCGCCCCCCAGGACGAAGCGCATCCAGGCCTGCCGGATGGGGGGCGCATCCGGCAGGGCCATCTTGATGGCGATGGGGTTGCCCGCCCAGAGCAAGGCCAGCAGCGTGACGAGGGTCGCGGCGTTGAGGTCAACGTTCCGGGGCTCAGCGGGCATTCCTCTCCCCGTCGGGAAGGCGGAGGGGCGGAGGCGGCGCCGTACCGGCACCGCGGTCAGGAGATGCGGCGGACGCCCCAGCCCCCCGACCGTGGCTTGGCCACAGGATCAGCGGGGGATCAGCCTCCCTCGGGGACCCGGGCATGCTTTCCCGGCTCGGGCGGAATGTTGAGGATCTCGCGGGGGAAGTGCTCGACCAGGTAATCCACGATGTCCTTGACCGACAGGATGCCGACGGGCCGCCCGTCCGCATCCACCAGGGGGACATGGCGAAAGCCCCCGACGCTCATGAGCTGCATGGCGAAGGCGATGGGATCGTCCGGGGTGAGGGTTTCGGGGTTCCGGGTCATCACGCCGTCCACCTGGACCCGGGCCGGGTCGTAGCCGGTGCCGACGAGCTTGGTCAGGATGTCCCGCTCCGTGAAGATCCCGGCGAGCTTGTCGCCCTCCTCGACCAGGACGCAGCCGATGCGGTGCTCCTTCATGATCCGGGCGGCCTCGCCGATCGTGGTCCCCAGGGGCACCGCCACGCGGCCGGCCCGGCGGTGGAGGATCCGGATGGGCTCCCGGAAGATATGCGTATCCAGCGCCTTCCCCGGGACCTCGTCCTCCCCGTAGCGCAGATCCTCGTCGTAGATCGTCTCTTCCGCTGCCATGACCCACCCTCCTGGCCTGCTGGCGCACTGGCTGCTCTTGCGCCCTGTCCGCCGCCGTGGCACCTCGCCGGTGGGCTGCCGCGCCACCCATCCCGGATCCCGACGGCATCCAGGGGTCAAGGCCGAACGGCATGATAGGTCCCTGGCCGGAGAGGCGTCAATCGAAAGTTTTCCCGGCCGGGGACGCCCGGCGTCTTTTCGAAGCGAACCGTGTGGGGTACAATACAGGCGACCGGGACGCTGTCCAGGGGATGGGGACCCCCATGCGGAGTGGCGACTGCCGAGTGTGGAATGAAGGACCCGACTCCCGGGAAAGGACGCGAGGTGTGCTGGCGCTGCGCGCCGGATGGGCGCGACGCGGACGCCCGCGCCATTGACGCGGCGATCGAGGCGGCGGCCCGGGCCGTCTTCCGGCCCCGGCGGATCGCGCGCCGAGCCGTCCTGCGAGCGGGCCTCACCCTGCTCGCCGGGCCGGCCGCGCAGCTTGTCCAGGCGTGCGCGACCGTCCCGGTCACGGGGCGCTCCCAGCTTCGCCTCATCTCGGCGCAGGAGGAGGCGGCGCTGGGCGTCGAGGCCTTCCGGCAGTTGCAGCAGCAGGAGCTGAGGCGGGGCCGCCTGCTGAGCGAACGGGAGGATCCGGCCGACTATGCCTGGGTCAAGCGCGTGGCGGGTCGGATCCTCTGGGCCTCGGGCCTGGGGAACGTCTATGGGTGGGAGTTCATGCTCATCAATGCCCCCAAGACGGTGAACGCGGCCGCCATCGCCGGGGGGCGGATTATCGTCTACACCGGCATCCTCCCGGTGGCGCGGGACGATGCGGGCCTCGCCACCATCCTGGGGCACGAGGTGGCGCACGTGCTGGCCCACCACACGGCCGAGCGCCTCTCGCAATACGAGCTGGTCAATCTCGCCGGCGCCGTCGCCGGCGCCGCAGGGCTGAGCGATCTGACGCTGGCCGCCCTGGGGCTGGGGGCCGAGGTGGGCATCCTCCTGCCCTTCAGCCGGTCCCAGGAAAGCGAGGCGGACCACATCGGGCTCCTGCTCATGGCCAAGGCCGGCTACGACCCGCGGGAAGCCGTCGCCCTGTGGCGCCGGATGGAGCAGGCCGGCGGGGCCTCCGCCCGGGGGCCGGAGTTCCTCTCCACGCACCCGAATCCCGGGACGCGGATCGCCGACCTGGAGGCCTGGCTGCCCCAGGCCTGGCCCTACTACCAGAACCCCTCCCTTCCCCTGCCAGCGGCTCGATAGGGACCCGGATAGGCGGGCGGTCGCAGCCGACCGGCAGCCGGAAACGCCCCCCTTCCCGGAAATGGGCCTTCAGCCAGCACGGTGCCGTTCTCTCGCCACGCTCGCCAATCCGCCTGCGGCGGACGGGGCTGGCTCCCCTTTGGCCCCCAGAAGCCGGGTTCCGGTGGGAAGCATGTGGCCCCGGTTCGCCAAGGAGAAGACCTCATCTTGTTTCTCGTTGTGGGCTTGGCGATCTTTGCGTGAAAAATCCGGGCTCAGTGCCTTGGGGATCTCCAGCGCCGGAGGACGCTCGGATCCCTCCTGGCTCCTCCCGGGGCGGCATGCACCGGCTCGCGCGTCCCCCATGATTCCGGTCGATCCGCCCACCCGTCCGGGTCCTCTGCTGTGTCCTCAGCTCCCCCGCGTGAGATCTTCCAGGAGGCGCAGCGACGCCTCGCGGCCGGCGCCCTCGATCTCGTCTCGGTCAAACCGCTCGAACTCCGCCGCCAGCCGCGCCTGGTCCGCCTCATCCAGGAACTGATCCACCATCGGAAAGACGACGGTGTCCTCCCGATCGATGTGGACCCGCAACAGACGGATATAGTCCCGCCCGTTCTGGATGACCTGCCGAGCGGCGGCCGGATCCCGTCCGAGCAGGGCCGAGGCCTCCGCCATCCTCCGGATGAATTCGCGGCCCTGCTCGTGCTCGGTCGTCAAGACCGCGACAGGTCCCCCGCGGCGGGGGTAGTCCAGGTCTTCCACCATCGTTCGGAAGAGGAGGCCTTCCTCCTTGCCGTGGTGGCAGCGGTCGGCAAAGCGCCGCAGGAACTCGACGGCCTTCTCGAAGTAGGCCCGATCGGGCGGCGCCCCCGCCTCCACGGCGTCGAGTCTCTTCTCCAGGGCGCTCAGGGCTTGCAGGATCAGACGGTGCTCCTGCATGAGGATCCGAGCGGCGGTGGCCCCGGCAAGAGGCGGGGAGGGGTGGGCGTCCGGCGGGAGGTTGCCTGACGTGGTCATGAATCTGCCCTCCGTGAGTCTGGGTGGGTGCCGCGCTTGCCGGATGCACGGATCCCCTTCCGGCCCGAGCCGCGGCGCACGCGCACTGTAGTGCTGCCCCTGGGTCGCCGACAGCGCCGCGACCGGTGTCACGGGGACGGCGTCCAGTCTTGGGGATCCGCGAGAGCGCGAAGGCCCGGCTCGTGATCCGAACCGGGCCTCGTCCCCGGCGCTGGGGCGGGTCAGCTTTTCCGGGAGGTCTTCGCGAAGAAAGCGCCCATGAGGGGTTCCAGGTCGGTGGAGCCGCAGGAGGGGCAGGCAGGCTTCTTTTCCTCCCGCTCGCGGATCGTCACCGTTACGGAGAACTCCTTCTGACACTTGGGGCACAAGAACTCGTAGGTCGGCATGGCGAACCCTCCTTCAGCAAGCCGGCCGACGACGGCCGTGACTCCCGTCCGTCTATATTGTAGCCCCTCCCTTCGGCCATTTCCAGTCCGGCCGCGGAATGCATCCCCCTCCCGCGCAATCCCCTTGACTTGACAGGGTGCCCGCGTACAATCGGCCCCGTCCGCGCGGCCGGAAATCCGCATGGGGGGTGGGGGCTCCCCGGCGGGTCGGCCCCTCGCCCCGGTCCAGGGTTTCGGGTGCCTTCATCAGCCTGCGGAGGAACGCATGACCTCGGATTCGCTCGCCGCGCTGCTCCAGGGACGTCGGGTCTTCGACCTCGGGATGGAGCTCTACCACGGCATGCCGCACCACCCGATGCACTCCCCCTTCATGTACCAGATGCTCCGGATGCACGGGGACCTCCTCTACGGGGACGGCGTGACGGCGGCCGTGGACCTCTTCGGCATGAGCTGCCACACCGGGACGCACCTGGATGGCCTGGGGCATTTCGCCAAGAATCTCTGCCTGCACGGCGGCGTGCCGGTGGAGCAAGGGCAGAGCAAGACGGAAGGGATCAGGACCTGCGGGATCCAGCAGGTGGCGCCGATCCTGCGCCGCGGGGTCCTGTTGGATGTGGCGGCAACCCAGCGGGTCGCGATGCTCGGCCCGGACCAGACCATCGGTCCGGCCGAGCTGGAGGCCGCCGCCAGGGCCGCCGGGCTGGAGATCCGCCCGGGCGACGTCGTCCTGGTCCGCACCGGCTGGATCCGGCACTGGCCTGATCCGCGCAAGTATTACAGCGTCCAGACGGGGCAGCCCGGGATCACCGCCGACGGGGCCCGCTGGGCCACGGAGCAGGGCGCCTTCTGTCTGGGCAGCGACAACTTCGCCGTGGAGTACGTCCCCTCGCCGGGCAACACGATGCCCGTCCACATCCACTGCCTGGTGGAGAAGGGGGTGCACCTGCTTGAGGTGGTGAACCTGGAGGAGCTGGCCCGGGCTCGGGCCTTCGAGTTCCTCCTGGTCATGGTGCCGCTGAAGATCCGGGGGGGCACCGCCAGCCCGGTGCGGCCGCTGGCCATCCTGTAGCCGCCTCATCCCTCCCTTCTCCCCCGCGCCCGGAGGATACCCGGGGAGGAGGCGAGTCGAGGGGGGCTAGGTCTCCAGTTCCACGTTCCAGTACAGGTAATCCCGCCACGAGTCCGGAGGGTTCTGCCAGCGGATCGTGACGGCCAGCCCCGGCAGGCGATCCGGCTTGACCGGCTGGGCGATCAGGCGCATCCCGGCCGCCTCGGGCGTGTTGCCCCCTTTCCGCACGTTGCAGGACACGCAGCAGGTCACGATGTTCTCCCAGCAGGTCTTCCCGCCCAGCGAGCGCGGGATGACGTGGTCGAGGTTCAGCTCCTGGCTGCTCACCCGCGCCCCGCAGTACTGGCAGCGGAAGTTGTCGCGCAGGTAGATGTTCTGCCGCGAGAACTTCAGGGGCTGCCGCCTGGGCCGGATCCGGCGCAGGAGGCGCACCACGGACGGCAGGCGGATCACGAAGCTGACGCTCCGGATCTCCTGGTCGGTCTCCTCCACGACCTCGACCTTGCCCAGGGTGAGCAGGCAGATGGCCCGCTGCCAGGTGATGACCCGGAGCGGTTCGTAGGTCGCATTGAGCAGCAGCACGTGCGTCATCGTCAGGCATCAGGGGTCGGCGGGGCCAGCGGCGAGGCGCGGCCCGCAAGCCGATCCAGGTACTCGAGATACGCCTCGATGGGGCCGTTTCGCGGGAGGAGCCCGTCCAGGACCGCCTGTTCCAGGCGGGTCTTGACCGCGCCCACCTCCGGCCCCTCCGGCAGGTGGAGGCGATGCATGATGGCCCGCCCGATCCCCTTTGGCAAGAGGGGCCCCCGGCCATCCCTGCGGATCAGCTCCTCCGCCCGTCGCTGAAGCTCGCGAAGGCGCGCCAGGACCCCCTCGCGCACGCCCGGCCGGTGCGAGGTGACGTCCGCCCGGCTGAGATCCAGCAGCTCCTCCCATGCCTCGCCCGCCTCGCGGATCAGCCGCCGGATGGCCGCATCGGTCCACGCCCCCTCGTACAGCGCCGGCCGCTGGTGCATCAGGACCAGGCGTCGCACCCGCTGCCCGAGCGCCCGGTCGAACCGGAACCGGCGGGCCACCGCGTCCGCCAGGTCCGCCCCGACGGACTCGTGCCCGAAGAAATGGACCTCGCCCGCCGCATCCACCGAGCGCGTCGTCACCTTGCCCGCATCGTGCAGCAGCGCCGCCCAGCGGACGGCCAGGCGGGGCGGCGACTGGGCCACCACGGCCAGCGTGTGCGGCCAGAGCGCCTTGTGGTGGTAGTGGCCCTGGTCCGCCTTGAACTCCACCATGGCCTGTGCCTCGGGCAAAAGGTGCGCGAGCAGCCCGGTGTCCGCCAGGAAGACGAGGGCCTCCTCCACCCTCTCCCCCACCAGGAGGCGGTTCATTTCCAGGAGCCATCGCTCGCGGCTGACCGTGAGGATCTCGGCCGCGAGATGCCGCACGGCCTCGCTGAGGTCCGGCTCGGGCCGCATCCCCAGCGTCGCGATGAACCGGGCGGCGCGCAGCGTCCGCAGGGGATCCTCCCGAAAGATCGTCAGGGGATCCCCCACCGTCCGCAGCACCCGCCGGTCCAGGTCCTGCCGGCCCCCGTAGGGGTCCACGACGCGACCCTCGACCGTCATGGCCATGGCGTTGATGGAGAAGTCCCGCCGGGCCAGGTCCTCCATCAGGTTCTTTCCGAACGTCACCCGGGGCTTCCGGCTGCCATTGAAATAGATCTCGCCGCGGAAGGTCGTCACCTGCACCTCGCGCCGGCGCCCGTCCCCCTCCAGGATCGTCCCGACCGTGCCGAAGCGGCTGCCCACCGTGAAGACGGGCAGTCCCGCCCGGCGCAGGATGCGGCCGCTCTCCGTCGGCGGCGCGCTGGTAGCGAAATCCAGGTCGAGCAGCTCCGGCAGGGGGGTCCCGCGCAGGTGATCCCGCACCGCCCCCCCCACCAGATACAGCTCGTGTCCGGCCCGCCGGAAGAGTTCGAACAAGCGCTGCATCCTCACGCCAACCTCGGGTGCGGACGTCCGCTTCCCCGTCCACACCCTCCAACAAGAACGCCCCGAGACCGGGCAGCCTCGGGGCGTCTGGATCTCTACCGAACGCCGACGGCAAGAAAGCTTCAGCCGCCTCCCTCGCACCGAGCGACAATCACCCGGATCCTTCGGCCGGGCAGGGAGGAGCAGCCAGCAGTCCGGCACCTCCCCTGCCCCGAGTTCATTATTACGCTACCATGGCGACCCACCGCCCGCAACACGAAAACGCCCGGGTGGCGCCCTAGCTCGCCCCTCCGGCTCCGCCGTGCCCCAACCGGCGGGCCACATGCGCCGCGATCCGCTCGGAGACGCCTTTCTCGACCCCGACGAACTCCATCCCCGTCCGGTACACGATCCGCCGCTCGCCCCCCGCCAGGGTCACGCGATGGCTGGCGAAGGCGCGGATCGCCCGCGCCAGCACCTGGACCTCCGTGCCCTCCACCGGGAAGCAGAGGCGGTAGATCTCGCCAGGGTTCACGGGCTCGGTATGTTCGACCAGCGCCCCCGACAGGCTGAGGTCGAGGAGGTAGACCTCCTTCAACTGAAGCTGGGCCGGCG
>JBBIQE010000061.1:0-20048 GCA_037442485.1 Methylomirabilis sp. (SeqCode)
TTTTCTCCGGCCGGCCGTGTTGCCGGAGTGGGTGCATCCGTATGTCCGCGCCTACCCCTACATCGTCGCCGCCGCGGGGCTCGTGCTGGGCTGGCTGTTCAACCGCAGCCGGATCGTCTTCGCCATCCTCGTGCTGGCGGCCGCGGATCGGGCCGTGGCGCAGTTCGCGGCCGCGGGCGGCGGGGCGGTCGTGTTCCACGCGGTCGCGCTGCTCTTGCCGCTGAATCTTGCGGCATTCGCCACAGTGCGCGAACGCGGCATTCTGACCGCGCCGGGGATCACCCGCCTGGTTGTGATCCTGGGACAGTGTCTCGCCGTTGCCGTCCTCCTCCCGAGCCTGCCGGATCCGGCGGCCTGGCTGGAGCACCGGTTCGTGCAGGCCGATCTGGCGGCCTGGACGCCGGTGCCGCAGCCCGCTCTCCTGGCATTCGGACTGGCCCTGCTCCTGCAGGGGGTGAGGGTCCTCGTCCTTGGCAGCGCCATCGAGGGCGGCTTTCTGTGGGCACTGGTGGCCTCCTTCGTCGCGCTGCAGGGCGTCCGGGCGGGGTGGCTGCCCACGAACTACTTCGCCACGGCCGGGCTTGTCCTCGTCGTGGCGGTGTTCGAGACCACCTACCGCATGGCCTACCACGACGAGCTGACGGGGCTGCCGGGTCGTCGCGCGCTGAACGAGGCCCTCTGGAAGCTGGGCAGCCGGTATGCGGTGGCCATAATGGACATTGACCATTTCAAGCAGTTCAATGACCGGTACGGGCACGCGGTGGGCGACCAGGTCCTGCGCATGGTCGCCGCGAAACTCGAGCGGGTCTCGGGCGGGGGAAAGGCCTTCCGCTATGGCGGGGAGGAGTTCGCCGTGGTCTTCCCGGCGCTCTCGGCCGAGGAGGCGATCCCTCACCTCGACGGGGTGCGAAAGGCCGTCCAGGCGACCTGTTTCGTCCTGCGGGCGCCCGACCGACCGCGAAAGAAGCCGAAGGCCCCCAAGCCTTCGGGCAGCCCCCGGCGGGCGGTGGTGGTGACGGTCAGCATCGGCGTCGCCGAGCGCGACGAGCGTCACGTGAAGCCCGACCAGGTGCTCGAAGCGGCCGACGCGGCGCTGTATCGGGCCAAGGGGGCGGGGCGGAATCAGGTCCGGATGTAATCCCCCGTCGCGGACAACCCCATGGGCCCATGGGGCGGCGCACGGGTAATACGCCGCCGATTGGCAGGGAAATGCCTTGACACAACTCTGCGGTTTCTATAGGATTTTTACCGCCTGATCGAGCGCTCGTTCGGCCCGGGTCCCTCGCGGGGCGGCCATGAAAAGACACGAGCCGGCACAAGATATCGAAACCATCGTCAAGGATCAGGACCTGATCGGCCGGCGGCACGCCCAGATCTGTGACGCCGCCCTCAAGCTCTTCTCCCAGAAAGGCTTCCACCGGACGACCGTGCGCGAGATTGCCGAGGCCTCGGGTCTCGGCATCGGCACCCTCTACAGCTACATCAAGACCAAGGAAGACATCCTGTACCTCGTGTACCGGCGGATCCTGAAGACCTTCGAGGCCCGGATGCTGCGCGTGACGTCGGAGATCCAGGATCCGCGCCTGCAGCTCAAGGCCGCGCTGGAAGAGACGCTCCGGATCTACGACGAGTGCCAGGACGCCGTGCGGCTCTTGTACCAGGAGTCTCATGCACTCGGCCGCCGGGGCTTGCAGGGCCTCTTCGAGGTGGATCGCACCTATGTGGGCATCTTCCGCGAAATCCTGGAGCGGGGAAACCGCGCCGGCCGGCTTGCCGTGAAGGAGCCGCATCTGCTGGCGGTCTGCCTGCTGTTCCTGTGCGCGGTGTGGGACCTGAAGCGCTGGAACCTGCAAGGCTACACGCTGGATGTGGTGACGGACAGCCTGACCGGTCTCGTCCTGGACGGGATCGGCGCGAACCGGTCCGTCGCCGTCCACCCGGCGTGACGGGAGGCGGCAGGGGGAAGGAGAAGGTCATGCAGGACGTGGTGATCCTCGGTGCAGCCCGGACACCCATCGGGAGCCTGAACGGCTCTCTGGCCGCGGTCCCGGCGACCCGGCTCGGTAGCATCGCCGCCGCCGAGGCCTTGCGCCGCGCCAAGGTGGAACCGGCGCAGGTGGATGAGACGATCGTCGGCAACGTCCTGTCGGCCGGTCTGGGGCAGGCGCCGGCACGCCAGGTGGCCCTCGGGGCCAAGGTGCCGGTGACGGCCGGCGCGCTCACGGTGAACAAGGTGTGCGGCTCCGGCATGATGGCGGCCATCCTGGCGGCCCACCGCATCCAGGCGGGCGAGGCCGACCTGGTCCTGGCCGGCGGCATGGAGAGCATGAGCCGGGCCCCGTACCTGCTCGACCGGGCGCGAAGCGGCTACCGGTTGGGGCACGGGCAGCTCCTCGACTCCATGATCCTGGACGGGCTGTGGGATCCGTACCACCAGTTCTCCATGGGCATGTGCGGCGAGCTGTGCGCGGAGAAGTACGGCTTCAGTCGGCAGGCCCAGGACGAGTACGCGGCACGCAGCTACACGCGCGCCTTGGCGGCGCAGGCGGGAGGGCAGTTCGCGGCCGAAATCGCCCCGGTCGAGGTGCCGGACCGGAAGGGCGAGATGGCGGTCGTGGCCGAGGACGAGGAGCCGAAGCGCGGCGATCTGGCCAAGATGGGGCGTCTCAAGCCCGCTTTCAAGGAGGGGGGGACGGTGACCGCCGGCAACGCCCCGTCCGTCAACGACGGGGCGGCGGCCCTGGTCCTCGCCTCGGCGCGGCGCGCCGAAGAGCTGGGTCTCTCCCCCCTCGCCCGAATCGCGGGCACGGCCGGCGCGGCCACCGCGCCCGAGTGGTTCACCGTGGCGCCCATCGAGGCCGTGCGCAGGCTCTTCAAGAAGACCGGCTGGTCCGCCGAGGGCGTGGACCTGTACGAGATCAACGAGGCCTTCTCCGTCGTGGCCATGGCGGCCATCCAGGACCTGCAGCTTGACGCCGAGCGCGTGAACGTCCGGGGGGGGGCGGTGGCCCTGGGGCACCCCATCGGGGCGTCGGGGGCGCGCATCCTGGTGACGCTGCTTCACGCCATGGCCGAGCGGGGCGCGCGCCGGGGCGTGGCGGCCATCTGCCTGGGCGGCGGGGAGGCGCTGGCCATGGCGGTCGAACGCATTTGATCCGATAGGGAGAGCGATAGCGACAGCGACCTCCGGCGGCGAAATCCCATCCGCTGTCGCTGTCGGAAATCGCTGTCGGCATTCGCTATCGGCTTTTCATCAGTCGGGGGAGGCATCATGGAGATCAAGACCATTGGGGTGGTGGGGGCGGGCACCATGGGTCACGGGATCGCGCAGGTCGCCATCCAGAGCGGCTTTCGGGTGCTCCTGCGCGACGTCGAAGACCGGATCCTGCAGCAGGCGCGCCTCCGGATCGAGAAGGGACTGGACCGGCTGGTGGAGGCGGGCAAGATCAGCGAGGGCCAGAAGGGCGAGATGCTCAAGCTGCTGATCACCACCACGAACATGCCCGAGCTGAAGAACGCCGACTTCGTCATCGAGGCCGCCACCGAAGAGTTCCCGGTGAAAAAGGCCATCTTCCAGGAGCTGGACCGGACCTGTCGGGCCGCGACCATCCTGGCCACGAACACGTCCTCCATCTCGATCACCAAGATCGCCGCCACGTGCAAGCGGCCCGACAAGGTGATCGGCATGCACTTCATGAACCCGGTTCCCCTGCTGCAACTGGTGGAGGTGATCCGGGGCGTCGAGACGTCGAGCGAGACCGCGGCGACCACCCACGACCTGGCGAAGCGGCTGGGGAAGACCACCGTCGAGTCCAAGGACTTCCCGGGATTCCTGGCCAACCGGATCCTGATGCCCATGATCAACGAGGCCATCTTCGCCCTGATGGAGGGCGTGGGGACGGTGGACGCCATTGACAACGTGATGACGCTCGGCATGAAGCACCCCATGGGCCCCCTGGCCCTGGCGGACCTGATCGGGCTGGATGTGTGCCTGGCCGTGCTGCGGGTTCTGCACGAGGGGCTGGGCGATCCCAAGTACCGGCCTGCCCCCCTCCTGGTGCAGATGGTGGACGCCGGCCGCCTGGGGCGGAAAAGCCGCCGGGGCTTCTACAGCTATTCGTAGCGAGGCTCCGCCTCAGACCGACGGGGTATGCAGAATTGCTGACCGGACACGCCGTCTCCATGTGCAAGGCGTCACCCCGGCGGAAGCCGGGGGGTCCAGGCTTCCAGGATCCCTCTGGATTCCGGCTTTCGCCGGAATGACGGACGAAGGCTGGGCGGCATGTTTGCGGCCCCAAGCTTGATTCATTCGCAGCCGGTTCTGCTCTGCAAGTACCCTAGCCTGCTCGAAGGTGCGGTTCGCGCGCTCCGCGCCGTCCAGGGGAGGGACGCATGGGGTTCGAGACGATCGTCCTCGACATCCAGCGAGGGGTGGCCACCCTCACACTGAACCGGCCCCAGCGATTGAACGCCCTGAACCGCCAGATGTTCGGGGAGCTGGACCAGGCCTTCGACCAGGTGGCGGCCGATTCCGCTGCGCGGGTCCTGGTGATCACCGGGGCGGGGGACCGCGCCTTCGCCGCGGGGGCCGACATTCGCGAGTTCGTGGACATGAGCCCGGTGGCGGCCCTGGACTTCAGCCGGAACGCCCAGCGGGTCTTCCGCAAGCTGGAGACGCTGCCGAAACCGACCATTGCGGCCGTAAACGGCTTCGCGCTGGGGGGCGGCTGCGAGTTGATGATGGCCTGCGACATCGCCTACGCCGCGGAGACGGCCAAGATCGGCCAGCCGGAGATCGGCCTGGGGATCATCCCGGGCGCCGGGGGCACGCAGCGCCTGGCGAGGCTGGTGGGCAAGCAGAAGGCCAAGGAGCTCTGCATGACCGGGGACATGATCCCGGCCGAGGAGGCGCTACGGCTCGGCCTCGTGTGCAAGGTGGTGCCGGCGGCGGAGCTGATGGCCGAGGTGGGGAGGCTCTGCGAGCGGATCCTCGGCAAGGGGGACGTGGCGCTCCGCATGGTGAAGGAGGCCATCGAGGCGGGCGCGCAGGTGGATCTCGCCAGCGGGATGGAGATGGAGGCCAAGTCCTGGGCCGTCTGCTTCACCACCGAGGATCGCGCGGAGGGCGTGCAGGCCTTCCTGGAAAAGCGCCCCCCGAATTTCAAAGGCCGCTGAAGGCGAGGCCATACACCCGCAGATGAACGGCAATAGTCCTGCCCGGTTTTCTGGCGGAATAGGCTGCAGGGCGCTGCAGCATAAAATGGCGACGAGACGAACGATCAGGACTGCTGACCGCTGTGCAATCGAGAGGATACCTTTCGCATTCCAACCCAAGGCAGAGGAAATAGGCTGCAGCATCGTGCAGCCCTAAAGGAAATAGACAGGTCTGACTACTTGTAGTTGGACAGTCAAAGGGTAAAGGATGGCCGTTCCAGATTACCAGAGCTTCATGCTCCCCCTGTTGACGATCGCTTCCGACGGCGCTGAGCATTCGGTCCGCGAGGCCATCGAGCGGCTTGCGGACCACTTCGCCCTCTCCGAGGAGGATCGTCAGCAGATGGTGCCGAGTGGGCAACAGACCACGCTCGCCAATCGCGTAGGCTGGGCACGCACGTACCTTAAGGAAGCCGGACTCTTGGAGACCCCTAAGCGCGGATGCTTTCGCATTACGCCACGTGGTCGCGAGGTACTCGCCTCCAATCCGCCCACCGTCAATTACGCGCTGTTGGAGCAATTCCCGGAGTTCCTCGAGTTTCGGGCCAGAAAACGCGAGCGGCCGGACCGTCCCACCGCACAGAATCAGGCGCGTGAGGTAGCGGTAGGAACTCCCGAGGAAGAGATCGAGGATGCGTATGCCAAGGTTCGCCAGGGGCTCGCTGCAGAGCTGCTCCAGGCCATCAAGGCTTGCTCGCCGGCGTTCTTCGAGCGTCTCGTCGTCGATGTCGTTGTCAGAATGGGGTACGGTGGTACCCGCGCTGATGCAGGGCAAGCTATGGGCCGATCTGGCGACGGCGGGATCGATGGCATCATCAAGGAAGATCGTCTCGGTCTCGATGTCGTCTACCTGCAAGCCAAGAAATGGGATCAGCCCGTCGGTCGTCCCGAGGTTCAGAAGTTCGCTGGTGCCCTTCAGGGGCATAGGGCCCGCAAGGGTATCTTCATCACCACATCCAGCTTTACGAAAGAAGCCCAAGACTTCGTTACTCACATCGAGAGCAAGATCGTGTTGATTGACGGACCGGCCCTTGCGCAGCTCATGATTGATCATGATGTCGGGGTCAACCGCGTATCCGTATACGAACTCAAGCGCGTAGACTCGGATTACTTCGACGAGGACTCGGTTTAGAGGGCTGTCCAACTATGCGTTGCACCCGACGGCGGGCGCTGCAGGGATTTTCGGTAAGGCTCCGATTTCAATCGGTGCCCGCCGCGGGTGAGCCGCGAACGTTCGCCCAAGGAGACCGTGTGAGGGGGAGACCGAAGAGACGGGTGGATGTCACGATATGAGCGAGACTCTTCGCCGGATCGTCGCCCTCGTCCAGAGCGGGATAGTTCAGATCTCCGCGCATGGCTACGACGAGACGGCCGGAGACGGTATCCTCGCCGGTGAGGTGGTCAACGGTGTCGGGGCCGCAGTTGTCGTCGAGGAGTACCCCGATTACCCGAAGGGCCCGTGCACTCTTGTCCTACAGCGAGATCGGAACGGAAGCCCGATTCATGTGGTCTGGGGCATCCCGCGGGGGCAAACGTCGCCGGCGGTGCTGGTCACTGCCTATCGGCCTGATCCGGCTCGCTGGACGGACGATTTCCTTCGGAGGAAACAGTGAACAAGAGGCGTCATACCAAGCTGGTCCGCGAAGGCCCGTACGCGGCTGAGGTGGATGTCGAGTTGATCGAAGGGGGCGAGGGCTGGTCGCCATATCTCTCTCTCGACGACGCGTACAAACTCGACGAGGTCCGTGAAGCCTTGCGGCGCGGGGACATCCAAGCGGCATCCCGTCTTGCCCGTGTGTTCAGCCTCACGCCCGTTTCGCCGTGAGCGACTGGGCAACAAGCGCTTCCGGAGGACGGTGCTGTGCCGCGTGCCCAATGGGCAGCGTTAGCCGGATGAAGGCTAAGGGCCGGGGAATATCGGATGACATGCGGCCAGAGTACGACTTCGATTACTCGACGGCCATCCGTGGCAAGTACTACCGCCGCCTTCTGAAAGAGGGCGCAAACGTCGTGGTCCTCGAGCCGGATGTGGCCAAGGCTTTTCGCAGTTCGGCTGCCGTGAACGAGGCGCTGCGGTCCCTGCTCAGGATGTCCGAGGCGACCCGGCGCCTTACATCGCGTTCGAGCGGCCGGGCCACAGGCGCCCGTCGCTGAACGCGAGCGTTCAGATTTGCGCTAGAGGGTTGTAGCGGCCTCTCCGCTCTGGATGAGCGTATGGACTTCGAGCTGACCGAAGCGCAGCGGATGTTTCAGGAGACGGCGCAGCATTTCGCCGATAAAGAGATCGCGCCGATCGCCCAGCAGGTGGATGAGCGGGGGGAATTTCCGCGCGAGACGATCCGGAGGCTGGGCGAGCTGGGCTTCATGGGGATCACCGTCCCGGAGGCATACGGCGGCGCGGGGGCGGATACCGTCTGCTACGTGGTGGCGCTGGAGGAGATCAGCCGGGCCTGCGCCTCCCACGGGGTCATCATGTCGGTGAACAACTCCCTCTACTGCGACCCCCTGGTGAAGTTCGGGACGGAGGAGCAGAAGCGGCGATTCCTCGCCCCCGTCGCCAGCGGGAAGAGCATCGGCTGCTTCTGCCTGAGCGAGCCCGAGGCCGGGAGCGATGCGGCCAACCTGCAGACCGTCGCCAAGCGGGAGGGGGATGGCTACGTCCTGAACGGGACCAAGCACTTCATCACCAACGGGGCCGAAGCCGACTTCGCCATTGTGTTTGCCACCCTCGACCGGGGGCTCGCGCACAAGGGGATCTGCGCCTTCGTGGTGGAGCGGGGGACACCCGGCTTCGCGGTGGCGCGCGTGGAGAAGAAGCTGGGGATCCGGGGGAGCAGTTGCGCCCAGCTCGCCTTCGACAACTGCCGGGTCCCGGCGGCGAACCTCCTGGGCCGGGAGGGCGAGGGATTCAGGATCGCCCTGGCCACGCTGGATGGGGGCCGGATCGGAATCGCGGCCCAGGCCGTGGGGATCGCCCGGGCGGCCCTGGAGGCCTCCCTCGACTACGCGAAGCAGCGGGTGCAGTTCGGCAAGCCCATCGCGGCCAACCAGGCCATCCAGTTCATGCTGGCCGACATGGCCGTGGAGATTGATGCCGCCCGCCTGCTCACCCTTCAGGCCGCCCTGCTCAAGGACCGGGGCGTCCGCCACACCAAGGAGTCCTCCATGGCCAAGCTGTATGCGTCCGAGCTGGCCATGCGGGCCAGCATCAAGGGGGTCCAGATCTTCGGTGGCTACGGGTACATGATGGACTATCCGGCGCAGCGGTTCATGCGCGATGCCAAGGTGACCGAGATCTACGAGGGCACTTCCGAGATCCAGCGGATGGTGATCGCCAGCGCGCTTCTCTCGTGAGAACGCGACCGGATGCCCCCCGCTCCCTCCCCCCCGGGTCCCCCGCCCACCCAGAGGGTGCCCGCGGGACGCGGGGAGGGCCGGGGGGGACGACCGCCAGGAGACTGATGCATGCACACCATCGTCTGCATCAAGCAGATCATCGACCCCGAGATCCCGGCCGAGCAGTTCAAGCTGGATCCGACCACCAAGCGGCAGGTGCGGGGCGGCCTGTCCCTGGTCATCAGCGCCTACGACCAGAACGCCCTGGAGGTCGCCCTGCAGCTCCGCGAGAAGACCGGCGGGAAGATCACGGCCCTCTGCCTCGGAGAGCCGGGCGCCATGGGCGCGGTGAAATCGGCGCTGGGGATGGGGCTGGACGAGGGGGTCCTGGTGAGCGATCCGGTGCTCCTCGGCACGGATCCCTTCGGGGTCGCGCACGCCCTGGCGACGGCCATTCGGAGGATCGGGACGCCGGACCTGGTGCTCACCGGCTGCGTCTCGGGGGACACCGGGGACAAGGTGGTGGCCCCGCTCCTGGCCGAGGAGCTGGGCTGGCCCTGCGTGACCTTCGTCACCCGGATCGAGGCCCAGGACGGGAAGGCGGTGCTGCGGCGCATCGTCGAGGATGGGCACGAGCTGGTGGAGGCGCCGCTCCCCGCCGTGGTGAGCATCCTGAGCGACGACAGCAACGTCCCCCGCTACTCCAAGCTCAAGGACATCATGGCCGCCGCCAAGAAGCAGGTCCCGACCTGGAAGGCCGCCGACCTCAACCTGGACGCGGCCCGGCTGGGCGCGGGGGCCGCGCGGCTCCACCTGCGTGACGTCGCCATCCCGCACCGGGAGTCGCGCTGCGAGCACATCCAGGGGGAGACCCCGGAGGAGCAGGCGGAGAAGCTGGCGCTCCGGCTGCGCGAGCTCAAGCTGATCTAGGCCGCGCCGCGCGCGGCGCGCCGACAGGACCGCTGGGCAGGCTGAGGCCGATCCCGGGAGGCCGCGCCTTCGGCCCACGGAGAGGGAGACATGGCGGACATCCTGATCCTCGCGCATGGGCAGGGGGAGGTCCCGACGCCGAGCACGCTGGAGCTGCTGGGGGCGGCGCGGCGGCTCGCGGATGCCACCCGGGGACGGGTGCAGGCGGCCCTCTTGCAGGCGAATCAGAGCGGGCTGGCTGCGCGGTTGATCGCCTTCGGGGCCGACCGGGTGTTGCGGGCCGAACATCCGCTGCTCGCGGAGTACCAGGGGGATGCCTACGTGGCCGCCCTCACCCAGGCCGCAGCCCAGGCGGCGCCCGAGGTGATGCTCCTGGCCGATGATTCCTGCGGCCGCGAGGTGGCGCCGCGGCTCGCCCATCGCCTGGGCGCGGGGATCGTGACCGAGGTGCTGGGGATCGAGGCCGAGGGGGCCGCCATCCTCTTCCGCCGCCAGATGTACGGGGGCCGGACCATCGCCACCTTTGCCGCCGAACGGTTCCCCGTCGTGGCTACGCTGAAGCCCCGGATGCTGGCCCCCGCGGAGCAACAGCCGGGCCGTGCCGGAGAGCAGATCGCCGTGGCGCTTCGCCTGGAGCCCTCGCTCCTCCGGACCCGGGTGCTCCGGAAGGTCACCGAGGAGGTCCGCGGCGTCAAGCTCGAGACGGCCAAGGTGGTCGTGAGCGGCGGGCGCGGCCTCAAGGGCCCCGAGCCCTTCAAGCAGCTCGAGGCGCTGGCGGCGCTCCTCAAGGGGGCGGTCGGCGCCTCGCGCGCCGCGGTGGATGCGGGCTGGGTGCCCGCCTCGTGGCAGGTCGGCCAGACCGGGAAGACGGTGAGCCCCGACCTCTACATCGCCGTGGGGATCTCGGGGGCCACCCAGCACCTGGCGGGGATGACCAGCTCCCGGACGGTCGTGGCCATCAACACCGACCCCGATGCGCCCATCTTCAAGGTGGCGCACCTGGGGATCGTGGGCGATTTCAGGGCCATCCTGCCCAAGTTCATCGAGAAGTGCAGGGAGCTGACCCAGGGCTAGCGGCTGCGGTCAGGAGCCCGGGGTCGCGTGCCGGAGTCGGGTGGAGCCGTCCGCATGATCCCTTCGCGGGAAATCTACTGGAACATCCCGGCGCACCTGCTGCTCTACCCCCTTTTCCTGCCGTTCCTCGCCGCCTTCCTCTACGGCTGCTATCGTCTGATCCGGCTCGTGTGGATGGGGCAGCCCGAGCAGGACATCCCGCCGATCGGGCGGCAGCTCCGCCAGGTCCTGGCCCAGGCCATCCTCCAGCGCCGCCTCCGCACCCAGCCGCTGGCCGGCGGGATGCATGCGGCGATCTCGTGGGGCTTCGGCATCCTCTTCGTGGCCACCTGTCTGGTGGCGCTGCAGGAGTACGTCGGCGTCCCGACCCTCTCGGGCGACTTCTACCTGTACTTCATGTCCCTCACGGTGGACCTCTTCGGCCTCGCCGCGGTGGCGGGTGTCCTGATCGCCCTGCTTCGCCGCTATGGGGCCAGGCCGCCCCGGCTGTGGAAGCCCCGGGATGCCGAGGGGTATGCGGGGTCCCTCTGGCTGCTCCTCGCCGTCCTGCTCAGCGGATTTGTCGTCGAGGGGCTCCGGATCGCGGCCACGCGCGATCCCTGGGGCCCGTGGTCGCCGGGGGGATGGGTGGCGAGCCTTGGCCTCGGCGGACTCGGGCCGGAGACGCAGCGGCTCCTGCACCGGCTGAGCTGGTGGGGGCACGCGGTCTTGGCCTTCGGGTTCCTCGCGCTGGTTCCCTACACGCTGATCCGCCACATCCTGGCGGCGGGGGCCAACATCGCCCTGCGCCGGCCGCGGCCTTCCGGGGTGATCCAGCCCGCGGCCCTGGAAGAGGCGGAGCATTTCGGCGTCTCCACCATCCAGGGTTTCTCGCGCAAGGACCTCCTGGAGCTGGTGGCGTGCACGGAGTGCGGCCGCTGCCAGGACGCCTGCCCCGCCTGGGCCACGGGCAAGCCGCTGACCCCCAAGGGGGTCATCATGGACCTGCGGGACCACCTCCTGGCCCAGACGAAGGGAAATGGCGAGGGCAGGCCCATGGTGGGCGGCGTCATCGGCGAGGGCGCGATCTGGGCCTGCACCACCTGCGGGGCCTGCCACCAGGAATGCCCGGTCTTCATCGAACCGATTCCCAAGCTCATCCACATGCGCCGCTTCCTGGTCATGGAGGAGGCCCGGTTCCCCGAGACGATGCAGGCGGCCCTGCGGAGTCTGGAGCAGCGCGGGCACCCCTACCCGGGGGCCGTGCCCAGCCGGACGGACTGGGCCAGGGGCCTGGAGGTCCCCCGGATGGCCGAGAAGGGAAGGGCGGAGTACCTGTACTGGGTGGGGTGTGCCGCCGCCTTCGACGAACGGACCCAGAAGGTCGCGCGGGCCCTGGTCCAGGTGCTGCAAGCCGCCGGAGTAGACTTTGCCATCCTGGGCGAGGAGGAGCGGTGCACGGGCGATCCCGCCCGGCGCATGGGCCACGAGTTCCTGTTCCAGATGCAGGCGCAGGCCAACATCCAGACCCTGGACGGCTATGGCGTGAAACGGATCATCACGGCCTGCCCGCACTGCTTCAACACCCTGGGGAACGAGTACGGGCAGTTCGGGGGGCAGTACGAGGTCCTCCACCACACGGTCCTCATCCGCGACCTCTTGCGCCAGGGGCGCCTCCGGCCGACGCGGGCCCTGGCCGCAACCGTGGCCTACCACGATTCCTGCTACCTGGGCCGCCACAACGGCATCTTCGATGCGCCCCGCGAGATCCTGGAGGCGCTGCCGGGGGTGGCGCGGCGGGAGATGGAGCGGCGCCGCGAGCGGGGCTTCTGCTGCGGCGCCGGCGGCGGCCTGATGTGGCTGGAGGAGCGGATCGGCAAGCGGGTGAACCTCGAGCGGACCGAGGAGGCGCTGCGGGTGAAGCCGAGCATCGTGGGCACGGCCTGCCCCTTCTGCCTGACCATGTTCGAGGACGGCATCCGGGCGAAGGATGCGACCGAGCAGCTCCAGGCCATGGATCTGGCGGAGCTGGTGGCAAAGGCCCTCTAGTGCTCGAAGGCGTACGAGTGTACGCCGGTACGAATGTACGGGGCGGCGACGGATGCTTCTTCCTGCGTACACTCGTACCCTCGGACATTCGTACGCTCTGGAAGAGTGCGATACGCATCGCATGGACGTCGAGTTGACCGAAGCGCAACGGCTCATCCGCGACACCGTGCGGGAGTTCGCGGAGCGCGAGCTTGCGCCCATGGCCGGCGAGCTGGACCGCCGCAAACAGTTTCCCGCCAAGCCGCTGCAGCGCCTGGCGGAACTCGGCGTCCTGGGGATGAGTGTTCCTCCGGAATACGGGGGCGCGGGAGCCGATTCGGTCAGCGGTTGCCTGGCCCTGATGGAGATCAGCCGGGCCTGCGCCAGCACCGGGGTCACCGTCTCGGTCCACAACGCCCTGGCCTGCGAGCTGATCCACCGCTATGGCACAGAGGCGCAGCGGCAGCGGTACCTCCCGGCCCTCGGCCGCGGGGAGATCCTCGGGGCCTTCTCGCTGACGGAGGCCACCAGCGGAAGCGACGCCGCGAGCCTCCGGACGAGGGCCCGCCGGCGGGGCGACCGCTACGTCCTGAACGGGACCAAGCTATTCGTCACCAACGGCAGCCGCGCGGGCCTCATCATCCTGTTCGCCTCCACGGACCTCTCGCGGGGCGACAAGGGCATCACGGCCTTTGCCCTCGAGCCCGCCTTCCCGGGGTTGCGGGTCGGCAAGCGCGAGGAGAAGATGGGCCTGCGCGCCTCGGACACGGTGGAGCTGCTGCTGGAGGATTGCGAGGTCCCCGTGCAGAACCGGATCGGGGAGGAAGGGGAGGGCTTCAGGATCGCGCTGAGCGCGCTCGCCGGCGGCCGTGCGGGGATCGCGGCCCAGGCCGTGGGGATCGCGCAGGCGTGCCTGGAGGCCTCGGTCCGCTACGCCAGGCAGCGGCAACAGTTCGGCCAGCCCATCGGGCGCTTCCAGGCCATCCAGTGGAAGCTGGCGAACATGGCGACCGAGATCGAGGCGGCGAGACTCTTGACGCTGCGGGCGGCGGCGCGGAAGGATGCCGGCCGCCCGTTCGCGGCCGAGGCCTCCATGGCCAAGCTCTTCGCCTCCGAGGTGGCCAACCGCGCGGCCAGCGAGGCGGTCCAGATCCACGGGGGCTACGGGTACCTCCAGGACTTCCCGGTGGAGCGGTATCTGCGCGACGCCCGGGTCCTCACCCTCTACGAGGGGACGTCGGAGATCCACCGGCGCATCATCTCCCGCCATCTCCTGGGACGGGCCTGCGAGACGGCGGGAAGTGGAGGGGGCTCATGAGGTTCGATCCGGAGGAGCTGAAGAGGCTGGAGGAGGCGCGAGCCCGCTGGGAGAGGGAGACGCTGGCTCCCCACCTGGCGCGGGCGCCGGAGCGCCCGGGGCCCTTCACCACGGTGTCGGGCCGGCCGATCCGGCGGCTCTACACGCCGCTGGATGTGTCGGCCCTGGAGTACCGGCGGGATCTCGGCTTCCCGGGGCAGTACCCGTTCACCCGCGGGGTCCAGCCGACCATGTACCGCGGGCGGCTCTGGACCATGCGGCAGTACTCGGGCTTCGGCTCGGCCGAGGAGACGAACCGCCGCTACCGCTATCTGCTCGAGCAGGGGCAGATGGGGCTCTCGGTGGCGTTCCACCTCCCCACGCTGATGGGCTACGATTCGGACCATCCCCTGGCCGCGGGCGAGGTGGGCAAGTGCGGGGCGGCCATCGACTCGCTCCAGGACATGGAGGTGCTCCTGGACGGGCTGCCGCTGGACAAGGTCACCACGTCCATGACCATCACCTCGACCGCGGCGGTGGCCTGGGCCATGTACATCGCGGTGTGCGAGCAGCGGGGGATCCCCTACGCGCGGATCGGGGGGACCCTCCAGAACGATGTCCTGAAGGAGTACATCGCCCAGAAGGAGTACATCTTCCCCCTGAAGCCCTCGCTCCGTCTGGTCACCGACACCATCGTGTTCGGCAGCCGGCACTTCCCCCGGTGGAACACCATCAGCATCAGCGGGTATCACATCCGCGAGGCCGGCGCCACGGCCCTGCAGGAGCTGGCCTTCACCATCGCCGACGGCATCACCTACGTGGAGGAGGGGATCCGGGCCGGCCTCGACGTAGACGACTTCGCGCCGCGCCTGTCCTTTTTCTGGGACATCCACAACGACCTGTTCGAGGAGATCGCCAAGTTCCGGGCGGCCCGGCGCCTGTGGGCCCGCATCATGCGCGAGCGGTTCAAGGCCAGGAACCCCCGCTCCTGGATGCTGCGGACCCACTCCCAGACGGCCGGGGTGTCGCTCACGGCCCAGCAGCCCCATGTGAACATCGCGCGCGTGGCGCTGCAGGCCCTGGCGGGGGTGCTGGGCGGCACGCAGTCGCTGCACACCAACTCCATGGACGAGGCCTATGCCCTGCCCACCCAGGAGGCGGTGACCATCGCCCTCAGAACCCAGCAGGTGATCGCCCACGAGACCGGGGTCACCCACACCATCGATCCGCTGGCCGGCTCCTATTTCGTCGAGGCCCTGACGAACGAGATGGAGGAGGGGGCCATGGAGTATCTGCGCAAGATCGAGGAGCTGGGCGGGATGGTGCGGGCCATCGAGCTGGGCTTCCCACAGCAGGAGATCGCGAATTCCGCCTACGCCTACCAGCGGGCGGTGGAACGGGGGGAGAAGGTCATCGTGGGCGTGAACCGGTTCGTGGAGGAGGGGGAGAAGCGTCCGATCCCGATCCTGTTCATTGACGAGGCGCTGCGCCAGCGGCAGGTGGAGCGGCTGGCCGACCTCCGCAAGCGCCGGGACAAGGATCGGTGGAACGCGGCCATGGATGCGCTGCGCGCCGCCGCCCTGGGCGACGATCCGTGGGGCCGTGACCTGCTCATGCCCAGGATCCTGGAGGCGGTGAAGGCGTACGCCACCGTGGGCGAGATCGTCGGCGCCCTCCGCGAGATCTGGGGCGAGTACACGGAACCGCCGATCATCTGACGGCGGGAGACCGGGGGACCGGGGACGGGGGATGGGGGATGGCATCATGAGCGACGAGCGGAAGATCCGAGTCCTGATCGCCAAACCGGGGCTGGACGGGCACGACCGGGGAGCGCCACCGGGAGGGCCCGTCCTGTGGTCATCGGGCCAAGGACAGAGCGATGAGTAACGAGCGGAAGATCCGAGTCCTGATCGCCAAACCGGGGCTGGACGGGCACGACCGGGGAGCGAAGGTCATCGCCCGCGCCTTTCGCGACGCCGGATTCGAGGTCATCTATACGGGGTTGCGCCAGACTCCCGAGATGATCGTGAACGCCGCCATCCAGGAGGACGTGGACGCCATCGGGCTGAGCTGCCTTTCGGGCGCCCACATGCACCTGTTCCCGAAGGTCATGGAGCTCTTGAAGGAGCGGGGGGTGGATGACGTCCTGGTTTTCGGTGGCGGGACCATCCCGGACGAGGACATCCCCAAGCTCAAAGCCTGCGGCCTGGCGGCGGTCTTCACGCCGGGCGCGAGCACCCAGGATGCCATCGCCTTCGTGCGCAACAACCTGAAGCGGAAATGATGGCCCGCGGCCGGATCACGGGGAGGGAGTGAAGCATGCGGCCCGTGTACGTGGTAGCAGGCGGGGTGAGCAAGTTCGCCAAGGCGCGGCCCGACGTGACGTTCCAGCCCATGGTCAAGGAGGCGTACGACTACGCGCTCAAAGACATCGGGTTGGAATTCCGGAAGGCCGCGGAGATCGTGGACGGCAGCGTGGCCTCGTACTTCTCCGACCACTTCCTGCGGCAGCTCAAGGCGGGGAGCATGGTCCAGGACTACCTGGGCCTCTGCCCCAAGCCCAGCAAGCGGATCGAGGCGGGCGGGGCCACCGGCGGCGTGGCCTTCCAGTCGGGATGGGAGGCGGTGGCCTCGGGCCGCTTCGACCTCTGCGTGGTGTACGGCTGGGAGACGATGTCCCACGTGAACACCTGGAAGGGCAACGAGTTCATCGCCCTCGCCTCGGACACCAACTTCGACTATCCGGTGGGGGGCTTCTACTCCGGCTACTACGCCATGATGGTCGTCCGGCACATGCAGGAGTTCGGGACCACCGTGGAGCAGATGGCGCTGGTCTCGGTCAAGAACCACCTCAACGCCCTGCACAATCCCTACGCCCAGAAGCGGAAGCGGATCACCATCGAGGACGTCCGCCGGTCCGAGATGGTGGCCTGGCCCCTGACCATGCTGGACATCTGCGTGATGAGCGACGGGGCGGCCGTCATCATCCTGGCCAGCGAGGAGGGGCTGAACCGACTGGAGAAGGCGACGGGAAAGCGGCCGAAGCCCGCCCGGGTGACGGGGGTGGGGGGCGGGCTGGACGCCATGCGGATGGCGGACCGGCCGCGGGGGGACGTCATCCTGCTGCCCCACGAGAAGGCCGAGGAGTACAAGGGGCTGAAGTACCCCGGCGTGCACTCCTTCCGCGCGGGGCGGATGGCGTCCAAGACGGCCTACCAGATGGCCGGGATCACCAATCCGATGGAGGAGCTGGACTTCATCGAGCTGCACGACGCCTACACCTCCTCGGAGATCCAGACCTACGAGGACATGGGCCTGTGCCGGTACGGGGAGGGGGGCAAGTTCGTGGCGGCGGGCAGGCCGTTCATGCCAGGCGTGGATTACGGCTATCGGTTCCCCGAGCAGGGAAAGATTCCGGTGAACCCCTCCGGCGGGCTGATCGCCTGCGGCCACCCCGTGGGCGCGACCGGCCTCATGCAGGCGGTCTTCGCCCTGTGGCAGCTTCAGGGCAGCATCGAGCGGCATTTCGGGGACGGCACCCTGCAGGTGAAGAACGCCCGGCGCGGGGCCATCCACAGCCACGCGGGGACGGGAACATACGTGGTGGTCTCGATTCTCGAGAGGGGGTTCTAGCCATGACCGACGAGCGGAGTCCCGTCAAGCTTCCCGAGACGGAGGAGGGCGCGATCCTGTACAACGTCCCCTTCCCCCGGGACCTCTCCGCCTTGAAGGAGATGGCGCCCATCGTCGTGAAGTCCCACTACGCGATTGACTACATTCACAGCTACGGCCAGGACTCCCCCTTCTTCGCCGGACTGGCCAACGGGAAGCTTTTGGGCACGCGATGCCCGGCCTGCCCGTACACCTACGGGACGCCGCGCCGGCACTGCATGTACTGCGGCGGGGAGTGCGACTGGATCGAGTTGCCGCACGAGGGCTACGTCCACACGTTCACCGTCTGCCACTACGGCAGCCAGGAGTTTTTGCCCGAGACCCCCTTCGTGCTCATCCTGGTCGAGTGGCCCGGGGTGGACACCCTGTTCCTGTCGCGGCTGGTCGGCGTAGACCCCCAGGCGCCGTCGCTCTCGTGGGTCGGGATGAAGGTGCGGGCGCGATTCAGGCGCCTGTCCAGGTTCAAGCCGACCGACGTCTACTTCGTGCCGGCCTGAGAACCGAAAGGCGTACGAGTGTACGCCGGTACGAATGTCCGGGGGGATAACGGACGCTTCTTCCGGCGTCCACCCGTACGCTCGTACATTCGCACGCTTTTGAGGGTTGGCGAGTCGCGCATGGACTTTCGGTTGACCGAGGCGCAGCAGGCCGTCCGCGACATGGTGCGGGATTTCGCCCTGCGCGAGATTCGGCCGGTGGCCCGCCTCTACGACGAGCAGGGCGAGTTCCCCTGGGACATCGTGAGGAGGATGGCTCCCCTCGGCCTCCTCGGCATGCCCTTCCCCGAAGGGTGCGGCGGGGCCGGCATGGACTACGTGAGCTACGCCCTGGCCCTGGAGGAGATCGCCCGGCAGGACGGGGGGATCGCCCTGACCGTTGCCTCCCACACCTCCCTCTGCAGCAACCACATCTATCTCGCCGGAAGCGAGGCGCAGAGGCAGAAATACCTCGTCCCCTTGGCGCGGGGGGAAAAGCTGGGGGCCTGGGCGCTGACCGAGCCGGGTTCGGGCAGCGATGCGGCCGCCCTCCAGACCACCGCCGTGCGGCGGGGCGATCGCTGGATCCTGAACGGCACGAAGAACTTCACCACGCAGGGGAGCGTGGCCTCGGTGTACGTCATCATGGCCCTCACCGACCGGACCCTGGGGAAGCGGGGAATATCGGCGTTCATCCTGGAGAGGGATGCCCCCGGCTTTCGGGTCGGCCGGAAGGAGGCCAAGCTGGGGGTCCACTCCAGCGACACGGCGCAGCTCATCCTGGAGGAGGCGGAGGTCCCGGCCGAGAATCTCCTCGGCGAGGTCCACCGCGGGTTCCTGGACACGCTGAAGGTTCTGGATGGCGGCCGGATCGGCATCGCCGCCATGGCCGTGGGCCTGGCCCGGGGCGCCCTGGAGGAGAGCGTGAGGTACGCCAAGGAGCGGCAACAGTTCGGCCAGCCGATCGGCAAGTTCCAGGCCGTCCAGTGGAAGCTGGCCGACATGGCCACCGAGATCGAGGCCGCCCGCCTGCTCACCCTTCGCGCGGCCGCCAGGAAGGACCGGGGGGAGTCCACGACCAAACAGTCGGCCATGGCCAAGCTCTTCGCCTCCGAGGTCGGGATGCGGGCCTGTGCGGCCGCCATCCAGATCCATGGCGGCTACGGCTACCTTCGCGACTTTCCCGTCGAGCGCTACTTCCGCGACGTCAAGCTCACCGAGATCGGCGAGGGGACCTCGGAGATCCAGCGGCTGATCATCGCGCGGGAACTCCTGGGCCGCGGCTGGATGTAGAGCCCGAAAGCTTCTGCCCGGTACCTGGTACCGGGGACGCGCTAACTAGCGGGATTTGTGGATGCGGCGTGTGAATTCTTCGACGGGGAGGCGGCGCGGAGAGGATGCGGAGGCCTACCCGCTCGCCGCGGACCTCACGCGGCCGGCGGGAGGCGTGGCCATGCCCCGCCTTCCGCGACTGCAGGCACCGGGGGGCACCGTGCACGTCGTCGGCCGCTGCAACAACCGCGAATTCTGCTTTACAGAGCCGGAGGACTTCCACAGCCTGACGAGGCGTCTCGGCGAGATGGCCCGGCTGTACACGGTCACGCTCTACGCCTACACCCTGATGGCCAACCATGTGCACCTGCTACTCCAGGCGCCGCTCGCGGATCCGTTGGCCGGGCCGCTGCGCTGGTTTTTTCCGCGAGACGACGCGGGACTGGCAACGTAGGCGGGGCCGCCGCGGCCACTTCTGGGAGCGCCGCTACTGGGCGTGTCTCGTGGAGGACGACACCTACGCCCTGGCCGCCCTGCGCTACCTGGATCGGAACCCGGTGCGGGCGGGGCTGGTGGAGGATCCCGCGGCCTACCCGTGGTCGAGCTGCGCCGCCTACGCCCTCGGCACGCCGAACCCGCTGATTCGCTACCACCCGAGCTACCTCGCGCTGAGCCGATACCCGAAGGTCCGGCAGCGACACTACCGCGCCCTGCTCGCGCCGAGCCCCGATCCCCGAGCCGACGCCCGCGACCCCCGCTGGAGCACCGCG
>JBBIQE010000062.1:0-19996 GCA_037442485.1 Methylomirabilis sp. (SeqCode)
TGGGGGATGGAGTTGGCAAAGTACGTGTACGCGCCCATCACCAGCAGGGCGAAGACGCTCACCTTGACCGGGACCGGCACGCGCATCTCAATCTCCAGAAGCGGCCTCGCCCGCCCGAGCCGGGGATCCGCTCCATCCCCAGCCAGAGATAGTAGTTCGACCCGAGAAAGAGGACCCCGATGAGGATGGCCTGGATGACCCAGAGCCACGACAGGAAGCCGCCCATCATGGTGATGCCCATGGTCTGGTTGAAGGCGTAGATCTCCCGCCCGAGCCAGTACCCGGCAAACGGGAGAAAGAGCAGGGAGGAGAGGGCGAGGAAGTTGCCGACGTAGCCCATCCAGTCGTACTGGGCGCGCTCCTCGTCGGTCGTGGCCCCCAGGAAGCCGACGGCGGCGTTGGCCGCGGCGATGGCGCCCCCGAAGGTGACGTTGGCGATCAGGCGATGGACGTTGATGGGCATCCAGGTGTCGTTGTCCACGGCGGCCCACAGGCTGGTGAGGCGTCCCGCCTCGTCCACGCCCCGGGGCGAGACGATGAAGGTCACCCAGGAGTTCGCCACGAAGAGCAGCGCCGTCCCCCAGAGGTTCAGGAGGGCCCCCAGGAGCAGGTGAAGGCCCTTGCGCGGGCCCGACAGCCGGTCCCAGCCGTAGTAGTAGAGGTAGAGCGTGAACGTCTCCAGGAAGAACAGCTCCGCGTACACCCACATCGTCGGCCCGAAAATACCGGCCAGGTAGCCGAAGAAGCGGGGGTACAGGGTGAGGAGGAGAAAGGTCAGGGCGCCGCCCAGCAGCGCCGTGGCGGAGTAGGCGGCGAAGGTGAGCTTCATGAACTCGCGGGCCAGCCAGTCGTAGCGGCGATCTCGGGTGCGCCAGCCGACGAACTCCACGATAAAGGCGAAGATGGGCACGCCGCGGATGAAGGCGGCGAAGTTCAGGTGAAGCTGGGCGGCACTCCACACCGCCAGGCGGCTGCCGAACAACGGAAAGCTCCGGTAGGCGGGTGAGGTCTCGGCGGCGGGCGCCTGCGCCCAGGCCGCGCCGGCCAGCATCAGCACCAGCACCGGGACGAGGGCCGGCGAGGAGCTGACCGCTGCCGGCTGACCGCTGCCGGCTGATGGCTCCCCCCCGCGCGGGGGAGGCCAGGCAGCCGCCGCGACGTCCGCCCCACTACCATACCCCTCCCCCCAGCGTGGGGGAGGGGAGAGAGAAGCGTGACCGCTGGGCGCAGCCCGAAAGTCCGATCGGCGGCAAGCTCGATGACCCGACCGCCGTAGGCCCCCGGCTGGTAGGCGCAGGCCGGATCCTCTGCCAGGTAATCGCCGAAGGCGGCATATAGGGGCGACAGCGGCAGCCGCCGCAGATCCGGGAGAACTCGCAGGCCCCGCAGCGGCCCGCGAGCCTCCCCCCGCGCAGATCGTGGAAGAGAGGCGCGTCCCGCCACAACTGCCCGAACGCGGTCTGCCGGAGGTTTCCGGCCACCACGGGCATATAGGGGCAGGCCGTGACGTCCCCGTTCGGCATGATCCGGCAGTAGTGCGGGCCCGCTGGGCAGCGCCCCTCGGCGAAGTTGCTGAGCAACGGCGTTGCCGGGTCCAGCTCGTACAGGATCCGGCGGAAAAACGGGGCGCATTTCGCGCGAATCAGGAGGTCCCCGGACGGCCCGGTTTCTCCCACCCGGCCCTCCGGGAGGCCGGGGCCGACGGGCATGGGACCCGGACTCCGGCGGTCCCCCAGGCTGGAGGGCAGCGCCGGACCGACCCCCTGCACCCGGGCGAGGTAGGTCAGGACACGCTCGTACTCGTGGGCCGGAATGTCGGTGAGCCCTTCTGCCCTGCCTGTCCGCACCAGAAAGAATGAGGTTCAGGACCCGGGCGCGAAGCTTACGCGCGAGCGCGATCATCGCCGGAACCTCGCCCACATTCCAGCCGGTGACGCTCATATGGAGGGAGAAGGGGAGCCCCTCGGCGCGCAACGCCTCCGTGGCCCGGAGGGCGCCCGAGAAGGAGCCCGGGAATCGCCGGAAGGCGTCGTGCCGAGCGGCGTCCGTGCAATCCAGGCTGATGCTCGCCCCCTGGATCCCGTACTGCCGCATCGCGGCCGCCTGCTTTTCCCTGAGGAGGAATCCGTTGGTGCCGAGGACCACGGTGAACCCCCGCTCTGCCGCGTGCCCCGCCAGCTCGAAGAGGTCCGGCCGGAGCAAGGGCTCGCCCCCCGTGAGGATGAGGAGGAGGCCCGGGTTGACGGCCGCCATCTCGTCCATGACCCGGACGCATTCCTCCGTGCTCAGCTCCTCCGTCGGGTCGGCGCGGGGGAAGGCGCTCAGGCAGCAGTGGGCGCACTGCTGGTTGCAGCGCCGGGTCAGGTTCCAGGAAATGGTGTAGGGGAGGAAATGGCTCATAGCCAGCAAATCCCCCCAACCCCCTTTGCCAAGAGGGGGGATTTTTCAGCCTGTCTTCCCAGTCTGGTTGTAGGCCTCGAGGAGTCTGGCCATCATCCGCTTTCCTGCCTCGATTCCCGCCTCCACGACCTCCAGGGTGATCTCCCGCGTCGCGCGCTGCGCCGCCACCTCCTCCGCGCGCTTCTTCGTCAGGGTCCGCATGTAGCCTTCCGGGACGCGGTTCAGCCGAGCCACCGCCTCCGCGGTCCAGGTGAACAGGTCGTCGGCCCGGCCGGTCGCCCGGGTGGCGCGCAGCAGGTGTTGCTCCGGGGTGAGGGTGTCCCGGTCCTGATCGCCCATCTGATCCTCCAGGATCTCGGCCACGATGGGCCAGGCCATCTCTTTCCCGATGGCCTCGAGCTGCTGTACCCGCGCCGCCTTCTCGATCCGCGCCTTGGCCCGCCGGCGGAGGTAGCCCGAGGGCACCATCCGGAGCACCCGGTTCGCCTCCTCGGTCCAGCGGAGCCTGCGTCCGTCGAAGCTCTCCTCCTCCTGGATGGCGCCTTCCGCGGCGGCCAGCGCCTCTACCGTGGCGGCATCCAGCCTCTCGAACATCGCCCGCCCGGCGCCGCAGACCACGCAGAGGGCCGGCTCCGCCTCCCGGACCGTGTGTCCGCAGCCGCGACAGACGTAGACCGGGCCCCGACCGGCCCGGACGCTCTCCACGGCCAGGTGCAGGGCCAGGCCCCGGGTCTTTTCCGCCGCCCGGCTCGGCATGAACAGGTCCATCACCTCCTCGATGAGCGCGTCGGTGATGACCGAGTGCCCCCGCTCCAGGGCGTATCGCAAGACCGCGGTCCGGGCCATGGCCTTGACGAAGCCTGGCACTTTCTCCATCCGGCTTCCGCCTCGGGCGTCCAGGCGATGCTGGCCTCGGCCTTGACGTCCATGGGGGGATAGAATGTCCGGCCGGTGATCAGCACGTGGCACGGGACCAGCCGGAGCAGGTTCTCGGCGTTGGAGCCGATGTCCATTCCCTCTTCCGAGTGCACCCCCACCCGGCCCAGGACCAGCATCCACGCCTCCGCCTGCCGGACGTGACGATGGATCCGCTAGAAGGGCTTCCCGGCCAGCAGGCGGATCCTGAGGTCCACCCCCTGCTCGCGGGCCACCGCCCGGGCCACCTCGAGATGGGATTGATAGATCGTGGCCAGGCCGGTATCAATGACCTCCTCGTGGAGCTGCTCCTGCTCCTTGAATCGGAACACCCGGGCCGCCTTCTCGGTCAGGACGGAGGCCAGGCTGTGGAAGACGGTGTAGTGCAGGACGGGATCGTAGACCGCCACCGCCTCCACCGGGCGGCGGAGGGCCTGGCCCAGGGCCAGGGCGGACTGGAGAGCCGCGTAGGACTGGGGGCTCCCGTCAATGCCGACGAGGATGGGAGCCTCGGGTAGCGCCTCGGGCGGTTCGAGGCTCTTCACCACGACCACGTCCGTGCCGATGCGGCGGACCGTGCGCTCGCAGACGCTCCCCAGGCTGCTCTGCTTGACGGCGCCGATCCCGAGCGCCCCCATCACCACCAGGTCGTAGGCGGACTCCCGGATGTCCCGAACCAGCTCCGCATAGTTCTTGCCATCCATCATCACCTTCTTGCAGGGGAGCCCGGCCGCCGCCGCCTTCCGGGCCAGCACCTCCAGGGAGGAGTCGGAGATGAGCTGCAGCCCCATGGTGATCAGCGAGTCGTGAATCTTCCGCTGCTTTTCCAGCTCCTCCTCGTCCTGGTACTCGGGCGGCAGCGTGTACTCCATCTGCCGGAACCGGTAGTCGTGCATCCGGGCCGCGTAGACGTGGCTGCCCACCAGCGTGGCCCCGAAGGCCTTCCCCAGCACCACCGCCAGTTCGATGGCGGCATTCGAATGCTCCGAGTTATCTACGGGGACGTAGATCTGCTTGTACATGTGGGCCTCCGCCCCAGGGCACACGGTCTTCGATCTTCTCCTGCGGCCGCCAGGTGTGCCGATGGGCGATCACCTGCCGCGCCTTTCCTCCGGGAGCCTGCCCCTTGCAGCAGCCAGGCGAGCTGGGGGGACCCCTTTCGAGAGCCCCCAGGATCCATGGGTGCCGGGGGTGCCGGGGCGCTTCGCCGCATGCCTCTGGTCCCGAAAATCCCGAGGGCTAGGTTGCCCTTCGATTGGAGCGGAGTTTGACGGACGGCCCGGAGTCAATGCTCCGGACTCTTCCGGCCGAATCTTCCGGGTCCGAATCTGCGGTTCGGCCCGAGCCTCCCTCTTGGTGCATGCCCCTCGTCGGTGCAACACGCCTCGGCTTGCGGGCGCGCTCAGCCGGAGATTATGGTCGCGTCGCGACGTTCGGCTCTTTCCAGGCCCGACTCTCGATCGCCGGCATTGACGGCGAGGAACATCTGCCACGGTAATCCGCACTGGTTAAGTCCTAATTGCCATGTGGTCTCCACGCCCCCGGTACCACGCCGCATGAAAAACAGGACTTGACAGGTGCCCCTTGTCGCCGTATTGACAGGTGTCCCCGCGACGGGACAGCCGTGACCTTCTTTCTCCTTGTCCCTCCGGGCGGCTTTTTCCGGAGCGCACAGGGTCGAAGATACCCCGAGGGGGCACCAGCATCCTCCATCGGGTTTTTGTTTGCCCGGTCCGCCGGGCTGTCGTTCTTCCGACGCGCGAGACAGACTGAGCGCCGCCAACATGGCTCAGATCTTCCGGCCCTCGAGCAACACGCTTGCCCGCGCGAGCATCGTGGGCGGCGGCCTCCTGGTCGCCATCCTGGCCCTCGGCGCCGGGGGATTCGTGTACTCCTCGTACATGACCGGGGTCGGCGACCCCCGCATCCAGCCCGTGCCCTTCAGCCACAAACACCACGTGGCCGACGCCGGGATCGACTGCCGCTACTGCCACACCTCGGTAGAGGAGTCGGCCTTCGCCGGCATCCCCCCAACCAAGACCTGCATGAACTGTCATAGCCAGCTCTGGGCCGACAGCCCCATGCTGGAGCCGGTGCGGGAGAGCTGGCGAACCGGCCGCTCGCTGGAGTGGGTCCGGGTCCACGACCTGGCCGACTTCGTGTATTTCAATCACAGCATCCACGTCAGGAAGGGCGTCGGATGCGTGACCTGCCATGGCCGCGTGGATCAAATGCCGCTCACGTGGAAGGTGAAGACCCTCTACATGGAATGGTGCCTGGAGTGCCATCGGGCCCCCGAACGGTTCGTGCGGCCTCGGGAGTTCGTCTTCAGCATGGACTGGCGGCCGGCCGAGGAGCAGATCTCGCTCGGGCGAAGGCTGGTCAAGGAATACCGGATCCAGGACGCGGCGCACCTCACCAGTTGCTCGACGTGTCACCGATAGGAACTCGGGGCCCTTCCGATGGCTGAACCGGGCAGAACCGACGTCACGTCCGACCTCGCCGCGATCCGCGAGCGCCTGGCCGCGGCACGGGGGAAGACGTACTGGCAGAGCCTCGAAGAGCTGGCCGGCACCGAGGAGTTTCAGGCCCTTCTCGGCCGCGAATTTCCCGAGAACGCCTCGGAGTGGATGGACCCGGTGAGCCGGCGTGCCTTCCTGAAGCTGATGGGGGCCTCCCTGGCCCTGGCGGGCCTCACCGCCTGCACCAGCCAGCCGGAGGAGCGGATCGTGCCCTACGTGAAGCCCCCCGAGGAGATCGTGCCGGGCAAGCCGCTCTTCTTCGCCACGGCCAGGCCGCTTCAGGGGTATGCCCTCGGCCTCCTGGTCGAGAGCCACGAGGGGCGCCCGACCAAGGTCGAGGGCAACCCTCTGCATCCGGCCAGTCTGGGCGCGACCGACGCCTTCGCCCAGGCCGCGGTCCTCACCCTGTACGACCCCGACCGCTCCCAGGCGATCACCGAGGCGGGACGGATCAGCTCCTGGAATCGGTTCCTGGCCGCGGTGAGCGGCGCGCTGGATCGGCAGAGGGCGCGCCAGGGGGCGGGCCTCCGGATTCTCACCGAAACGGTCACCTCGCCCACCCTGGCCTCGCAGGTGCGGGCGCTCCTCGCCGCCTTCCCGTCGGCCACGTGGCACCAGTACGAGCCGGCCGGGCGGGATGCCGCGCGCCTGGGCGCCCGCCTGGCCTTCGGGGAGTTCGTCGAGACCCAGTATCGCCTCGAGCGGGCCGATGTGATCCTGGCCCTGGATGCGGACTTCCTGGGCTCCGGTCCGGGCGCCGTCCGCTACGCCCGCGACTTCGCCCTGCGGCGGAAGATCCGTGGCCGCGAGGCGCGCATGAACCGCCTCTACGCGGTCGAGTGCACGCCCTCCATCACGGGTGCCGCGGCCGATCACCGCCTGCCGCTCAAGGCCAGCGAGATCGAAGCCTTCGCCCGCGCCGTGGCCGCGGGGCTGGGCGTCGGGGCAGGCCCGGGGGAGGCGAGGCCTTCCGGGCCGCACGCCGGGTGGATCGCCGCCCTCCTCCGTGACCTCCAGGCGCACCGGGGGGCAAGCCTCGTGATCCCCGGCGATGGCCAGCCGCCTGCGGTCCATGCCCTGGCCCATGCCATCAACCACGCGCTGGGCAACGTCGGCAGCACGGTGATTTACACCGACCCGGTCGAGGTGAACCCCACGGACCAGCTGGCGTCGCTTTTCGACCTCGCCGAGGACATGGACGCCGGCAAGGTGGAGCTACTGGTCATCCTCAGCGGCAACCCCGCGTTCACGGCGCCCGCCGACCTCCACTTCGCCGAGCGGATGTCCAGGGTGGCCTTCCGGGTCCACCTGGGCCTCTATCAGGACGAGACGGCGCAGCTCTGCCACTGGCACATCCCCGAGGCGCATTTCCTGGAGGCCTGGGGCGACGCCCGCGCCTACGATGGCACGGTGACGATCCTCCAGCCGCTGATCGCCCCGCTGTACGGCGGGAGGTCGGCCCACGAGCTCCTGGCGGCGCTCACGGGGACCCCCGAGAAAACGGGGTACGACATCCTCCGCGAGTACTGGAAGAGCCGGTACCGGGGGCAAGACTTCGAGGCATGGTGGCGGAGGGCCCTGCACGACGGGCTCATCGCCGGAACGGCACTGCCCGCCAGGCGGGTCGCCCTCAAGGCGGCAATCGGAGAACCGGAGAATCGGAGAACCGGAGACACCGGTGCGAAGGCTGCGGAACCCGGTACGCTGGAGGTCGTGTTCCGTCCGGATCCGACCATCTGGGACGGCCGGTTCGCCAACAACGGGTGGCTGCAGGAGCTGCCCAAGCCGTTGAGCAAGCTCACTTGGGACAACGCGGCCCTCCTGAGCCCCGCCACCGCCGAGCGTCTCGGTCTCCGGAATGAGGACGTGGTGGAACTCGAGCACGCCGGGCGAACGGTGCGCGCCCCCATCTGGATCATGCCCGGCCAGGCCCCGGATACCGTCACGGTGCACTTCGGCCATGGGCGGACGCGGGCGGGCCGGGTCGGGACCGGCACAGGCTTCAACGCCTACGCCCTCCGGACCGCCGCGGCCCCCTGGTTTGCCCCGGGACTCGCCCTCCGGAAGACGGGCGCGCGCTACCCCCTGGTGAGCACCCAGGATCAGTTCAGGATGCAGGGCCGGGCCCTGGTCCGGGCCGGCACGGTGGCGGAGTACCAGAGGCATCCCGAGTTCGCCCGCGAGATGGGCGAGGAGCCGCCCCGGGACCTCAGCCTCTACCCCGGATTCGCGTACGAAGGGTATGCCTGGGGCATGGCCATTGACCTCAACGCCTGCATCGGGTGCAATGCCTGCGTCATCGCCTGCCAGGCCGAGAACAACAGCCCCATCGTGGGGAAGGAGCAGGTGGGCCGCGGCCGGGCGATGCAATGGCTCCGCATTGATCGCTACTACCAGGGGGCGCTGGAGAATCCCGAGGTCTCCCACCAGCCCGTGATGTGCCAGCACTGCGAGAACGCCCCCTGCGAGCCCGTCTGCCCCGTGGCGGCGACGAACCACAGCGCCGAGGGGCTGAACGACATGGTGTACAACCGGTGCATCGGCACCCGCTATTGCAGCAACAACTGCCCCTACAAGGTCCGGCGCTTCAATTTCCTGGCCTACCAGGACTTCGCCACGCCCAGCCTGAAGCTGATGCGCAACCCCAACGTCACGGTGAGAAGCCGCGGCGTCATGGAGAAGTGCACCTACTGCGTCCAGCGGATCAATGCGGCCAAGATCGAGGCGGCGAAGGCGGATCGCCCGGTCCGGGACGGGGAGATCCTGACCGCCTGCCAGCAGGCCTGTCCCACCCAGGCGATCGTCTTCGGAAACATCAACGACCCCGAGAGCCGCGTCGCCAGGTGGAAGGCCGAACCCCGGGCCTACGGCCTCCTGGCGGACCTGAACACCCGCCCGCGCACGAGCTATCTGGCCCAGGTGAAGAACCCCAATCCGGAGATCGGCGAGGGATAGCGGGATGGCGGCCGACGGCCACGAGAAAGCCATGCATCCCCAGGCGAGTCCCCTCCTCGCGCCGGGACACACCTACGGCTCGATCACCGACAAGATCGGGGACGCGGTTCTGACCGCCCGGACCCCCCGAGGCTGGTTGGTCGGGTTCGCCGCAGGGTTCCTCCTTCTTCAACTCTTCCTCGTCTCGGCGGCCTACCTGCTGTACCGGGGGGTCGGAATCTGGGGGATCAATATCCCGGTGGGCTGGGGGTTCGCCATCATCAACTTCGTCTGGTGGATCGGCATCGGCCATGCCGGCACCCTGATCTCGGCCATCCTGCTGCTGCTCCGGCAGCGGTGGCGAACCTCCATCAACCGGTTCGCCGAGGCCATGACGCTCTTCGCGGTGGCCATGGCCGGTCTCTTTCCCCTGCTGCACGTGGGGCGGCCGTGGTTCGCGTACTGGATGCTGCCGATCCCGAACACCTACGGGCTCTGGCCGCAGCCCCGGAGCCCCCTGGTCTGGGACGTGTTCGCCGTCACCACCTACATGACGGTGTCGCTGCTCTTCTGGTACGTGGGGCTGGTCCCCGACCTGGCGACGTTTCGGGATCGGGCCAAGCCTCGCCTCCTCCAGGTGATCTACGGGGTCCTGGCCCTCGGCTGGCGGGGCTCCGCCCGGCACTGGCACCGGTACGAGACGGCCTACCTCCTCCTGGCGGGGCTGGCCACCCCCCTGGTGGTGTCGGTGCACAGCGTGGTGAGCTTCGACTTTGCCGTGGGCATCGTTCCCGGCTGGCACACCACGATCTTCCCGCCCTACTTCGTGGCCGGGGCCATCTACTCCGGGTTCGCCATGGTCCTGACCCTCGTGATCCCCATCCGGAAGATCTACGGCATGGAAGACTTCATCACCGCCCGGCATCTGCGCAACATGGCGAACGTCATGCTGGCCACGGGGCTGATCGTCGCCTACGGCTACGCCATGGAAACCTTCATGGCCTGGTTCGGCGGCAATCCCTACGAGGGGTATGCCATGTGGAACCGGATCACGGGGCCCTACGCCCCCCTCTACTGGTCCCTCATCCTCTGCAATGTCCTGGTGCCCCAGGCCCTGTGGCTGGACAGGGTGAAGCGATGCGTCCCGGCCCTGTTCGTGATCGCCCTCGTGGTGAATGTCGGGATGTGGCTGGAGCGGTTCGTCATCGTGGCGACGAGCCTCACCCGCGACTTCCTGCCCTCCGCCTGGGGCATGTACTACCCGACGATCTGGGACTGGGGGCTCTTCCTGGGAACGATCGGCCTGTTTGTGGCCCTGATGTTCCTGTTCGTGCGGGGCCTGCCCATGATCTCCATCTTCGAGATGCGGACGCTCGTCCCCTCGCCGGGCAGGGGGCAAGCCGTGGCAACCGGAGACTGACCCATGAGCGCGCATCCCTCCCTCTACGGCCTCATGGCGGAATTCGACACCCCCGGGGAGTTGCTCTCTGCGGCCAGGCGAGCCCACGCCGAGGGATATCGGCGCCTGGATGCCCATACCCCCTTCCCGGTGGAGGGGCTGGCCGAGGCGATCGGCTTTCACCGCACCTCGCTTCCCCTCCTGGTCCTCCTGGCGGGCATCCTGGGGGCTCTGGTGGGATTCGCCTCCCAGTACTGGGTGACGGTCGTTGACTACCCCCTCAACGTCGGGGGCCGTCCATTGAACAGTTGGCCGGCCTACATCCCGATCACCTTCGAGGTCACGGTCCTCTTCGCGGCCCTGACGGCGGTTGTCGGCATGGTCGCCCTGAATGGCCTGCCCATGCCGTACCACCCGGTCTTCAACGTGCCCGCCTTTGCCCGGGCCAGCCGGGACCGGTTCTTCCTCGTCATCGAGGCCGCCGACCCCCGTTTCGACCGCGAGGCAACGCGGCGGTTTCTCGAGACCTGTAATCCGCGCGAGGTGGTCGAAGTTGAGCCCTGAGAGCTTCCCGGCAGGCAGTCGGCAGAAAGCACCCGCCAGCGGTCCACGACTCCTCTGCCTGCTGCTCGGTGCCGTGGGCCTACTGATCGCTGGCGGCTGCCGGCAGCAGATGGCGGAGCAGCCGAGCTACCGACCGCTCGCGAAGAGCAGCTTCTTCGGGGACGACCGGTCGGCGCGCCCGCTCCTGCCGGGCACCGTGGCCCGGGGCCAGCTCCGGGCCGACGAGCCGTTCTACACGGGAAAATCGGGGGAGAATCCCATCGCCACCCTGCCGGTCCCGCTGACCCCGGAGCTGCTCCGGCGCGGGCAGGAGCGGTTCGACATCTTCTGCGCCCCCTGCCACGACCGGACCGGCAGCGGGGGAGGGATGGTCGTCCTGCGGGGCTACCGCCGGCCGCCTTCGTTTCACAGTGACCGGCTCCGCCAGGCCCCCGTCGGCCACTTCTTCGATGTCATGACCAGAGGCTTCGGGGCCATGCCGGATTACGCCGCCGAGGTGCCCCCGGCGGATCGCTGGGCCATTGCCGCCTACATCCGCGCGCTCCAGGTGAGCCAGCATGCAACGCTCGCGGATGTCCCGCCCGAGGCGCGAAGGGCACTCGAGGGGAAGCAGGAATGACGGCCGCCGAGGTCCGGCCCCCCCGCATGGATCAACTGCGCACCAGATCGCTGGTGGTGGGCCTGGTCGCGCTTGCCCTGTGCGCCCTCGGGGCCTGGGCGAACCCGCCCGAGTTCTTCCATGCGTATCTCATGGCGTACCTGTTCTGGATCGGGATCGCGTTGGGGTGCCTGGCGCTCTTGATGCTGCACCACCTGGTGAGCGGTCGGTGGGGGTTCGTGATCCAGCGGCTGCTGGAGTCGGCGGCTTCCACCCTGCCGCTCTTGGCGCTGCTGTTCGTCCCCCTCCTCTTCGGCCTGCGGGAACTCTTCCTCTGGGCCCGGCCGGAGGCGGTGGCGGCGCAGGCGATCCTGCGGCACCGGCAGCCCTACCTCAACACCCCGTTCTTCCTCGCGCGCGCCGGGCTGTACTTCGGCGTCTGGGTCCTGCTCGCTTCCCGGTTGCGCCGATGGTCGCTCACGCAGGATCGGACGGCCGAGGCGGCCCTCACGCGGCGCCTCCGGCGCCTCAGCGGTCCGGGGCTCGTCCTGTACGGCCTGACGGTCACCTTCGCCGCCTTCGACTGGGTGATGACCCTGGGTCCCCAGTGGCACTCCACGATCTTCGGGGCGGTCTTCATGGTCGGCCAGGGTCTGGCCGCCCTGTGCTTCATCGTCGTCGTGCTCCGGCGGTTCACCCATGGAGGTGCGCTGGAGGGGGTGATCTCTGCACAGCAGTTCCATGACCTGGGGAACCTCATCCTGGCCTTCGTGATGCTCTGGGCCTACATGGCCTTCTCCCAGTACCTGATCATCTGGTCCGGAAACCTCCCGGACGAGATCCCCTGGTACGTGAGCCGGCTGGTGGGGGCCTGGACCTGGGTGGCCATGTTCCTGATCGCCTTCCACTTCGCCGTCCCCTTCCTCCTGCTCCTGTCGCGGACGACGAAGCGGCGGGCCGAGATCCTGACCGGCGTCGCGGTGTGGCTCCTCGTCATGCGGATGGTGGACCTGCATTTCATTGTGACGCCGGCCCTCCACCCGGGGCAGGTGACCGTCCACTGGATGGATCTCGTGGCGCCCGTCGGCATCGGCGGGGTCTGGCTGTGGGCGTTCCTGGGGCGGCTGCAGGGCAGGTCGCTCCTGCCGCTCCATGATCCCCGGTTCGCGGGGGCGGCCCAGCCCGCCCATGGGACGGTTCCATGAGCGAGAGGAAGCCTTCCGCCGGATACCAGGCCGGCGGCAGCACCGGTGCCGGCCACGAGTCGAGCGATCTGGCGCCCCGCACCATCGCCCTCTTCGGCCTGGGTCTGGCGGTGGTGGTCGTGGCAAGTCTGATCCTGACGGCCTGGCTGTTCGATATCTTCGCCGCGCGCCGGGCCACAGAGGATGTGCCGGCCTCCCCCCTGGCGCGGGTGGAGCCTCCGGCGGGACCCCTCCTGCAGGTGGACGCGCCGAGCGACCTGGCGCGGCTGCGGGCGGAGGAGGAGGCGACCCTCTCCACCTACGGCTGGGTGGATCGGGGGAAGGGCATCGTCCGGATCCCCATCCAGCAGGCCATGCGGCGCCTGGTGGAGCAGGGCGCGAAGGCGCCCGGAAGGAGGGCACAGTGATGCGCGGGAGGTGTCGGAGGATCGGCCTCGCCCTGCTCGGCCTCGCGGGGATCCTGGGGGGGGTCCTGCCCGCGGAGGCGCACGAGGCCCCCGCGTCCATTCAGGCGCCCGAGGCGCTCCGCGCCGTGTTCAAGGACGTCGGGTTCGACCTGCGCCTGGACGCCCAGGTGCCCCTGGATCTGCAGTTCCGGGACGAGACGGGGCGGACCGTCCCGCTCCGGGAGTATTTCGGGGACACCAAGCCGGTGATCCTGAGCCTGGTGTACTACAACTGTGCCACGCTCTGCCCCATGATCCTGGACGGCCTGGTGCGAAGTCTCGCCCCCGTCTCCTTCGACATCGGGAAGCAGTTCGCCGTCCTGACGGTAAGCATAGACCCCCGGGACACGCCCGCCCTGGCCACCGCCAGGAAGGCGGAGTACGTGCGCCGCTACGGGCGCCCCGGCGCGGCCGAGGGCTGGCACTTCCTCACCGGCGAAGAGGCGGCGATCCAGAGCCTCGCCCGGGCGGTGGGCTTCCGCTACGTCTACGATGCCAGGACGGACCAGTTCGCCCATGCCGCCGGGATCGTCATGCTCACCCCGCAGGGAAAGGTCGCCCGCTACTTCTACGGGCTCGACTTTCCGCCGCGGGCGCTTCGCCTGGGCCTGGTCGAGACGGCCGCCGGCAGCATCGGCACGCCGGTGGATCGGGTGATGCTCTACTGCTACAAGTACGACCCCCTGACGGGGAAGTATGGGCTGGTCGTGATGAACGTCCTGCGACTCACCGGCCTCGGCACCGTGCTCGCCCTGGGGGCCTTCATCCTGCTGATGCTCCGGCGCGAGCGGAACGTCCCGCGGCGGGCCAAGGAGGCTCGCTAGCGCCATGGTCTTCGGTCTCCGGCTGTTCCCAGAGCAGGCCTCCAGCATCGCGCGCCAGGTGGACCTCCTGTTCCTGTTCCTCCTGGCGGTCAGCGCGTTCTTCATCGGCCTCATCTTTCTCACGGTGATCGTCTTCGCCATCAAGTACCGCCGCCGCTCCGACAAGGATCGGCCGGCACCGATCCACGGCTCCCTGCCGCTGGAGATCCTCTGGACCGTCATCCCCCTCGGCCTCGCCCTGGTCATGTTCGGCTGGGGGGCCTGGCTCTACTTCACCATCAACCGCCCTCCGGCCGACGCGCTGGAGGTGTTCGTCGTGGCCAAGCAGTGGATGTGGAAGTTCCAGCATGCGAGCGGCCTGCGGGAGATCAACGCGCTGCATGTCCCCGTGGGCCGGCCCGTGAGGCTCACCATGACCTCGGAGGACGTCATCCACAGCTTCGCCGTGTCGGATTTCCGGATCAAGATGGACGTGGTCCCCGGCCGCTACACCACCGCTTGGTTCGAGGCCACCCGGCCCGGCGAATACCGGCTGGCCTGCGCCGAGTACTGCGGGACGGAGCACGCCAGGATGGTCGGCCGGGTCGTGGTCATGACGCCGGAGGAGTACGCGGCCTGGCTGCAGGGGGTCCCGGCGGGGATCTCCCTGGCCGCGGCCGGGGAGAAGCTGTTCCAGCAGCAGGGCTGCGCCGGCTGCCACCTCGCAACCGGCGCGGGGCCCGGCCCCGCGCTCACCGGCCTCTTCGGCAAGCCGGTCAAGCTGGCCACGGGGGAAACCCTCACCGCGGACGAGGCCTACATCCGCGAGTCCATCCTGAACCCCCAGGCCAAGATCGTCGCCGGCTACCCGCCCATCATGCCCCCCTTCCGGGGCGTGCTGAGCGAGGAGCAGCTCCTCCAGCTCCTGGCGTATATCAAGGGCCTCGCGGCCGAGCAGAAGGCAAAGGCAGAGCGATGAGCACCGTGGCTTTCGAACGGAAGGTCAACTACCTCAACGTGGATCACCGGGTGCGCTCCTGGCTCCTCACCACCGATCACAAGCGCATCGGGATCCTCTACCTGCTCGCCATCTCGGTCTTCTTCGTCGTGGGGGCGGTCTCCGCGGCCATCATCCGCCTGAGCCTGTTTACGCCCGAGGGGGCCCTGCTGCACGGCCAGGCCTACAACAAGATGTTCAGCCTGCACGGGATCACCATGATCTTCTTCTTCCTGATCCCGTCCATTCCGGCCGTGCTGGGCAACTTCCTCCTGCCCCTGATGATCGGGGCGCGGGACGTGGCCTTCCCCAGGCTCAACCTGATGAGCTGGTACGTCTTCGTCCTGGGCGGGACCTTCACCCTCATCGCCGCCACCACCGGCGGCGTGGATACGGGCTGGACCTTCTACGCCCCCTACAGCAGCATCTACAGCAACACCAACGTCACCCTGACGGCCGTGGGGGTCTTCATCACGGGCTTCTCCTCCATCCTCACGGGCCTGAATTTCCTCGTCACGATCCACAAGCTGCGCGCGCCCGGCCTGACCTGGTCCCGCCTGCCCCTCTTCGTGTGGGCCCACTACGCCACCAGCCTCATCATGATCCTCGGGACCCCCGTGGTGGCCATGGCCATCCTCCTGGTGGGCCTGGAGCGGGTGCTGCACATCGGCATCTTCGATCCCGCCCTGGGCGGGGATCCCATCCTGTTCCAGCACCTGTTCTGGTTCTACTCCCACCCGGCCGTCTACATCATGATCCTGCCCTCCATGGGCGTGGTGAGCGAACTCATCGCCTGCTTCTCCCGCAAGCGGATCTTCGGTTACGAGTTCGTGGCCGCCTCCAGCCTGGCCATCGCGGTCATCGGCTTCCTGGTCTGGGGCCACCACATGTTCGTGAGCGGCCAGTCCGTGTACGCGGGCCTGATCTTCTCGCTCCTGTCCTACCTCGTCGCCATTCCCTCCGCCATCAAGGTCTTCAACTGGACCGCCACCATGTACCGGGGCTCCGTCGCCTACCACGCCCCCCTGCTCTACGCCCTGGGGTTCATCGGCCTGTTCACCATCGGCGGCCTCACGGGCCTGTTCCTGGCGAACCTGGGCACGGATGTGCATCTGACCGATACCTATTTCGTGGTGGCCCACTTCCACTACATCATGGTGGGGGGGGCCATCACGGGCTTCATGGGGGGGCTGCACTTCTGGTGGCCCAAGATCACCGGCCGGCTGTATCCCGAGGTCTGGTCGCGGGCGGCTGCCCTGCTCCTGTTCGTGGGGTTCAACCTCACCTTCTTTCCCCAGTTCATCCTCGGCTACAACGGGATGCTCCGGCGCACCTACACCTACCCCCCGGAGTTCCAGGTGCTGAACGTGATGTCCACGGCCGGGGCCTCGATCCTGGCCGCCGGGTACCTGATCCCCGTTATCTACCTCCTCTGGTCCTTGCGCTACGGTCAGGCGGCCGGCCCGAATCCCTGGGAGGCCGCGGGGCTGGAGTGGACGACCCCCTCGCCCCCGCCCGCATCCAACTTCGACAAGACGCCGGTGGTGACCCACGAGGCCTACGCCTACGAGGAGGCGCCCCTCCCGGGCGTCCCGGAGGTCGGTCGTGTCTGAGCACCAGGATACCGTGGCCCTCCAGCACCAGTTCGACGACGCCGAGCAGCAGTTCGAGGCCTCCGCCCTGGGGATGTGGGCCTTCCTCATCACCGAGATCATGTTCTTCGGGGGGCTCTTCACCCTGTTCCTCGTGTACGTGTCCGCCTACGCCCAGGGCTTCGCCGAAGGCAGCAGACACCTGGACCTCACCCTGGGGGCCGTCAACACCGTGGTCCTCATCGGCAGCAGTCTGACCATGGCCATGGCGGTCTGGAGCGCCCAGGTCGGGCGGCGCACGCCCCTGCTTCTCTTCCTGGCCCTGACCATGCTTCTCGGGCTTGCCTTCCTCGGCATCAAGGTCGTGGAGTACACCCACAAGTTCGACCAGCATCTGGTCCCGGGGCCCGGCTTCCGCCTCGAGAGCCCGGTGGCCAACCATGTCCAGCTTTTCTTTTCGTTCTACTTTGCCATGACCGGGATGCACGCCCTGCACATGGTGGTGGGTGTGGGGCTCCTGGGCGTCCTGCTCGTCCAGGCCTGGCGGGGCAGCTACTCGGCCGAATACTTCAACCCCGTGGAGATCTCGGGCCTGTACTGGCACTTCGTGGATATTGTCTGGATCTTCCTGTTCCCGCTCCTCTACCTGGTGGCGCGACACACATGATTGGACATCGCGTGGCCCCGGCAGTCTACGTTCGCGTCTTCCTGGCCTTGCTGCTCCTGACCGGCCTGACCATCTTGGCGGGGTTCTTCGACCTCGGCGGCGGCCGCCTCCACTATGCGAATGCCATCGTGGCCCTCACCATCGCGGTGACAAAGGCCACCCTGGTCGTGCTGTACTTCATGCACGTCCGCTGGAGCAGCCGGCTGACCTGGGTCTTCGTGGGGGCCGGGGTCTTCTGGCTGCTGATCCTCATCGGCCTCACCCTGAGCGACGTCTACACGCGGCCGTGGATCCCCGCCCTGCCCCCCTGGGGGATCAGCCCCCAGTAGGCAGCGGTCCGCTTCCCCCGCCGAAAGGGGGACGTTGCATTACAAGTATAATCTCTCGACTCGCTCTTGCGATATCGCGATTCATCGGATGCTCTACGCCATTTTTGGAGCGGCCGCCCGACAGCGTTCCGGCAAGAGTAATTCCCCCCCTGAGCCGTCCGCCGAAGCAGCGATTGGAGCCGACCAAGGCCCTTCCTGCGAGTTCATGTATCTGTAGGACTGACCACGCGGACAAGGGAGAGGGGATCGACGGCTTATTCAACAAATAATGCAACGTCCCCCTTCTTGCCGCGGCCAGGCCGAAAAGGGGAAGGCCCAGCCCGCGGAGGAGGAGGGTCCTGCCCAGGATCAGAGCGACCAGGAAATGGAGCGACCCCGTCCCGCCGACCAGGGTGGTCAACAGGCCCCCCGCCTTATCGGGCGTGCCGCGTCGCCGTTCCGGACCCGGGCTCGAGGCCTCATGCGGGAACCCCGCCGGCCGCCTGGTCGTCTGCGACCGCCGCCCGGCCGGCCCGCGTCAGCCGGAAAGCCTGCAAGGTCAGAATTAGGCCGGCCGCCAGCATCAACGCCGCGCCCAGCCGGTGCGCAACGGGAAAGGCCAGCACCAGGACGGCGGACAAGGGCCACTGCGGCCCTCCGAGCCGCATCAGATACGATCCCAGCCCCAGGACCAACTGGACGATCCAGAAGAGGCGGAGGAGCTTCACGGGGCGCAGGAACTCGGGCCGGTCGGCCAGTCGCGTACGGACGCGATGCGCAAGGATCGGCACCAGGACCGAGAGAAGCACCGCCAGCCCGATGTGGGCATCCAGCCGCTCACCGGTGTGGGTCACGACGGCCCCCAGGACGATTTGCAGGTACGTGAGGCCCGTGACAAGGAGGCACCATGCGGAGAGACCGCTGGCCGCCTCAACCGGCAGCGGGGCCGCCCGGGCCCGCCACGCCCGGGACGTAAACAACGCCAGGGAGGCCGTCAGGCCGAAGAAGGCGTGGGCCAGGACCCCGTGCAGGAGGGCGAGCTGCCCCGCAACCATCATGACCCGCAGCCCCCCCAGGATCCCCTGAGCGATCACGGCAACGACCGCCGCCACCCCGAGCCAGCGCACCCAGCGCCGGGGCTCTTTGGCCCAAAGCAGCGCGGCCAGGGCCGCCGTGAGCAACCCCACCACCGACCCGATGAGGCGGTGGCTGTGCTCGTACAGGATCCCCCCGGTCATCTGCGCCCAGGGAAAGAGGAACATGTTGTAGCCGAAGGTCGTCGGCCAGTCAGGCACGGCCATGCCGGCCCCCGTCGCCGTGACCACCCCTCCCGCCAGGATCAGCAGAAGGGTTGCCCCGGCCGTGACCAGGGCAAGCCGGTGAGGCCAGGGACTTTCTCCACCCCGCGCAGGACGCAGCATGGTCCGCGGCTCCACAATCTTTAATCTTTGCCACGCCGCAGGCGTGGTCAGGAGGGGTGACTCGATGGAAATGGGCGATTGCGTCAAGAGGCGATTGACTTTTCTATTCCCTTAACGCCATGCGGTCAAGCGTGAATTTCCTCCAGCGACCAACCCCGGAGGCGGCCGGATAAATTGCTTGCCGCCTCCGGAGGCCTTAGATAGAATCGCGGTCTCTAACCTTCCCGGGAAACCCATGGCACGATTCTCCTGCAGGATCGGGACGCCCACGGGAAGTATCCGGACCCTGGAGGTGGACGAGGAAACGCCCGAGGCCGCCCGGCGCAGTCTGGAGGCCAAGGGTTACTTCGTCTTTGCCGTCGAGGGGTCTGCGGGGACTCGGGTCCGCCATGGCCTCTTCACCTTGGGCCGGGCCCGGGTGGGGCCGCAAGCCCTCCTGGTGTTCAACCAGGAACTCCTGGCCCTCATCAAGGCCGGGCTCCCCATCCTCACAGCCCTGGACCTGCTGGGCGAGCGGACGCAGCACCCGCACCTCAAGCGCCTCCTGGTCGAGGCGCGCGAGGCGGTGAAGGGCGGCGCGGCGCTCTCGACCGCCCTGGCCCAGCACCCGCAGACCTTCTCGCCGCTGTACACGGCGGCGCTTCACGCCGGGGAGCAGAGCGGGAATCTGGTGGACGCGCTGTCGCGGTACCTGGACTACCAGAGGCGGATGATGGCCCTGCGGCAACGGTTCCGCTCGGCCATCAGCTACCCCGCCGTCCTGGTCCTGGCCTCCGGGGCGGTCATCGTATTCCTGCTGACCTATGTGGTCCCGACCTTCACCCGGATCTACGGGGACATGGAGGCGCAACTCCCCCTCGCCACCCGGATGCTGGTGAGCCTCACGGTGCGCCTGCGGGACGCCCTGCCGGTCCTGGGCGGCATCGCCGCGCTTTGCCTGCTGGGGCTGTGGCACTGGCGCCGGAGGCCTGGCGGGCGGCGCTGGTTCGACGGCATGATGCTGCGCCTGCCCCTGGTGGGCGATCTGTCCCGGGGCTACGTGTTCTCGCGCTTCGCCCGGACCCTGGCCATGACGCTGGGCGGCGGCATCCCCATGATCCCGGCGCTGCAGGCAACGTTCGCCACCCTGGGCAACGCCTACCTCGCCGAGGTCCTCCGGCCCGTGATCGGCCGCGTGACGGCCGGCCGCAGCCTGGCGGATGCCCTGGGCAGCTCGGGCGCCGTC
>JBBIQE010000063.1:0-19004 GCA_037442485.1 Methylomirabilis sp. (SeqCode)
CCTCCTCTTCGGTGGGCGGCCCCCGCGGGCATCCAGTCGGACTTGGACGGCGGGATGCTAACCCGCGCCGGTTCACGGGGTCAAGCCCGATCCCGGCGCAGCAGGGAAGTCGTCGCTCTGCCTTTTGGCTTGACTCGCCCGCGAGGAGGGAATAGCGTCCCTGGAGCAGCGCGGATGCTCCCGCCATCGCCGATGGCGCGGCCTGCGCATTTGACCGATCAGCCGCCGTGCCGCGACAGCCGAAATCCTCCCGACGGCGCCGGAGACTCTGGCGAGCCGTCCTGGCCGTGATCGGCCTCACGCTGATCCCCGTGGTGTGCCTGCGCTGGATTCCTCCCCCCACCAGCGCCTTCATGCTGGAGAGGCGGATCGCCGGCTTCCTCCGCGGGGACCGCCCGCCGGGGATTCGCTACCGCTGGAGCCCCTGGGAATCCATCGCGCCCGCCATGCGCCTCGCCGTGGTGGCGGCCGAGGACCAGAAGTTTCCCCGGCACTGGGGCTTCGATTTCGAGTCCATCCAGGACGCCGTGCAGGAGCAATCCGCGCGGGGGCGCCTGCGGGGCGCGAGCACTATCAGCCAGCAGGTCGCCCGGAACCTCTTCCTGTGGCCGGGGCGAAGCGTTGTGCGGAAGGGAATCGAGGCGTACCTCACGGTGGTTTTGGAACTCTTCTGGCCGAAGCGACGGATCCTCGAGGTCTATTTGAACATTGCCCAGTTCGGCGACGGGATCTACGGGGTGGGCGCGGCCAGCCACGCGTTCTTCGGCAAGCGCCCTTCCCAGCTGGAGACGGCCGAGGCGGCGCTCCTCGCCGCGGTCCTTCCGAATCCCATCCGGCTCCACGTCCGGAATCCCTCCGCCTACGTGCGCGAGCGGGCCGCCTGGATCGAGGAGCAGATGGCCCGGCTCGGCGGCCCCGCCTATCTCGAGCCCCTGTGATCCTTCTGGGGTTGTCCGGGCGGAGGTCGGGGAGCGGCGAACCATGAGCCTGACCGTCCTGGCCATAGATATCGGCGGGACCAAGCTGGCGGCCGGGGCCGTGGATGCGGCCGGGAGGATCCTGGTGCGGGGCGAGGTGCCCACCGCGGCCGCGGAGGGGCCGGCCCGCGTCCTGGATCGCATCGTCCGTCTCGCCGGAGACATCCTGGCCGCGCCGGGGATCTCGAGAGGGGCCATCCGGCGGATCGGGATCGGCTGCGCGGGCCCCCTGGACCGGCAGGCAGGCCTGATCCTGAATCCGCCCAACCTGCCCGGCTGGACGCGCGTTCCCCTGGTGGCGCACATCCAGAAGGCCCTCGGCCTCCCGGCCGTCCTGGAAAACGACGCCAACGCCGCCGCCCTGGGCGAGTTCCGCTACGGCGCGGGGAAGGGGGCGAACAGCCTCGTCTACCTCACGGTGAGCACGGGGATCGGCGGCGGGATCATCCTGGACGGCAAGCTCTGGCACGGCCTGAAGGACGCCGCGGGCGAGGTCGGCCACATGACCATCCTCCCCGAGGGGCCCCGCTGCGGCTGCGGCAACCGGGGCTGCCTCGAGGCGCTGGCCTCGGGGCCCTCCATCGCGCGCCGCGCCCGGGAGGCATTGGCGGCCGGCCGGCCGAGCCGCCTCGGCAAAGCGGGGGAGTTCACCGCGGCCGACGTGGTCCGGCTGGCGCAGGAGGGGGACGCCCTCGCCGCGGAGGTGTGGGAGGGAACGGTCGAGTATCTCGCACTGGGCGTTGCGGCCGTCGTGACGATCCTCGCGCCCGAGCGCGTGGTGATCGGCGGCGGTGTGGCCAGGGCAGGGGACTTCCTGTTCGAGCCCCTGCGGCGCGCGGTCCGCCGCCGCGTCAAGCTGGTGGCGGTGGAATCGGTCCCCATCCTCCCCGCCGCCCTGGGGCCGGACGCCGGGATTCTGGGCGCGGCCGCGGTGGCCCTGGAGGCCTGAGCGGCCCCCCGCCCGACCCGTCTTTCCGGACGGTCCTGGGATTCCAGGGCGTGGCCCGCCCCCCGCGCACGTCCGTCACCGCCTCCACCAGGGCCGGACGATCCCCTACCCCTTCACGGCCCCGGTCATGGCGCTCACGTACTGCTCGACGAAGAACGAATAGATGAAGGCCACGGGAACGGAGCCCAGCAGGGCCCCGGCCATGAGCGGCCCCCAGAAGAAGGTGTCGCCCCGGACCAGCTCGCTCACCACCCCCACGGGGACGGTCTTGTTGGTCGCGCTGGACAGGAAGACCAGGGCGTAGATGAACTCGTTCCAGGCGTGGGTGAAGGCGAAGATCCCGGCCGACAGGATCCCCGGCATGGCCACGGGAAAGACGATCCGGACCATGGCCTGCACGCGGCTGGCGCCGTCAATCTGGGCGCACTCCTCCAGCTCCTTGGGGATAGTGCGGAAGTAGCCCATGAGCAGCCAGGTGCAGAAGGGGATCAGGAACGTGGGATAGGTGAGGATGAGGGCCCACAGCGAGTCGCTCAGGCGAAAGCTCCGGATCACCTCGCCGAGCGGGATGAAGAGCAGCGTCTGCGGCACGAGATAGGTCACGAAGATGCCGCTCCCCAGGGCGCCGCCCAGCGGGAAGCGCAGCCGCGCCAGGGCGTAGGCGGCCAGGAGGCCGCAGAAGAGGGCGATGGCCGTGGAGAGGACCGAGATGATCAGCGTGTTGAGCAGCCAGCGCGCGAAGAGCGTCTCCTTGAAGAGCAGCGCGAAGTGCTCCAGCGTCGGATGCAGCGTCCAGAAGGGGGCGAAGTTCGGCCGGTTCCAGGGGATGTACATCTCCCGGTCGGGCCGGAGGCTGGTGACGGCCATGTAGTAGAAGGGGAACAGCGTCCCGATGACGAAGGCGCCCAGCGGCAGATACAGGGTGAGCCACCGCTTCCACCGGGCCCCCGCAACCGCCGCCATCAGCCGACCCCCTTCCCGCCCTCGCCGCGGCGGATGTACCAGAGCTGGAAGATGACCACCAGGAACAGGAAGGGGAACATGGCCAGGGAGGCGGCCGCCCCCTCGCCCAGCTTCCCGGTGGCCACGCCGATCTGATAGGCGTAGGTGGCGAACAGGTGCGTGCTGTTGGCCGGCCCGCCCCCGGTCAGGATGTAGACGAGCTGGAAGTCGGCGAAGGTCTGGATCACCGAGAAGAGCATCACCACCGTCGTGACCGGCATGAGCAGCGGCCAGGTCACCTTCCAGAACCGCTGCCAGGCATTGGCCCCGTCAATGGAGGCCGCCTCGTAGACATCGGGGCTGATGGTTTGAAGGCCGGCGAGCAGCGTGATGGCGAAGAAGGGCGTCCCGCGCCAGACGTTCACCAGGATGACGGAGGCCATGGCCATTACCGGCCCGCCCAGCCAGTCGATCCGCAGCCGGATGAACCCGAGCTGGTAGAGCACCCAGTTCACGATGGAGAAGGTGGGATCCAGCATCCACTTCCAGGCCAGGGTGGAGAGGACCGTGGGGACGATCCAGGGCAAGAGCATCGAGGCGCGCAGGATCCGCTTGAACCCGATCAGGTTGTTCAGCATCAGGGCCACGACCATGCCCAGGGTGAGCTTCAGCGTCGTGGCGAACCCGGTGTAGATGAAGGTGTTGGCCGCGGCCCGCCGGAAGATGTCGTCGTTCCAGAGCTTGACGTAGTTCCGGAGGCCGACGAAGTTCCCCTCGCGCCCCACCACGGCATCCAGGAGGCCCAGCCAGATCCCCCGCACGAAGGGGTAGGCCACGAACAGCGAGAGCATCACGAGCGCCGGAGTGAGCAGGATCAACGCCAGGAGCCACTCGCGCCGTTCGGTGGGCGTGGCCCGCCGGAACCGCCCGAGACCGAGGGCGGCGGCGCGGGCCGGCGCCGGTTTGGCCAGGACCGCAGAAGGGGTTGACTGCGCTGGTGAGACCACGAGGAAATTCTCCGGTGGATCGAGGATGTCCCGACCCGGGCGGTACCCTTCGACGCCCTCCCGGGCCGGGGGGAATCCCGCGTCAGGCGCTCTCGATCCTCTTCAGCTCACGGCCCCTCGCTGCCGCCCCGCCCGAGCTCGTGGAGCCGCAATCTCATCCACCCGGGACAGGGCTGGCGATTGGGGCGGAGGGAAGATATTACAGATCGGCCGAAAACGCCAGCCTGAAGCGGCCGCGCCATTCCGGCTCGGGGCGGGGTGTGCCACCGGCCGGATGCAGGGATGGCCCCGGCCCGGATGGCACCCATCCGGGCCGGGGCGAACGGCCAGGCCTCAGGCGCCATAAATTTTCTTCAGTTCACCGGTGGCCCACCTGAGCGAGTCCTCCGGCGGGGTCCCCTGGATGGCCTTGGCGAACATATCCAGGATGATGTACTTGGCCAGCGCCTCGGAGGCCTTGGCGCTGGGCGGCCCCGCGTACCCGAGATGCCGCGCGTCCTTGATGGTGTCCCGGAAGGGCGTGAGCTTCGGGTCCTTCGTCCACGCCGGGTGGTCGAACCACATCTTGGTCGGCGGAATCATGTAGCTCGACATGGCCAGGAACCAGGGCTCGTACTGCTTCTTGTCCATGTACCAGCGGATGAACTCCTTGGCCAGCTTCTGGTTCTTGGAGTACTTCATCACCGCGCTGCTGTGGGTCGCCATGTGGTAGAAGCGGCCCGCCGGCCCCCGGGGATTCGGGGCGTGGTTCGTGACCTTGGCGACGTCCGGGAACTTCTCTTTGGCCACGAAGTAGATGCTGGCCCCGTTGTTGGTGATGGAGATGCTGCCCGCCAGGAAGGCCCGGTTGTTGCTGGCGTCGTCCCAGGACAGGCCGCCCTCGTCCATGGCATCCTTCCACATGGCCGTATTGAGCTTGATGGCCTCCAGGGTCCCCTTCTTGTCCACGGCCACCGTCTTGCCGTCCTTCTCCACCTCGTAGCCGCCGTAGGCCCACATGAAGGGATAGCACCAGGAGTTGGGATCGTTCACACTGTGGCCGAAGGCCTGCCCCATGGGACGGCCCATGGCCTTGAGCTTCTTCCCGACCTCCCGCAGCTCCTCATAGGTGTCGGGGAACTTGCTGAACCCCGCCTCCTTCAGCCAGTCCTCGCGGTAGTTCATGGTGTTGGAGAGAACGCCGTAGGGCACGGCCAGCCACCGCTTCCCCACATAGGCGTTCGCCTTGGAGAGGTCCCAGTAGCCGCCCTGCGCCTTCCCCAGGGGCTCGGCCAGGTCGCTCACGTCCGCCAGGCCCTCGGCCAGAAGGTGCGGGAAGTTGTTCTGGAGCATGATGATGTCGGGGCCCGACTTGGCCACGATGGCGGCCGTGGAGCGGGTCGTGACGTCGTTCTCGCCGATCCGCTCCACCAGGACCTCGACCCCCATCTGCTTGCCGAACTCCTCGGCCTGGGCGATGAAGAGGGTGTCCCCGGCCGGGATGAAGTTGATGCGGGTGAGCAGGTGCAGCTTGGTTCCCTTGGGGTAGGCCGGGGCCTGACCCGCGGCCACGATGCCCGGAATCCCCGCCAGCGCCGCCGCCCCGGCGGCCGCCTTCAGAAAGCTTCGGCGGGAAACCGAATCCGATGCCCTTCCGCGACTGCTGCGTCGCCGTTCCGCCATGATCCGCTCCTCCCGTAATGTGTCCTGCGGGACCACCTGCCATGCCGCTCCCTCGCGCGAGCCGATCTCCTCCGACGCCTTTCACCTCCTCTCCCGATGCGGGGCGTCCTCCGCCCCTCCGCCCTACGCGCCCGGCGTGAAGGTGCTCTCCATCTCCAGGCGGAAGGCGACCGTGGCATCCTGCCGGTCGATCTGCACGTCGTCCCAGGTGACGTTCTGGCCCTTGACCACCGGCCGGGTCAGCCTGACATTCTGGGCCAGGCCCAGCGGGAGGCCCTTCCTGGCCTTGGCAGAGGCGGCCGGCATGATCTTTCCCCAGACCATGTAGCCGCCCTCGCCGTCCAGGATTTCGCCGGCCTCGAGGTCGCGCTTGGCCGTGGCCACCACGTCCGCCCGCCAGCCGGCGGGGGCGCCGGTCGGCTCGCCCCGCAGCACGGCCGCGGCCACGCTGATGCCCAGCTCGAGGCCGATGAGATGGGTCGGCCGGTACAGACAGGCGTACTTGCCGCTGTCATCCGGCAGGAGGGCGTATTCTTTGAAGCAGCGCCGCACGTATTCGCTCCCGCCCTCGAAGGTGACGTAGACCCCTTGCTGCAGATGCCCCGCCACCGGGGTGCGGTCGCGGTTCAGGCTGGAGATCACTTCCACCGTCCCGGCGTAAGCGAGCGTCCCGCCGTCCGCCCTGGGCTTGCAGACCCTGGCGATGTCCGCGGCCGCCACCGGCGGGAACCCCAGGCCGTCCGGGGGCGGCGTCAGGCCCATGGCGTTACAGACGGCCGTCATCTCGATCCCCGACTTGGTCCCGTCAATGAAGGAGTTGAACATCTTGGGATTGGCGCCGGACTGGGCCACGGTCTCCGCGCTCCAGCCGAAGTTGTCCCAGACCGTGTCGGGGGTCGAGGCGTGGAAGTCGGGGTGATAGCGCGTCCCCTTCCCGGCGCAGACCACCCTGAAGCCGCTGGCGCGGGCCCAGTCCACCAGCTCGCAGATGAGGGCAGGCTGATCGCCGTAGGCCAGGCTGTAGACCACGCCGGCAGCCTTCGCCTTCTTGGCCAGCAGCGGGCCGGCCAGGACATCCGCCTCGACGTTCACCATGACGATGTGCCGGCGATGCTGGATGGCGGCGAGGGCGTAGCGGATGCCGGCCGGGGGATGGCCGGTCGCCTCGACCACGACGTCCAGCCCCTCGGCCTGGATGAGGGCCATGCCGTCGTCCGTGAGGTGGGTGGATCCCTTCTTCAGGGCCTCGCCGAAGGAGGAGGCGGCGTACTGCTCGGCCGGCCAGTCCGTGCGCCGGCAGGCCTCGCGGGCCCGCTCCACGTTCAGGTCGGCGATCCCGAGGACGTGCAGCCCTGGCGTCAATCGCGCCTGGGCCAGGAACATCGTGCCGAACTTGCCGGCCCCGATCAGGCCGACGCGGATGGGACCCTTCTTCTCGGCTCGCTCCAGCAACATCCGGTGCAGGTTCATGCTGACCTCCCTCACTTGGCCTGATCTGCCGGCGCGACGGGCTGCCCTTTCCCGGGGCGATTCGTCCCGCGGGATGGACGCGCGCCTCCCCCTGGGGCCAAAGCCGTCCAGGCGGGGGGGAAGGGCCCGGTCATCTCAGCAGAGACACGCCGCGGTGTCAATCCGAAGGGATGGAAGGTGTGCGAGAGCGGACGAACGGCCCGGGCCGTCCCCGGCGGGAGACCCGGGCCGGTGCCGCACGGCATCAGCCGGCGTAGATCTTCTTCAGCTCGGTCGTGGCCCATTTCAGGGCCTGCTCCGGCGGGGTGCCCTGGATGGCCTTCACGAACATGTCCACGATGATGTACTTGGCCAGCGCCTCGGAGGCCCGGCGGCTCGGCGGCCCGGCATAGCCGGTCCACAGAGAATCCTTGATCACGTCCCGGAACACGATGTTCTTGCGGTCCCGGACCCACACGGGATGGTCGTACCACGCCTTGGTGGGCGGGATGGCAAAGGTGTCCATCACCTCGAACCACTTCTCATACTGCGGCTTGGCCATGTAGTAGCGGATGAACTCCTTGGCCAGCTTCTGGTTCTTCCCGTACTTCATCACCGCGCTGCTCAAGGTGGGGAGCTGGTAGAAACGTCCGGCCGGTCCCTTGGGCATGGGCGCGTGGTTCATGTCGTTGTACACCTCGGGAAACTTGTCGCGGGCCACGAAGTAGATGCTGGGCGAGTTCCCCGTCACCGAGAGGCTGCCCGCCAGGAAGGCCCGGTTGTTGGTGGCATCGTCCCAGGACAGGCCGGACTCGTCGAAGGCCTCCTTCCACAGGGCGGTGTTGAGCTTGATGGCCTCCAGGGTCCCCTTCCTGTCCAGGACGACGGTCTTGCCGTCCTTTTCGACCTCCATGCCGCCGAAGCACCAGACCAGGGCGTAGCAGTAGTTGTTGGGATCGTTCTCGCTGTGCCCGAAGGCCTGGCCGACGGGGTGTCCGGCCGCCTTCAGCTTCCTCCCCATGTCGCGGAACTCGTCCCAGGTCTCGGGAAACTTGTAGTAGCCCACCTCGCGCAGCCAGGATTCGCGATAGTTCCAGGCCCAGGAGTACACGAACTGGGGCACCGCGATCCAGCGTCCCCCCGCGAAGGCGTTGGCCCGCGGCAGATTGTAGAAGCCGCCCTGCTCCTTCCCCAGGGCCTCGCAGATGTCGCTCACGTCCGCGAGGCTGTCGGCGTAGAGCTGGGGGAGGTTGTTCGGGATCAGAATGATGTCCGGACCGGACTTGGCCTCGATGGCGGCCGTGGTCCGGGGACGGACATCGTTCATGCCGATTCGCTCGACCTGGACCTCGACCCCCATCTGCCTGCCGAACTCCGCCGCCTGCTCCAGGAACACCTTGTCGCCCGCCGGGACGAAGTTCAACCACTGCAGCAGGTGGAGCCTGGTGCCCTTGGGATACGCGGGGGCCTGGCCGGCGGCGAGGATGCCCGGGATCCCCCCGAGCGTCGCCGCCCCTGCGGCCGCGGCCGCCCCCTTGAGCACGGTTCGCCGCGGGACCAGCCTCACTCCGGTTGCCCTCGTTCTCCGTCGCTCTTCAGCCATGGTGCCATCCTCCCTCTTCGGTCCGTGACGGACCCACCCTGTGATATGACGCCCAAGTGTTCGCCCTCCGGCATCCACCCGCTCCCGCCTCGCGCACCTCCCTTCGCCCCCCCGGGGGGCATCATGTCGCCCGTGCCTCTTCCTCCGCCGCCTCTTGCTCCAGCCGCTCCACCGAGCGCCGGATGTGCAGCCGCATGGCCGCCTCGCTTCGCTCGGGATCGCGGCGGCGCAGGGCCTCCAGGATGGCGAAGTGCTCCTCCACCGTCTCGGCCGCGGGCCGCACCAGGCCGTCCTGGTAGGCGAAGAACATCATGTTCACCGACTCCAGGGCGCGGGCGAGCTGTTCGTTGCCCGCCACCTCGACGATGCGCCAGTGGAAGTACCGGTCCCGCTCGACGTACCTGCGGACCGCCGCCGGGGTGGGGGAGACGTCCAGACCGCGGAACATCTCCACGAGCCGATCCACCTCGTCCCGGTCAATGCGGGGCGCCGCCAGGCGCGCCGAGAGGCCCTCCAGGGCCTCGCGGACCTCGAACAGCCGCGCCATCTCCCGCTTGGTGAACCGCTTGACATAGATGCCCCGGCGCGGCACCCACTCGACCAGCCGCTCCTGGGCGAGGCGCTTGAGGGCGTTGACGAGCGGGGTGCGACTGACGCCCATGTCGCGGGCCAACCGCTCCTGCAGGATGCGTTCGCCGGGTCGCAGCCGGCGCTCCGTGATCAGGGCCCGCAGGCGGGCGTAGATCTTGTCGTCCAGACTCTCGTGCTCGATGCGGAGGGAGGGGATCGCCGCGGGGCGCGCGGTCCCCCGAGGGGCCCGCAGTTTCGTGACCGGGGGCATGGCAGCTCCCGCGTGGGGGGAAGCCCGAGATGGCGTCTCCAGCGTTCGAATTTTGAATCTTGCATCCAAGATGCACGAGAGGCCCCGCCCGTGTCAAGCAAAAAGTCTCGGGGTGATGGAGAGGCTCACGGCTCGTGCTCACGCGAGAGGTGTCCCCCCACAGATTCCTTCACACGCAGGAGGGTCGTGCGTAGCTTCCGAGCCGATGGTACCGCGCCGGGCACCTCTCGGGCATGGTAGCGGGAAGACCCGACATCCCAACTGCTGCTCCGGAACGCCGGCGGGCGGCGCTGGACGCCCTCTTCAAGAGCCTGCTCCAGCACCTGATGACCGGCAAGGTCCGACGGAAAGACATCGAGGTGCACCATGAAGCGTGAAGACATCCCACGAAGGCTCAGGGAGCATCGAAAGGAACTCAGGCGGGAGTTCGCTGTCCGCTCGCTGGCGCTCTTTGGCTCCGTAGCTCGCGACGAGGCGCGGGATGCCAGCGACGTGGATCTGCTGGTCGAGTTCGACCGGCCTATTGGGCTCTTGCACCTCATCGGGACCCAGCGGCACCTTGAGAAATTGCTGGGAGTGAAGAAGGTGGACCTGATGGTCCGCCGATGCGTGTATGAGGAATTGAGGGAAGATATTCTGGGGGAGGCGATTGATGTCTTCTCAGCCGAGAAAGTGGAAGTTCCGCCTGCGGCACGTTCTCGAGGCAGTCGAGAGGATCGGGGCTTATGCCAGCGGCTGCACCATCGAGCAATTGGCAACGGACAGGCAGCGCCTCGACGCAGTGGTATGGAATCTGACGGTCATCGGCGAGGCGGCGCGCCACATCCCCGATACGGTTGTCTCATCCCACCCGGAGGTACCGGGGTCCCAGATGCGGGGAATCCGCAACCGCATCGTGCAGGAGTACGATCGCCTGGACACCGAGATCATCTGGAACGTCGTGGTAAACGAGCTTCCACCCCTGGTTCCCGTGTTGCAGCGGATTCTTTCCGAGGCGGCAGAATGAGTCCGATCGGCGGCGAGCGGCCCACCGGACAGAATCCGTTCATCCGCTACGCCGTGGAGGCAGGGTGGACGTACCTCTCCCCTGAGGAGGCGCAGCGGCTGCGGAGCGGCGGCGTGGTCAGCCCGGTCCTGGATGCCGTCCTGGTGGAGCAGCTCCAGCGACTCAATCCGGGGGTGGTGGATCACCGGCGGGCCGAGGAGACGGTCAAGAGGCTCGTCCGCGTGCGCCCGAACATCGAGGGGAATCTGGATGCCTGGGGATACCTGAAAGGGCTGAAGACCGTCTTCGTGGAGGAGGAGAGGCAGGAGCGGAACGTCCGGCTGCTCGATCCGGAGCACCCCGAGGCCAACCGGTTCCCCGTCACCGACGAGTTCGCTTTCAGCAACGGGGTGCCCCCCGACATCCGCGTGGACCCCCTGTTCTTCGTGAACGGCGTCCCCGTTCTCCTCATCGAGACCAGGCTGTTCCAGTCGCTGCTCAAGGCGTATCGCTGCGATCAGGGCAACGGCGTCAGGTGAGATGTCGGAAGTCAGCGCGGGCGGGGGTGGCGCAGGAAGCGGATGGCCGCGGCGAAGACGTCCGGCCGGCCGAAGCCGCCGGCCTTGGTGATGACGGGCAGGTTGGGGTACTCGCCGCCGACGAGGCGTCCCCAGGGAACCCCGGGCTCCACCTCGCCGCCCAGGATGATGCCGTCCGCGCGCAGGGCCCGGCAGGTGGCGACGGCGATGTCGCCGCCGCACAGGACCAACCCCCCGGGGGAGGCCCGGCGGGTGAGATCGCGGGCGGATCGGCCCAGGAACTCGCTCAGGGTGGCGCTGGCGGAGGGGGAGAGGGGACGGACCCGCCCCCCCGGGACGGGACGCCCGCGGGAGCCGGCCGAGCGCCCCCGGTCGCAGGGCTGGGCCAGCGTCAGCACGACGTCGCGGCCGGCCCGGATCTCGGCCAGGGCCTTGCCCAGGACGCGCTCCAGCTCTCCCCTGAACCGGTCGAGCCCGCCCAGGATCTCGCGGATCCCGGCGCGGACGACGGCCGTGGAGCCCTGCCGCTCCAGGAGGGCGACCTGCGCCAGGCTGGTCGGGTTCGGCGATCCCACGACGAGGAGGATGGGGTGTCTTGCCGGGGCGAGCCGGCGGGTGGAGGCGCGCCGCCACGCCAGCATCCCGCTGAGGGCGGCGGCCAGGCCGGCTGATCCCGCGGCCACCCCCAGGAGCCCCTCCCGCACGATGAGCCGGGCCAGGCGCCGCAGATCCCCCTGCGTGGCCGCGTCCGCCACGACCACGCCCCCGTCGGCCTCGGCCCAGGCCTGGAGGGTCCGCGCGACGCGGGACCCGCGGGATCGCAGAAGCTCGAGCGGGAGGTGGTGGATCTTTCGACCGGATTGCGCCCGCAAGAGGGTCGGCAGGTGCGAGCGCCGAACGGGGGTGACCGGGTCGCGCCCGATGGCGGTCCGGTGCACCGGGACGCCATCCACCAGCAAGGTCCCGTTGATCACGGCGCGGTCGGCCGGCGGGAAGGAGGGCGCGACGATGGCCAGGGGCGCCCGATAGACGTCGAGGATCGCGTCCAGCTCGCTTCCCACGTTTCCCCGGAAGGTGGAGTCAATCTTCTTGTAGATGGCCGAGACACGCGCCTTGCGCAGGGCCTGGGCCGCCAGCCTGGCCCGCTGGGAAGCGGCCCCGGCAGGCAGCGCGCGGCTGTGGGTGCAGAGGACCAGGACGTCGGCGTGCCGGCCGAGCGAGGTGAGGTCGTGCCAGTCGAGCGGCACGATGGTCCGGGCGCCCTGCCGGGCGAACTGCACGCCGGTATCGTTGGCGCCCGTGAGATCGTCGGCGATCACGCCCAGCCGGACGGGCATGGGTTCTCCCGAAGGACGCGGGGCCGCCCCCTCGGCACGGTGGGGGCGTCCCGGTCGCTGGGATGATTAGGGACAGATGGGAGGTTTGGGTTCGCATCGGTTTCCCGCGAGGGGTGGCTGCGCCGCCGCGGAGCCGCCGGCGAGAGGAGGCCACGCCAAGGCGGAGCCGCCGGCGAGAGGAGGAAAGACCGACAGCGTCTCGCCGTCCCTGAGGATCGTGGTATCGGGAGCCTGCCGCCCGTTCACCAGCAGGATGTTCGGCAGCTCGGGCGGGATCCCCAACTGGTTCATGACCTCCCGCACCGTGGCGCCGTCCCTGACCTCGAGGACGGCCTTGCGGCTCCGGGCGCCGGATGGCAGGTACTTTGTCAGCGTGGCGTAGAGGGCAACCTCGACCTTCATGACCTGACCAACCGCCATGACGCCAAGCCGAAGCGGCAACTGGGCGACTGGGCGAGCTGGATCTCCGGATCGCCAAATCGCCAGATTGCCTGATTGCCAGATCCGAAGCTGGCGCACCAACGGCAGAACCGTTGGTACCGGCGGCTCGAGATCCCTTCCGGCCTACGCGGCCGTAGCGGCGGCGCTGGCGCGGCCCGCCAGCCGGTTGTCCCGCAGAATACGACCCCACGAGATGGGTCCGGCCTGGAGCTGCTCCGGCGTCGCCGTGAAGGACTGCCGCGACCGGATGAAGTTGTGGAGGATCCCGGCCTCCGCGTTCACGTGGGGACCCACCAGCACCGCGCCCACCAGCCTGCCCTCCTGGAAGACCAGCTTGCGGTAGGTGCGCTTCCCCTCGTGCAGGCTGCTGTAGATCTGATACTCCCTGGTGTCCGTCACCTGCCAGAGGCCGAGCGACGCGACGGGGAGTCCGAGGACCGAGGTGACGTTCATGGCCATGGAGCCCTCGTACCTGGTGGGAACGCCCGCCATGTTCAGTCCCGCGATCCGTCCCTGGTTGAGCGCCTCGGGCCAGATGGCGATCACGACCCGCTGTCCGGACAGCATGTCGGTGGTCTCGGCCACGTCGCCCGCGGCGTAGATCCCCTTGAGGCTGGTCTGCTGGTGGGCATCCACCAGGAGCCCCTGCCGCTTCTGGATCCCTGTCCCCTCGAGAAACTCCAGGTTGGGCCGGACGCCGGCCGCCATGATGAGGAGCTGGCAGGGGACGACCTCGCCATTCTCCAGCTTGAGGCCGGTAACCCGACCCGCCTTCCCCAGGATCTCCGTGGCCCGCACGCCTGTGTGGACGCTATGGCCCTGCTCCCGCAACAGGTCTTCGAAGAGCTTGGCCCCCGTGGGATCCACCATGGCCGGCATTACGTGCGGCATCATCTCGATGACCGCGACCTTCCTCTTGCGCTTGGCCAGGGCGTCCACCGCCTGGATCCCGATGAGGCCGGCGCCGATGACGGCCGCCTGCCGGACGCGGGGGATGGCCTTGTCGATCTTCACGGCATCGTTCCGGGTGATGCACGGGTAGACGCCCCGAAGGTTCGTCCCCGGGATCGGCAGGATCACCGCCGAGGAGCCGCTGGCCACGAGCAGGGTGTCGTACTTCAGGGTCTTGCGGTTGGACAGCTTGACCGTCCGTGCCTTGGGGTCCACCCGGACGGCCGCCACCCCAGTCAGGATGGTGGCGTTCATCCGCCTGGCGTAATCCGGCGGCCGCATGTTCATGCCGGGGACCTTCACGGTGCCGTCCAGGAAGTGGGTGAGGCCCACCCGCGAATAGAGCGGCCCCCGCTCCCTGGACACGACCGTGATCGTGCAGTCCCGGTCCACCTCGCGGATCGCCTCCAGCGCCGCGAGACCCGCAGCGCTGGCCCCGATGATCACGTGGTGCTTCCTCGCCGCTTTGGCCATGACCTCTGTCCTTTCCCCCGCATCGGTCCCTTCTCCCCCGCGCCGGGGGGAGAAGGCGAGGTCGAGGGGGACAAGGGCTCATCCGCCCGGGAATCCCCGCAGCCCGCTAAAAAAGATCGTGACCCGATCCGCAGGCCGCAAACGGGTATCCAGCCGGTCCAGGAATTCGATGTTCCGGCCGTTCACCAGCACCTCGACGTCGGGTTGTAGTCCCTCTCCCGTCCAGAGGCGATCGGCGAAGCCGGGGCCGATCGCCGCCGCCACGGCCGCGAGCAGCCGGGCCGCCGTGTCGGCCTCGAGCGTGACCTCGGCCCGCCCGGCTGCCTGCCGCAGCTCCCCGAGAAACGTCACCACCGGCATGGCACGAGGTGCGGCGGTGCTGCAGTGCGGCTCTTGCCCCGAACCGCAGCACCGCAAAGCCGCAGCACGGCACTCAGGCCAGGGCCAGCTCCTTCAGCTTCGCCTTGGTGGGCACACCGCTCCCGTCCCAGCCCCGGAGCTTGTAGTACTCCGGCAGCATCTCAGCGAGCTTGCCCACCATGCCCTTCGCCGGCCCGGCCGGGATGCCCTCGTGCAGGATGCGCGGGGGCAGGGTGTCGTCCTTCCCCGAGAGGCCGGCCTTCAGGTTGAACAGCCGCTCCAGGTTCCAGATGCGCTCGCCAACCTTCAGGCACTCCTCCAGGGTGTAGCCGGCGCCGGTGGCGTGCTCCAGCATGGGGTAGATGTCCTCGGCCCCGATGCCGAAGGTGGTGAACAGGCACATCCCCGTGGAGTCCACGAAGGCCGTGACGTCCTGGAACAGCTTGGACACCTCGGCCTTGCCCTGGGTGGCGAAGGGGTCCATCTTCTTGGGGATGCCGAACACCTCGACCGAGATGGTGTAGCCGCGCAGGTGGCAGGCGCCCCGGTTGGAGGTGGCGTAACCCAGCGCCATCCCCTGGGCGCCGCGCCCGTCGTAGGCGGGGAAGGCCTGCTTCTTCACGCCCATGAACAGCTCGGGGTGCCCGTACTTCTCCGCCACCCGATAGCCGCCCTGGGCCACCAGCTCGCCGAAGCCGCGGCGATAGCCCATCTCTTCGATCAACCAGACCAGGGCATCGGCATCGCCGAAGCGGAGCGGCCGGCCGATGTCCGCCTGGGGGATGTGGCCCTTCTCAAACAGCTCCATGGCCGTCGCCACCGCCACCCCGGCCTCGATGGTGTCCATGCCCAGCTCGTTGCAGAGATAGTTGGCCTTGGTCACCGCGGGAAGATCGCTCACCCCGGTGGCGATGCCCAGGGCCCAGTCGCTCTCGTACTCGGGGCCTTCGCCCGCACCCTTGTACTTGCCCTCCTTCACCTCGCTCACCCGGGCGCAGGCGATGGTGCAGGCGAAGCAGCCCTTGTTCTTGATCAGGATGGTGTCGGCGATGGTCTCGCCGCTCACCTTGTCGGCGCCCTCGAACTGCCCCTGCTGGAAATTCCGCGTGGGCAGGAACCCGTGGGCGTTGATCACGTTCACCAGGATGGGCGTTCCGTACTTGGGCAGGCCGCCGCTCGTGACGGGGGATTCCTTCAGCTTGTTGACCACCGCCAGGCAGGCCGCCATGAACTCTTTCGGTCGGGCGACCTTGACCGGCTGGGTCCCCCTGGCCACGACCGCCTTCAGGTTCTTGGAGCCCATGACCGCGCCCACGCCCGAGCGGCCGGCCGCCCGGTGCTTGTCGTTCATCACGCAGGCCGTCAGGGCCAGCGCCTCCCCGGCCGGGCCGATGGCGCAGACGTGGGCCTCCTGGTGGGTCTCGGCCTTGAGCCGGTCCTCCGTCTCGTGGGTCGTCTTGCCCCAGACCTTGTCGGCCGGGCGAATCTCGACCTTGTCGTTGTTCAGCCAGAGGTAGACCGGGGTCTTGGCCCGGCCCTCGAAGACGAGGAAGTCGTAGCCGCAGAACTTGATCTCGGGGCCGATGTAGCCGCCGGAGTTGCTGCAGGCGATGGCCCCCGTGAGGGGGGATTTGGTGATCACCATGTAGCGGCCGCCGGTGGAGGCGTTCGTCCCCGTCAGCGGACCGGTGGCCAGGATGAGCTTGTTGTTGGCGCTCAGCGGGTCCACCTTGGGATCAATCTCGTCGTACAGGATCCTGGTCCCCAGGCCGCGCCCGCCGATGTAGGCGCGGGCCAGCTTCGGGTCGAGCTTTTCCTTCTTGCAGGTCCCCCGGGTGAGGTTGACGCGAAGGATCTGTCCCTGCCAGCCGCCCATCAGACCGTCACCTCCTTAAAGGTCTCTTTGAGCTTGAGCGCCGTGGCCATCTGCCGCATCCGCACCTCGCTGTCCTCGTCCAGGTATTCGAGGGCCTTGGGGGTGCAGAACTTCACGCACTCCGGGTCGCCGTCAACGGACAGGCAGTGATCGCACTTCTCCGCCTTGCCCTTCTCGGGGAAGAGGACGATGCTGCCGAAGGGGCAGGCCAGGACGCACATCTTGCAGCCCACGCACTTGTCGTCCAGGACCTTGTAGGCCATGGTGGCCTCGTCCCGGACGATGGCGTTGGTGGGACAGATCTTGGCGCACCAGGCCTGGTCGCACTGGGTGCAGGTGGTGGGGATGTAGATCGCCTCCTCCAGGAAGATGTTCACCTGGATGCGGGAACGGCTGGGATTGAACTCGCCGTAGTGCTTCATGGAGCAGGCCAGCTCGCAGGCCCGACAGGCGGTGCATCGCTCCGGATGAATCACGAGGACTTTTGCCATTGCGACCTCCCTTCTCCTGGCCTTCTCCGGCCTCCCCTGCAGCTCGCATCGAGGGAGGGCGGCCGTCCCTCGATGGCCGATCCAGGGTTGGATGGACGACGCGACAGGGTCAAATAGATGGGAAGTGCCCGCGGAGTGAACAGAGTACCGGAGGGTCGGCCGACCTGCATGGTGGTGACCCTTTCGCGGGGGTGGTGGAGACGGAAACCTCTCCGTGGTCGGAGAGGGGTGTGAGCGAGGATCGGCTTCCGCCTGAGGCGGAAACATGGGCTGTATCTACACCCGCGGAGTCCCGGATGTCAAGGGAGATTTCCGTGGCACGATTTGCGGTTAAAGATCGAGGAGCCGATTGCAAGCCGGCCATTGGCTACCGGGAATCGACGGCGAGGTCCGGCTCGATGGCCCGCCGCGTGATCAGGTTGAGCAGGGATGGAAGCTCCAGCTCCCGGGTCATCTCCGCGGTGACGGCGCGGAGGGTTTCGAGCTGGCTGGCGCGTTGCGCGAGCGCCTCGGCGGTGCGGGCGCGCTCCATCTCCCGCGCTCGGAGGGCGCCGGCCATCTCGTCAACAGTCCCGATCCAGGCGGCCACGATGGCAATGAGGGCGGCGAGCCCCAATCCGGTCAGGTTACGGACCAGGATGCGGTTGAGGTCGGCAAATTCCGTGTCCTCGGGAATGCTTACGATGGCAGAGGCGGCACGATCCCGCGGCCCGGTGCCGGTCCGGGCCAATCCCAGTATCCTGGGCTTGCCATCGGGGCCAGGGGCGCGAACTACGCCCTCGCCTCCCTCCAGCAACGCCCGAAGCAGGGTCTTCTCGGGCGCAGTCTTTCCGATCCACCGGTCCGGGGCCGGATATCGGGCCAGCACCAGCCCTTGGGGATCCATCAGGGTGAACGTCGAGCCTGGGGGAGGTCGGATCGGGGCTGGAACTCCAGTTGGCTGAGCCGGACGAGGTCCAGCGCCGCGAAGAGGAGGCTCTGGACATGCCCCGATCCGTCTTTGAGGGGGTAGGCCAGGTTGAGCGTGGCTTGCCCGGTGATGCGGCCGATCTGGTATTCTCCGATGACGAAATCCCCGGTCTCGACCACGCGGCGAAAGTACGGCCGGTCGGCTATGTTCACCGGGCGATTCGTCTTGAGGGCGCGACAGGTCACGTTGCCCCTCGGGTCCACGACCGCGAGGTTCAGGTACGGCCTGTAATCCCCCAGCCCGCTTTTCAGGTACGCACCGCAGGTGTCATGGTCGCTGCCCCGGACTCTCTGAAGGCGCGCCAGGGCCGCCAGCAGTTGCCGGGTGGTCTGGAACAGTTGTTCCTGGCCGAGGGAAAAATGGCGGGCCATATGGAGGGCGGCCTCTCGGGCCTCGGCCATCTCCCGCTGCCGTTCTTCCAGCCCGCTGTAGAGGGTCAGGGCCAACACCGGAACGACGGCGAGGAGGACCAGGACCAAGAGCCGGACGCGAAGACTCGAAAAGAACCGGCGGATCATCGGGTTGGCTCCACTTGCGTCGCGCTGTACCTAGGACTTCCCGGGTCGCCGCGTCCGCCCCTCGGCCAGACGCGCCACGGTCTCCAGCAGGAGCTGGGGCGGCACCGGCTTGGTCAAGGCGTCGTCGGCGCCCCGGGCGCGGGCCTGCTCCAGCGAGATTTCCGCGAGCCACGTGAGGATCAGGACAGGGAGATGCCGGGTCCGCTCGCGTGCCCGCACCTGCTCCAGGACCGCCCAGCCGTCCATGTCCGGGAGGCCGAGGTCCAGGACGAGCAGGTCCGGGGGCGTCGCCTCTATGGCAGCCAGGGCCTGGGCGCCCGTCTCAGCCATCTCCACGGTGTAGGCTTTTTCTTTTAGAACGGCCTGGAGGAGGTCCCGGAAGACCGAGTCATCCTCGACCACCAGGACGCGTTTCGGCGGGGGGGTCTCGAGCCGGGGGAGTCGCACGACGAACCGGGCACCCTGGCCCGGTCCCGCGCTCTCGGCCCAGACCCGGCCCCCGTGCAGCTCCACCAGCTTGCGGACGAGGGCCAGCCCCAGCCCGGCGCCGCCATAGGCCCGGGTGTCGGAGCCGTCCACCTGGTGGAAGGGGACGAAGACGCGCTCGAGGTCGTTGGGGGGGATGCCGATCC
>JBBIQE010000064.1:0-18985 GCA_037442485.1 Methylomirabilis sp. (SeqCode)
TGGCTCACCTTGTAGGCGCCCTGGTAGACCCCCACCTCCTCGCCCATGAGGAAGACGCGGGGGTCGTGCCGCATCTCTTCGCGCAGCGCCTGGTTCAATGCCTCGCGATACGTGATGATAGCCATGACGGCCTTTGCCTCGTCAAATTTCGACTGTCGAACTTCGGATTTCGAATTTCAGCCGGCCTTGACTCCTCCCGCACCATTCGCGGCTCTCGGCTCTCTCAGACGTAGACGTCGGTGAGCAGTTCCTCCAGGGGCGGCTCGGGCGAGGCGTCGGCGAATCGGGCCGCCTCCTCGATCACCTGGGTGATCTCCTTGTCCATCTCCCTGTACTCGGCGTCGCTGATGATCCCCTCGCGACTCATCCGATCCCAGAGCAGGACGATGGGATCGGACTTCTTCCACTCCTCCACCTCTTCCCTGGTGCGGTAGAGGGCGGCGGCGGGGTCGCGCATGGAGTGGCCCCGGAACCGGTACGTGCGGGTCTCGATCAGGCTGGGAATCTTCTCGCGGCGCGCGCGCTCCACCGCTTTGCCGACGGCCTGGCGGACGGCGAGGACGTCCATCCCGTCCACCTGCTCGCCGGGGATGCCGTAGGCGTCCGCCTTCCGGTAGATGTCGGTGACCGCCTGCGTCCGGCTCAGCGCGGTGCCCATGGCGTACAGGTTGTTCTCGCAGATGTAGATCACCGGCAGCTTCCAGAGGGCGGCCATGTTCAGGGACTCGTGGAAGACGCCCTGCGCGACCGAGCCATCGCCGAAGAAGCACAGGCAGACCTGATCGCCCCCCTGGTAGTTGATGGCAAAGCCGGTGCCGGTCCCGATGGGCAGTTGCCCACCCACGATCCCGGTTCCGCCCAGGAAGTTCCGCTCCTTGTCGAAGAAGTGCATGGAGCCGCCCTTGCCCTTGCACAGGCCGTCAATCCGCCCGAACAGCTCCGCCATGCATTGCCGGGGATCGCTCCCCCGGGCCAGGGCGTGACCGTGCTCGCGGTAGCCGGCGATGACGTAGTCGTCGGGACGCAAGACCGAGATGGCGCCGACGCACGAGGCCTCCATGCCGATGCCCAGGTGCAGGAAGCCCCCGATCTTGCCCTGGGCGTACATCTCGGCCGCCTTCTCCTCGAAGCGGCGGATGAGCAGCATCTGGTAGAGCAGGTCCATCAAGACCTTCTTGTCCATGGGTGGCATCCTCGCGGCCTCGGGGGCCGCCTCGTCCCTGCCCGGTGCAGGCGCTTCGACCGTGGCCTTGGCGGAAGGTCTTGCCATGATCTCGGCTCCTTCGGGAGGAATGCGCGCGCCGCGCTGCTGGGGCCGGGCTTGAAGACCGGCAAGGGAGTATAGCCAACCAGGACGCGGATGGGAAGGGGTTTGGCGACGCGGGGGCAGGCCAGCAGGTGCGAGACGGGCACCTTGCGGCGGGGCAGCGCGCCTCAGCGGATGTCGAGGAGGGGAAGGGGCTCACCGAAGCCGGTCTGTGAGCGGGCCGCCTCGACACTCACCCGGCAGGCCAGCCGCTCCGCCAGGCGGCGGAACACCTCGGCGACGGGGGACTCCGGGTTCTGGACCAGGATCGGCCGGCCCTCATCCCCGCCCTCGCAGAGGGCGCCGTCCAGTGGGATTGCGCCCAGGAGCGGGGCCTCCAACTGCTGGCTGGCCTTCTGGCCGCCGCCCTGGCTGAAGATCCGGCTCTCCCCCCCGCAGGCCGGGCAGAGGAAGGTGCTCATGTTTTCGACGATGCCCAGGATGGGCACGCGCATCTGGCGGAACATCATCAGGACTTTGCCGGCGATCTGCATGGCCACATCCTGAGGGGTCATGACGATGAGGACCCCGGACATGGACAGGGACTGGGACAGGGTGAGCTGCGCATCCCCGGTCCCCGGGGGAAGATCGATGACCAGGTACTCCAGCTCGCCCCAGAGGACATCCCGGAGGAACTGGGTGAGGGCCCGGGCCAGCATGGGGCCGCGCCAGATGACGGGCGCGGAGGGATCGGGGAGGAGGAACCCGAGGGACATCAGCTTCACCCCGTAGGCCGCGGGCGGGATGATGCGTTGCTCCGGCGTGATGTCGGGGATCTGGTGAACGCCCATCATCAGCGGGATGCTGGGCCCGTACACGTCGGCATCCAGGAGGCCCACCCGGGCGCCCGCCTGGGCGAGGGCGACGGCCAGATTCACGCTGACCGTGGACTTGCCCACGCCGCCCTTTCCCGAGGCCACCGCGACGGTATGCTTGACGCCGGGGATGCCGCCGCCTCCCGCCGTGCCCTGGGACGGGAGGACGTTCCATCCCATCCGGATGCTGATGCCGCCGACGCCGGAGAGCTTCCCCAGCGCCTCTCGGCACGCGGCCTCGATCCGGAGCTTGTGGGGACAGGCCGGGGCGGTCAGGGCGATCTCGAGGCTCACGTCCGATCCCTGGATCCGGATGTCCCGGATCATCCCGAGCGAGACCACGTCCCGGTGGATCTCCGGATCCTGGATCGCCGACAGGGCCTGACGGACGGCTTCAGCGGTGAGCATTGCAGGTGTCCTCTTCGCCGAACGGCGCAAACAGACGGGACTGGGACGGTGACCGGCGCGCAGGCAGAGTAATCCACGTAGCGGGTCCCGGCAACGGATTTTCTCGCCGCATCCCGTCCCCGGCCTCCCTCGGGAACCCTGGATGCGGAGGCCGGCAAGCCAGGGAGCGCCTCAGCGCCGGATGAGGTGGACGGCCGAGGCCTTGAAGGTGAGGACGACGGGCGTCCCGCGCTCCAGCCCGAGGTCGTCGAAGGACTGCTTGGTCACGAGGGCGATCACCCCGCCGAGGGCGGGGCCGCAGGCGATCCGCACCCGGTACTGGGCGCCGAGGGCGATCGCCTCCTCCACGCGGCCCTCCAGGTGATTGCGGGCGCTCTCCCGGCCTGCCCGCGCCTCCAGCCGCCGGATGACCAGGTCTTCGGGGCGGAGGCAGACCAGCACCGGCTCGCCGACCGCGGCCGCGCCGAGCGCCTCGATTTTCGTCCCGTTCACCTCCACGGTGAGGAGGCCGGCCCGCTCCCCGGTGACGCGCCCCGCGAGGATCGTTTCGACGCCGACGAATCGCGCGACCTCCTCGGTGATGGGGCGGCCGAAGACCGCCGACGGGGACCCCACCTGATGGAGGCGTCCTCCCATCATCACCGCGATGCGGTCCCCGAGGCGGAGCGCCTCCTCCCGGTCGTGGGTGACGAAGATTGTGGTGATGCTCTCCTGGCGCAGCAGTTCCTGGAGCAGCCTGAGCAGTTCGTCCCGCGTGGGCGGATCCAAGGCGGCGAACGGCTCGTCGAGCAGCAGGACGTCCGGGCGGACGGCGAAGGCCCGCGCCAGGCTCGCCCGCTGCGCCTCCCCACCGGAGAGGCTCCGCGCCCCGCGCTTCGCAAGGTGGGCGATGCCCAGGCGGCGGAGCCAGACGGTGACCTGCGCCGCCACCTCGCCGGCCGGCCGCCGCCGCAGGCGAAGGGGGAGGGCCACATTGGCCTCCACCGTGGCGTCACAGAGCAGCGGCTCCTGGAACACCGTGGCGAAGCGGCGGCGGACCGCGAGAAGACCGGCGCTCCCCCAGGGGACCCGGCGACCCCGGAGGCGCACCTCGCCGGAGGCGGGGGGCTCGAGCAGGCCGAGGACGCGGAGCAGCGTGGACTTCCCTGCGCCGTTCGGGCCGATGACGGCCAGGATCTCTCCGGCCTGCACCTCGATGCGCGGGACGTCCAGGACGCGCTGGCCCGCGTAGAGGACGGCGAGGTCCGCGCCTTCCAGGATGGGGACGGTCACGGCGTCCGTCCCCGCTGCTGGATCCAGGTGAGGAGGTAGTTCACGGCGAAGGTGAGCGCGAGCAGCAGCAGGCTGAGGGCGATGGCCACGTCAAAGTTGCCCTTGCCCGTCTCCAGGACCGTGGCCGTGGTGAGGACCCGCGTCTGGCCCTGGATGTTGCCGCCCACCATCATGGAAGCGCCCACCTCCGAGATCACCCCCCCGAACCCCGCCATGGCGGCCGCGAGAAGCGGCAGGCGCGCCTCGCGCATGAGCAGCCAGAGGAGCTGGCCCCGGGAGGCGCCGAGACCCAGGAGCTGGAGCCGGAGTTTCGGGTTGAGCTGTTGGACGGCGGCGATGGTGAGGCCGGTCACGATGGGGGCGGCGATGATGAACTGGGCGATGACGATGGCCGTGGGAGTATACAAGAGCTCCAGGAATCCCAGGGGGCCGCTCCGCCACAGGAAGATGCTGACGAACAGGCCCACGACGACCGGAGGCAACCCCATGCCGGTGTTCACCAGGGCGACCAGGAGGCCGCGGCCGGGGAAGCGGGTCAGGGCCAGGACCATCCCGGCCGGGATTCCCGCGATCAGACTCAGGAAAGTGGCGGCCGCCGAGACCTTGAGCGAGAGCCAGGTGATCTGGAGGACCTGGGGGTCGCCGGAGAGGATCAGCCGCACGGCCTGGACCATGCCTTGCCAGATTAGCTCCATCTATAACCTCAAATGCAGCGCCGCTAAGTTAATTTCCGCTGGGTAACGGAATGACCCGCATCGAAGTGGCTGGATTTGCTATACTGGGGGCCCATAGACCCTCTTGCGAAAGGAGGCGCTATGGCCCCACCCCGCTCGGCGCCGGTGCGGATCGACCTCGTTCGCGTCCTGGAGCTGTTGCGGACCCACATCACCGCCACCCTCTGCCAAACCGTCTTCGCCACCGTCCGGATCCGGGAGCGCCAGCGCCGCTGGACGCTGGAGGCCCTCGTCGAGTTCTGGCTCGCCGTGATCCTCCGGGCCCCGCGGGCCCTGAGCCAGGCCCTGTACGAGACGCTCGAGGGCTCCGAGCCCCTCTTCCCCCTCGTCCAGGCCAGCCCCGAGGCCTTCTTCCAGCGCTGCCGGGATCTCCGCCCGGCCTTCTTCGCCGAAGTCTTCACCCGCTTCACCCAGCGGCTGCTGGCGGTCAGCTCGGCGCGGTACGCCCAGGCGCTCGCCCCGCTGCAGGAGCGCTTCGCCGCGATCTGCATCGTGGACGGCTCCCGGCTCACGGCCATCGCCCACCGCTTGAAGCTGCTCTGGGCCGAGCGGGCCGTCGTGCTCCCCGGGTGTCTGCTCGCGGTCTACGACCTGGGGCGGGGCCTCTGCCGCACGCTCCAGTTCTGCCCCGATGCGGCCGCCTGGGAGGTCGGCCGGGCGGAGGCGGCCCTGGCCACGCTCGCCCGCGACACCCTCGTGCTCGGCGACCGCCTCTACGGCACGGGGGTGTGGTTCGCGGCCCTCGCCGCCCAAGGCTGCTGGGGCTTAGTCCGGCGCAACCGCCGCCTGGGCCTCCGCAAGACCCGCCGGCTCGCCCGCCGGGCGTACGATGGCGGGCGGCTCGACGACTGGCTCGTGGAGGCCGGGGGCGGCCGCTCCATCCCCGTGCAAGCCCTCCGCTACATCCGCTGGCGGCGCGGGGCGACCGTCCGGGCGGTGCTCACCAACGTGCTGGATCCCCGGCGGCTGTCCGCCACCGAGGCCCTCGCGCTGTACCCCCAGCGGTGGAAAATCGAGCGGCTGTTCTTCGACCTCAAGGAGGTGCTGAACCTCAACCGGGTCTACGCCGCCAACCCGAATGCCGTGGCCATGCAGGTCTACGCCGCGGGCTGCGTGTACAACGCCCTGCGCATCGCGCAAGCCGAGGTGGCGGAGAGCGCCGGGCTGCTCCCCGAGGCGATCTCGCCCGCCAAGTTCTTCCCGAAGATGGCGGCGGCCTGCCACGCCTACGCCCTCTTCGAGCTCTGGTTCCTGGAGGCCCGGTGGGCGAATCCGGGCCAGCGGTTGCGGAAGCCCCCGCTGACCCGCCGGCGCTTCGCCAGCGTCGCCCTGGAGGCGGTGCTGGTCGAGCCGCGCAAGGAACCTCGTCGAAGACGTCGCTTTTGTGCGGCTCGTCGCCGCTGGAAGTCTCTGGCTCATGTGCGAGGTGGTCGTAAGATTCTCAAATTAACTTAGTGGCGATGAACCTCAAATGACCAATGACAAGTGACCAATGCGCTCTGAGAACTCATTGGGACTTGGTCATCCCGCCATGGCGGGATTTGTCATTCCGCTCAGAGCGCTTCCTCCCGCTTCCCCGCGTCGGGGAAGAAGAGTGGCTCACCGTACTTGTCCACGCCGAACGTCTTGATGACCTCCTGCGTCTCCTTCGAGACCATGAAGTCGGCGAAGGCCTTCCCTCCGGCCGCATTCACCCGCGGGAACCTGGCCGCATTGGCTTCCAGGACCGAGTAGACGTTGAGGAGAATGCGGTCCTTCTCGACGAGATTCACGAGCTGCACCCGCTTCTGGAAGGCCAGGAAGGTGCCCCGATCGGTCACCGCGTAGGCGCGCTTTTCCGACGCGATGCCGAGGGTGGCGCCCATCCCCTGGCCGGCCTGGAGGTACCAGGGGCCGGCGGGCTGGATCTTGGCCTCCTGCCAGAGCTTCTTCTCGAGCTGGTGGGTACCCGAGTTATCCCCACGCGAGACGAAGGTGGCCTTGGATTCGGCGATGCGTTTCAGGGCATCCACGGCGCTGGCGAGGCCCTTGATCCTCGCCGGGTCCTCGGCCGGGCCCACGATGATGAAATCATTGTGCATCACGAGCCGCCGGTTGAGCAAGAGCCCGTCCGCCACGTACTTCTTCTCGGAATCCGGCGCGTGGACCAGGCACACGTCCGCCTCGCCCTTGGCCCCCAGGGCCAGCGCCTGCCCCGTGCCGACCGAGATCGTCTTCACCGTGTAGCCGGTCTTCTTCTCGAACATGGGCACCAGGACGTCCAGCAGCCCGGAATCCTGCGTGCTCGTGGTCGTGGACAAGATCACCGACTGTGCGGCCAGGACCGGCGTCGGCCCCGGCTGTCCAGCCAGCATCACGAGGAATGCCAGTGCCGCCCAGGGTCCACAGCGGGGAACCACGCACAGCGTCCGCTTCATCTGATCCTCCTCTCGTCCCCCGAGGGATCCGAGACGTCGGCGATGGGGGACACCCGGACTGCCGCCGCCGCCACACCACCTCCCGTGCACACGCATGGCACGCGAAGGCAGGGTATATCTATATGCTTTATGAAGCATAGTCAAGCCCCAGAAAAAACGCCGCCTCACGCCTCCCGGGGAAAGGCCCGGGCAAAGCGGCGACCGACGCTATACCCCAGGGGAAATGGCCTCTGTCATCAAGGTGTCACAGTTCCGTGATACTTGCCTTCCGGCAGGCTGGATCGCCTGGCGGGAATTCCCTTGCCTGCGGGGTCCATCCATTCCTATGATGTCGTGACGAAAATTGCCGAGGAGGCGTCATGGGGACGATCCTGGTTGTCGAGGACGAGCCGGATATCGCTGAGCTGGTGAAGTATCACCTGGGGAAGGCCGGCCTCCCGGCTCGGGCGGTCGGAGACGGCAAGCAGGCGCTGGAGCTCATCCTCCGTGAGCCCCCCGACCTCGTCGTCCTGGACCTCATGCTGCCCGGCCTGGACGGCCTGGAACTGTGCCGGCGCCTCCGCGGGAGCCCGGTCACCCGGGGGATCCCCCTGATCATGTTGACCGCCAAGGCCGAGGAGGTGGACCGGATCGTGGGGCTGGAGATGGGCGCGGACGACTACATCCCCAAGCCGTTCAGTCCCCGCGAGCTGGTCGCCCGGGTCAAGGCCGTGCTCCGCCGGGCGGCCGCTCCACCCGAGCCCAGCGAGGCCCCGGTGACCGTGGGCGCCCTGCGCCTGGACCCCGCGCGCCACGAGGTCACGAAGGGCGGCCAGCCGGTCCTGCTTTCGGCCATGGAATTCCGCCTGCTGGAGTTTTTCCTGCGCCACCGCGGCCGCGTGTACAGCCGGACGCAACTGCTGGATCAGGTCTGGGGGCAGGATCGGTTCGTGGAGCCCCGGACCGTGGACGTTCTCATCCGGCGCCTGCGCGAGAAGGTCGAGGACGACCCGCGCAACCCGACGCTCATCCGCACCGTCCGCGGTCTCGGCTACAAGTGCAGCCACGAGGAAATGGCCGATGACAAATGACCAATGACCCAGGGGTTCTCTGAACCAAGAACGCATTGGGATTTGGTCATTGGGATTTGCGACATGAGAGTCGGCATTGCGACGAAGGCTATCCTCCCCATCGCGGCGCTGATCGCCTTCAGCCTGGGGCTGACGGGCCTGTACCTGGAGCGGCAGGAGCGGGCCGTCGTCGTGGCGCAGGTGGTTTCCCGCCTCGACGCCGAGGCCTCGCTCTTGGCTCACGAGGTCCCGGGAGCCGTCGTGGAGGGGGACGACTGGGCCCGAAGGGCCGCGGCGCGGGCGAAGGCCCGGGTCACGGTGATCGCTTCGGATGGACGGGTGCTGGCGGATTCCGAGGAGCCGTCCCGCCAGATGGAAAACCACGCCACCCGTCCCGAGGTGGCAGAGGCGCTGGCCAAGGGGACGGGGCATGCGCTGCGGTTCAGCCGGACGATCCGGTGGGACCTCTTGTACTTCGCCCGGGCGGTTCCGCAGGCGGATGCAAGCGTCCTGATCCTTCGCCTCGCCGTGCCCATACAAGAGGTCATCCGGGGGTTCAGTCGGTTCCGGCGCGATTTTCTCTTGGGTGCGGTGATCTCGCTGGCCTTGACGGTCGGCCTGGCCTACCTGTGGGCTCGCCGGATCACGCTGACGCTCGCGCAGATGGCGGGGTTCGCCAAGAGCGTGGCGCAGGGGGAGTTGACGCGGCGCCTTCCCGTCCGCTCCCACGACGAGCTGGGCGAGCTGGCCGGTGCCCTGAACGCGATGGCAGCCGACCTCGAGGCGACGCTGCGCCGGCTGGAGGACGAGGGCCGGCGCGTCCGGACGATCATGGAGAGCATGGCCGAGGGCCTGCTCGTCATTGATGCGCGCGGCCATATCTCGCTTGTCAACCCGGCGGCGGAGGTCCTGCTGGGCCTGAAGCGGGAGACGGCGCTGGGGCAGACCCCCCTGGAGGCCGTGCGGAGCCATGAGCTGGACGACCTGCTGAAGACGGCCGCCCGTCGGGACGGCGCCGCCGGCGCCGAGATCACCCTGACCTATCCCCGCCGGCGCATCCTGGCCGGCACGGCCGCGGCCATCCGGGACGCCACCGGCGCCCTCCAGGGGACGGTCCTGGCAATGCGCGACGTGACGCAGCTCAAGCGCCTGGAGGAGGCGCGCATGGAGTTCGTGGTCAACGTGACCCACGAGCTGCGCACGCCGCTTACCGCCATCCGCGGGTATGCCGAGACGCTGCTCGACCAGGGCCTGGAGGACCGCGCGGAGGCCCGGAGATTTCTGGAGATCATCCACCGGCACGCGGAACGGCTGGGGCGGCTGCTGAACGACCTGCTGGATCTCTCCAACATCGAGCTGGAGCGCACGCCGCTCGCCATCCAGCCGGTGGAGGTGGCCGAGGCCGCCCGGCATGCCGCCGCCACGCTCCGGCCCCAGGCCGACCAGAAATCCATCCACTTGGTCACGGCGATCCCCGACGATCTTCCCCCCGTGCTGGCCGACCGCGACCGGCTGGTCCAGATCCTGGTGAACCTTGTGGACAACGCCGTCAAGTACACCCCCGAGGGCGGCACCGTCACGGTCACCGCCCGACACGTCAATTGGTCACCAGGTCAAGTGGTCGATTCGCCAGGACCCGTTGACCAGTTGGCAGCTCGACCAGTCGACCACGGCGATCTCGTCGAGATCGCCGTGGAGGACACCGGCCTCGGGATCCCCGAGAAGGACCTGCCGCGGATCACCGAGCGCTTCTACCGGGTGGACAAGGCCCGCTCGCGGGAGCTGGGAGGAACGGGGCTGGGCCTCGCCATCGTGAAGCACCTCGTGCAGGCCCACCACGGCACGCTCACCATCGAGAGCGAGCTGGGACGAGGAACGCGGGTTCGGATTGGCCTCCCCGCCGCTTCGGGACAAGAGCGTCGGCTCGATCGGGATCCGCCCCTGAAGATTGATTGGCCAGGACCCCCTGGACGTCACGGCCGGTGAGGAGGGCGTCAAGATCGGAGCCGCCGGCTCCGCATCCTCTTCGGCTGCACCGGCAGTTCGGCCGGCGGCCAAACGGCCGAGAGCCTCTGCCCTCTCCTGGTAGAGATTCTTGCCGCCTCGCGTTTGCCTCTTGACAGCGGGCGGTAGCCCAGGTATGGTCTGATCGCACATGAGACCGAATCTCAAGAAGCCCGGGACCGCGACACGGGGACGGCAGATCCGCGAAAGCCTGACCCGGCGCCGCGTGCGGCTCACCCAGGAGCGGGAGATCGTCCTGGATGGGCTGTCGGCCATGGCCGGCCACTTCGGCGCCGAGGATCTCCTCTTTACCCTGCGCAAGCTGGGACGGCGTGTGTCGCGGGCGACCGTCTACCGCACCCTGGACCTCCTGGTGCACGCCGGCGTGATCCAGCGGGTGAGTGTGGACGAGGGCGGCTGGCAGTACGAGCTCATGCAAGGCCGGAAACCCCACGCCCACCTCTACTGCGTGAAATGCGGCAAGCTCGCGGATTATCCCCTCGCCGGGCTGGAGGACCTGCCGGCCCGGGTGGAGCGGGAGACCAAGTTCAAGCCCCAGCATCACCTGCTGCGCATCTGCGGGATCTGCGGCGACTGTCAGTGATCTTTTTTGCGCACATGGTGAGATGAAATCTCAGTCTCAGTTGCTGTCACGCGGCCGGCCCGACCGCCAGGGGGAGCATGGCGGGGGCGCCGAAGGAGCCGGATGCTCCTCCGGAGGGGGGAGACGGTTCGCTGGGTGCGGGGCAGGTTTGCGGAAGCGGCGCCTGCATTGCAGCGGCACGCCGCCGACGGATGATGGTCGCCCGGGCCGTCTCCGGCCGCGAGAGGCCCCAGGACCGGGCGCCCAGATCCGGGCGGGATTGACAGGGACCCTCCCGCCTGGATCCCGTCACAGCCTGTGGTTCCTGAATCTCGAAGGAAAGGAGTCTACGTCATGGCGAAAGCGAAGCCGCATGCCACTGGGAAGGTCAGGGCCGGGGACACCTCGCAGCGCGTGGGGGTCGAGCAGCTCCAGGCGCGGGGGGTGGACGTGGAGTCCCTTCGCGAGAAGCTGATCGACGCCGCGGGGGCGGAATTCACCACCTATTATTACTACACGATCCTGCGCATGTACCTGGCGGGGCACGAGGATTACAAGGAGATCTGCGAGGATGCCCGGCTGGAGGACCGGGCCCATTTCGAGCTGATCACGCCCCGGATCTACGAACTGGGCGGCGGCCTGCCCCGGGACATCCGGGAGTTCGCCGATCGGGCCGGCTGCCCCGACGCCTACCTGCCCCAGGAGCCCACGGCCGCCAACATCCTCGAGGTCCTGCTGGAGGCGGAGCGGTGCGCGATCCGAACCTGGAGCGAGATCTGCGATCTGACCTTCGGCAAGGATCCCCGCACCTACGACATGGCGTCCCGCATCCTGCAGGAGGAGGTCGAGCACGAGGCCTGGTTCATCGAGCTGCTGAGCATGGAGCGGGACAAGGTGGTGCGGCCCTCGGGGCACTTCCGCCGGGGCGAGCCGGGGGAGGCGCCCTACAGCAAGAACCGGCCCTTCTACAACCCCTAGGCGTCCCCGTGGGCCGGACGTACCCGGTGGAGGCCCTGACCCCGGAGGGGACCACCCAGGTGGACGTCCAGGAGGACGCCTATCTCCTGGACGCCCTCCGGGGGGCGGGGCTCGACCTCCCGGGAAGCTGTCTCCAGGGCTGGTGCCTTACCTGCGCCGCCCGGCTCCTCGCCGGTGAGGTGGATCAGACCGACGCCACCCGCTACTTTCCACAGGATCGGGAGGCGGGGTTTGTGCTGCTGTGTACGGCCAGGCCCCGCTCTGCCCTCCGGATTCTCACCCACCAGAAGGCGGCTTGCCAGAAGCACCGTCGGGATCGCGGACTTCCCACGCCGCTCGGCTGACCGATCGGGTGGCCTTCGGCGGGCCCTCTCCTCCGCCACTCGACCAAGCAGACCATTGCTCTGCCCCGGGTTGTCTCGGAAAATTCATTTGCCTGTCATTCGCCGGTAACAGTCGGGAGAGAGAGTCCTGGGTGGCCGGAGGCGGAATGTCGGCCAGGGATGTGCCCGGCATGAAACCGGTACTCGAGGCTGTCCTGTTTCTCGTCTGGGTTGCGGCGTATCTCGCGGCCGTCTCCTGGGTGGTGCGATACCGCAGGAGCAGGGGGCACGTGCGGGGGCCGATTCGACTCGCCGGTTACCGGACCGACATGGATCTCGTCCTTCGGCTGGCGATTCTCGTTCTGGGTTTCGCGATGCTCCTCGTGGGCTACTTCGCAACGAGCATGCTCGGCCAGTACTTCTGAACTCACAGAGAGGCCTTGCAAAGGAGGAATGAGGCGATGTGGACGAACGTCCCGGTGAGACGGGTGCTTCATCTGGCTCTGCTCGGCTTGGCCAGCCTGGTTCTGACCGCGGGATTCGCCGTCGGGCCCGTTTCGGCCCAGATGCTGATCAACGGGGCCGGGGCGACTTTCCCCTATCCCATCTACTCGAAGTGGTTCGACGAGTATAGCAAGGTGGACCCGAGCGTCCGGTTCAACTACCAGTCCATCGGCAGCGGCGGCGGCATCCGGCAGATCAGGGAGCGGACCGTGGACTTCGGCGCCTCGGACGGGCCGATGACCGACGAGCAGCTCCGGCAGGCGCCCGGCCGAATCTTCCACATCCCCACCGTCCTGGGGGCGGTGGTGGCCACGTACAACCTCCCCGGCGATCCCAAGCCCCGCTTCACGCCTGACCTCCTGGCCGATATCTTCCTCGGGAAGATCGTCAAGTGGAACGACCCGCGGATCGCGGCCGTGAATCCCGGGGTCGCCTTGCCGAATCAGCCCATCATCGTGGTGCACCGCTCCGACGGGAGCGGGACCACCTACATCTGGGTGGATTACCTCTCCAAAGTCAGCAAGGAGTGGGAGCAGAAGGTCGGGCGCGGGACCTCGGTGAACTGGCCGGTGGGTCTCGGCGGCAAGGGCAACGAGGGGGTATCCGGCCAGGTGAAGAGCACACCGGGCGCGATTGGTTACGTCGAGCTAGCCTACGCCATCAAGAACAACCTTCCGGCGCCGGCGGTCCGGAATCGGGCCGGGAAGTTCGTCCAGCCGAGCATCCAGAGCACGACGGCCGCAGCCGCCGGCGCGGCCAGGAACATGCCCCCGGATTTCCGGGTTTCGCTGACGGACCCGCCCGGTGAAGACGCCTACCCGATCGCGAGCTTCACCTGGCTCCTGGTCTACGGGGACCAGTCCGATGAAGCGAAGGGGAAGGCGCTGGTGAAGTTCCTCCGATGGGCGATCCACGACGGCCAGAAGTACGCGTCGGATCTCCTGTATGCGCCGCTGCCTCCCCAGGTCGTCAGCCAGATCGAGGCGAAGCTCAAGCAGATCACGTACCAGGGGAAGCCGCTCCAGGCGACCCGCTGAGTCATCCCATGTCCAGCATCATGGTCCAGGAGGGAGGGACAGCGGAAGGGCTGTCCCTCCCTCGGTTGACGCGCTCGACGAGCGCGACGGGGAGATGGGACGACCATCTGTTCCGTCTCCTCATCCGTGCCTCCGCGCTCAGCCTGCTCCTCATCGTTTTGGGCATGGTCGCCGTCCTGACCATGGAGGCCCTCCCCTCCATCAGGGCCTTCGGGTGGCGATTCCTCGTCACCTCCACCTGGGACCCCGTTGCCCAGCGTTTCGGGGCCTTGCCGCTCGTCTACGGCACCGTCGTGTCGTCGCTTCTCGCCCTTCTGATCGCCGTGCCGCTGGGCATCGGTACGGCGGTATATCTCGCCGAGGTCGCGCCCCTGTGGATTCGCCCGCCCATCTCGTTTCTCATCGAGCTGCTGGCGGCCGTGCCCAGCGTCGTCTATGGTCTCTGGGGGCTCTTCGTCCTGGTCCCCTGGCTCCGGGCGTATGTCCAGCCGGCGCTGGGAGCCACCCTGGGATTCCTGCCCCTGTTCCAGGGGCCGCCCTATGGGGTGGGAATGCTGGCCGCCGGCCTGATCCTGGCCCTCATGATCGTGCCGTTCATCATTGCCGTGGGCCGGGAAGTCCTCCTGGCCGTGCCGAATACGCAGCGAGAGGCGGCGCTGGCGCTGGGCGCCACCCGCTGGGAGACGACCCGGTTGGCTGTCCTCCGCTATGCCCGGTCGGGCCTCGTCGGCGCCATCCTCCTCGGCCTGGGCCGGGCCCTGGGGGAGACCATGGCCGTCACCATGGTGATCGGCAACCGGCCGGAGATCTCCGCGTCGCTCTTCGCCCCGGGCTACACCATGGCCAGCCTGATCGCCAACGAGTTTACCGAGGCGACATCCGACCTCTATCTTTCCGCGCTGGTCGAGGTCGGTCTGCTGCTCTTTCTCGTGACGGTGATCGTCAACGCCCTGGCCCGGCTCCTGATCTGGAGCGTGGGTGGGGCGGTCAAGGAGGTGCGGGAGTGAGGGCCGGGGTCCGCCGGGCGGTCAATACCGCGATGGAGTCCCTCACCGCCTTGACCGCGCTGCTGGTGGTCCTCGCCTTGATCCTGATCCTCGGTTTTCTCGTGTCCCGGGGGGCCTCGACGGTCAATCTCGACTTCTTCACCCACTTGCCCAAGCCGGTGGGAGAGCCGGGCGGCGGTATGGCCAATGCCATCGTGGGGACGTGGATTCTCATCGGCCTCGCATCCTGCCTCGGCCTTCCCCTGGGAATCCTCGGGGGCGTGTACGTGGCCGAGTCGCGGGACCGGCGCCTCCCCCGGATTATTCGCTTCCTGGCAGATGTCCTGAACGGTGTCCCCTCCATCGTGATCGGGATCTTCGCCTACACGATCGTGGTGTTGCCCATGCGCCGCTTTTCCGCCCTGGCCGGGGGCCTGGCGTTGGCGGTGATCATGCTCCCCATCGTGCTCCGGACGACGGAGGAGATGGTGCGTCTCGTCCCCGCCTCGCTCCGCGAGGCGGCTCTCGCCCTGGGGATTCCAGAGTGGAAGGTTATCCTCCACGTGGTGCTGCCGGCGGCCCGGGCGGGAATCATCACCGGCATCATGGTGGCGGTCGCCCGGATCGCGGGCGAGACGGCGCCCCTGCTCTTCACCGCCTTTGGCAATCGGTTCTGGCAGCATGGCCTGGATCAACCCATTGCCGCCTTGCCGATCCAGATCTTCGCCTACGCCATCGCCCCGTATGACGACTGGCACCGGCAGGCCTGGGCCGGCGCCCTGGTTCTGATCGTGATGATTTTCGCGTCGAGCCTGGTCGCTCGAATCGTGACCGGGGGTCGCACCCGCGGGTTGAGGTGAACATGGCGGATGGCATCCTGGTGCGGCAACTGAACGCCTGGTTCGGCGCCCTCCACGTCCTGCGGGGCATTGACCTCACAATTGATCCGGGCGCGGTGACGGCCATCATCGGCCCATCGGGCTGCGGCAAGTCCACCTTCATCCGGTGCCTCAACCGGATGCACGAGGTGGTGCCCGGTGCCCGGGCCCAGGGACAGGTCCTGCTGAACGGGGAAGATCTGTATGCTCCGGGTGTTGATCCGGTCCAGATCCGGCGGCGCATCGGCATGGTCTTCCAGAAGCCCAACCCCTTCCCGACCATGTCCGTGTTCGACAACGTGGCGGCCGGCCTGAGGCTGGACGGCGTCAGGGATCACGCCCACCTCCATGAGGCCGTGGAGCGCGCCCTGCGCCAGGCGGCCCTGTGGGATGAGGTAAAGGACCAGCTCGGAAAATCGGGCGCGAGCCTCTCCGGCGGTCAGCAGCAACGGCTCTGCATCGCCCGGGCGCTGGCCGTCAGGCCGGAGGTGCTGCTCATGGACGAGCCCTGCTCGGCGCTCGACCCGATCGCCACGGCCAAGATCGAGGAGCTGATCCTCGAGCTGAAGAAGGACTTGATCATCGTCATCGTCACCCACAACATGCAGCAGGCCGCGCGGGTGTCGGAGAGGACGGCCTTTTTCCTCCTGGGCGAGATGGTGGAGTTCGATAAGACACCACGAATCTTCACCAACCCGCGCGACCGGCGGACCGAGGATTACATCACCGGGCGGTTCGGCTAGACCGTCTTCCCCTGAGGGTTGACCCCTCCCGCCTCACGAGGACACGATGCCGCGACACTTCCACGAGGAACTGGAGCAGGTCAAGGACAAGACCCTGAAGATGGGCAGTCTGGTCGAGACCATGGTGGAGCGCGCCGTGGCCTCCCTGGTGGACCGGGATTCCCGCCTGGCGGAGGAGGTGATCGCCTCCGACCAGAAGGTGGACGCCCTCGATCTCGAGATCGACGAGGACTGCATCTGCCTGCTCGCCCTGCAGCAGCCGGCGGCCAAGGACCTCCGCTTCATCACCACGGCCATGAAGATCACCACCGACCTGGAGCGCATGGCGGATCAGGCGGTGAACATCTGCCAGCGCGCCATCGAGCTGAACGAGGAGCCCCAGCTCAAGCCCTACATTGATATTCCCATCATGAGTCAGCTCTCCCAGAAGATGCTGCGGGATGCGCTGGATGCCTTCGTGCGCCGGGACGCCGGGCTGGCCCGGCAGGTCATCCCCGCCGACAACAAGGTGGACGCCTTGAAGAACCAGGTCTTCCGGGAGCTTCTCACCTTCATGATGGAGGACCCGCGGACGATCCCCCGGGCCATCCGGCTGATCCTGGTCTCGCGCCACCTGGAGCGGATCGCGGATCACGCCACCAACATCGCGGAGATGGTCGTCTTCCTCGTGGAGGGAAAGAGCATCCGCCACGCCCCGCCGGAAAAGGGCTAGTCGCTGCCTCGTGTCCTTTGGCGAGGATTCCTTCTGCGCTGCTCCAACGCGTCTCGCCGGTTCCCCTCGCCCCGGTGTAAAGGTTTCACTGTCACGAGAACTTAAGGAGGCGGTCAGTCTCCCGGCGCCTCCGGTTGGTACAGCCCCTGCCGGGAATCGCCCCTCACAACAGCATGCCCGAAGGCATCCCCGCGGCGGGGAGGCGCCGGCGGTGACGGGCGCGCTGTCGCTGGATCACCTTCACCAGCCGTGAGATTCCCGCACGGATCTGCGCCGGCGTGAGGTTGCCGAAGCTCAGGCGGAGGCAGTCCTCCCCGCCCCGGTCGGGGACGAAGGAGGGGCCGGGCGCAAAGGCGACGCCGGCCTGGATCGCCAGCGGCAGAAGATCCTGGCTATTCAGCCCATCGGGGAGCCGGGCCCAGACGTGGATCCCTCCCTTCGGCTCGAGCCAGGCGAGATGGGCAGCCGCCCCCTCCTGCAGGGCGGCGCACATGGCCTCATAGCGGGGACGGTACTTGCCCGCCAGGCCGTCCGCGTGCCGGGAGAACTCGGGCTGGAGCAGGAGTTCGTGCAGGACCCGCTGGTTCAGGCCGGAGGAATAGGGGTCAATCCCCTCTTTGACGCCCAGGAGCCCCCGGATCATCGAGGCCGGCGCGGCGATGGCCGCCACGCGAATGGATGGAAAGACCAGCTTGGCGAAGCTCTTCACGTGGATGACCTGTCCGGCGCCGTCCATGGCTTTGAGGGTGGGCGGCGGCGGTCCCGAGAAGCCGATCTCGTTGGCATAGTCTTCCTCGATGATGGGAATCCCCTCCCGCTGGGACAGGGCCAGGAGGGCCCGCCGACGGTTCAGCGAGAGGCAGACGCCCGTGGGGTTATTGTAGGTCGGGATGGTGTAGATGGCCTTGGGACGGTGCTGGCGAACCAGCCGCTCCGCCACGTCCACGCGCATCCCCTCGTTATCCACGGGAATGCCGACCAGCCTCACCCCCAGGCTTTCCAGCCCGGACAGGCAGCCGCAGTGGATCGGGTTCTCCGTCAGGAGCACGTCCCCCGGCACGGCCAGGAAGCGCCCCACAATGTGAATGGCGGTGACGGCCCCGGAGCAGATCAGCACATCCTCCGGGCGGACCGGGGTCCCCCGGCCCGCCAGGTAGGCCGCGATGGCCTGGCGCAGCGGACCATCGCCCTCCATGGGTGGGTACTGCAGGGCGCCGCTCCCCTCCCGCCGCAACACCGTGTCCAGGGCCCGGCGAAACGCCGCCATGGGGAAAAACCCGCCCGAGGGCAGGCCGCTGTTCAAAGCCACCACGTCCTTGCCCAGCGGCTGGAAGAACAGGGTAGCGCGGCTCTGGGCGGGGGCGGCGCGCTCCCATCGGGTCCCGACCTCGCCCGGAGCCTCCTCGCGGGAAGGCTCCGTCCGCTCCGGCGGCGCCTCCCGCGTTCGCACGAAGGTTCCCCGGCCCACCTGCCCGCGGGCCAGACCCATCCGGACGAGCTCGCGATGCGCGGCCACCACGGTGACCAGGTTCACACCCAGCCCCCGGGCCAGCTCCCGGATCGAGGGTAGACGGCTGCCGGCCGCCAGGCGGCCGGCCTCGATCTCGCCCTGCAGGCGCTCGGCGATCTGCCGGTAGAGCGGCTGGCGGCTGGCCCGGTCCAGCGGCACGCGCGCCCAGGATGGCCTGCCCCGATCGCCCTCCACAGTGTTCCGATACACTTTCTGTCTCACGCTCCGCCCCGCCCCCTGTATGTTGACAAGGAACTCAGGCTACCATATAAAATCCCCACGGACGCAGTCAAGTGTATCGGTACACAGTCCCGGGAGGAGGATCATGGACAAGGGAACCTGGACGGTGAAAGTCGGCCTGGCCCAGATGCTGAAGGGCGGGGTCATCATGGACGTGGTCACGCCCGAGCAGGCGAAGATCGCCGAGGACGCCGGCGCCTGCGCGGTCATGGCCCTGGAGCGGGTCCCGGCCGACATCCGCGCCGCGGGCGGCGTGGCCCGCATGGCCGATCCCACCGTGATCGAGCGGATCAAGCGGGCAGTGACCATTCCCGTGATGGCCAAGTGCCGGATCGGGCACTTCGTCGAGGCCCAGATCCTCGAGGCCCTGGGGGTGGACTACATCGACGAGTCCGAGGTGCTGACCCCCGCCGACGAGGAGCACCACATCTGGAAGCACCCCTTCACCGTGCCCTTCGTCTGCGGCTGCCGGGACCTGGGCGAGGC
>JBBIQE010000065.1:0-18895 GCA_037442485.1 Methylomirabilis sp. (SeqCode)
GGAGGAGCAGGCCCCGACCGTGCCGCTGCCCAAGCCGGAGACCGGGCGGTACCACCTGGTCCGGTTCATCCGCAGCGACCTGCGCCTCGACGTCTTCGGCGAGCGGTTTCCCATGCCGCCGGAAGCCGAATACGCGTACGTGGTCGCCACGGTCGATGTCGCCCGCGCGCGGCTGACCGTGCAGCTCGGTTCCGACCTGATTGCCGTCTTGCCGTACCACTTGCGCTGACTCCGCCAGGCGCCTCAGCCTGGCCCTTGTGAACGATGTCGTGGCGTAGCTATGTGTCAACGATGTTGTGACACTTGACACCTACTTCTACACGGGGAACTCAGGGCAGAATGCGCAGACCCTCCAGAGCGCCCTGACCCACAATCCGGGTGGGCCCCCGATTCGATTCACCAGCGGCGCCGACGCCCTGCACACCGGCCTGACGGGAGCGGACGCGGTGCCGGACTACACCAATCCGGGATCCGAGGATCAACTGTTTGACTTCAATCAGTTCACCGCTGCGGCCTCTGCCAAGGGGACCTCCTACTCGCTGGGGGACTTCGTCAATCTCGTCAACAACACTCCCGGGCCGCTCGAGGGGATCATCGTGGTGAACGTGGACGCGGCCGCCTTCGCCGCGCAGTACGGCGCCGGGGCGACGCCGAAACTGAAGGCCTCCGGCGCCAATACCAGCAGGGGGGAGTTCAACCTCCCCAACGGCATTGACATCCGGGGGACCCTGGTCTTCAACATCACCGGGACGAATAATCCGCTCTACAAGATCTTCGTGGAGACCAACTTGAATATCAACCCCGCCAACCTCACCGGCGTGGACTTCGCCAACCCTGCCACCTACACCAGCGGGTATCCCCCGACCTTTTCCAATCCCGACCGAACCCCGCAGGCCTATGGATTCCCACCCGGCGCGGATCTGCCGGCCCTCATGTACAATACGGCGATCCTGGACATCCACCGGGGGGCGAACATCTCCGGGGTCCTGTACACGCCCAGCTTTGTGGAGATCGAACAGAAGACGGGCAATACCACGCAGTACTTCCGCGGCCAGATCATCTCCGGCGGGGGCGTCTACCTCGAGGACATGAGCACCGCCGGTCCGATGGTGATCAGCTATGACCCGAATGCCATTGACACGCTGGCCATCGGTGCGGGCAAGGGCAAGATCCTGCGGACACAATGGCGGGAGGGCAATTGAGGTGGCTGTCGGCGGGGGGTCTCCGCGTCCTGTCCGGCGTCACCGACCGTCCCGAGCGGCAGCAGACATTCTGAGGACGCTCCAGACGGCCAGGGTGACACGCGCTTCCCCCAGCGGATCTTACCCGCCTCTGGCCCTGCTGCCCGACAGCCAGGCCGGCCGCCCCTGGATTCACCGGACCACCAGGGAGACGATGGCGCTATCGCCCACAGCTCCTAACCCTCTGCCCGCTTCCACTTGGCATCCGTGCGGTGGCAGTAAACACAGAAGTTGTTGGGGCCGACGGCCAGGGCGGCCTTCGGGTCATCCGGATTGGCCTTCAGGATTCTCTCTGCCGCCAGCAACTCGGCGTGGCGCTGGCGGTCGGTCCTCCCCCACGCCTGGGCATGGCAGGCGAGACACGGCTGCGGGCCTGCCTTTTCGGCGATGTCCCCGTGGGCCGCGGTGAAGTCGGTGCCGTGATCTCGCGGCGCGTGGCAACGCTGGCAGCTTGTTGCGTCGCCGGTCTTGGCCGCGGCAAAGATCGAGGCATCCCGGCGCCCGCCGAGCGTTCCCACCTGGCTCAGTCGTGTCGTCCCGTTATGGCAGGTCCCGCAATAACGCCCGAGCGACTTCGATCCATGCGGCTCCAGCCTGGCATCGGCAACTCGACTGGCGTAACTCGCACTCGTCAGGAGCCCCATCTCGGGGGAGTGGCAGGTCTCGCACCGCTTTTCCCCCAGCGCATTGAAGTGGCGGAGATGGCTGAACTCGGATCGGCCCGGATTCTCGGAACCCTTCACCGGGAACCGGATGATCTGGTCGTCCGCCGGGGGACGCGGCGCCTTCACCTTGATCCGCCCGTTTTCCACCGAGACAAAGGCCCCGGGCTCCAGCGTTCCCCCCGTCACGCGCATCCCGGCGGTCGGAATGGTCTGCCCGCTCACCTGAATCGTCTGCGCCGCCGGATCCACCCGTATCACCCACCCCCTGAGTTTCGAGTTTGCATAGGCAGAACCGCTGAGCACAGCGGCCGTCACGACCACGCCGCAGACAAGCGATCTTTTCCCGATCATGGGAATCTCCTACTCACTGGCAGCGACAAGGCGGATTTCCAACGTTACCAGGTCTCGGACCTTGAGGCCGAGCAGGCGCGGCGGCGTCATATTGAAATCGGTAAGCCGTACCGACAGGGTCCCCTCGCCCTGGAGCATCGTCCCGTTCACGGCGAAGCGAATGGGGAGGCTGACCGCCCGCTCCACCCCGTGCAGCGTGAGGTTGCCGGACAGCGTCCCTTCGCCGTTCCCGTTCCTGACGCCGAGAGCGCGTCGGAACTCGCGGGCGGTGAAGGCTGCCCGAGGAAACCGCCCAACCTCCAGGAGGTTCTCGTGCATGTGCTGATCGCGGGCGGCGTTGTCCGACTTGAGGGTGCGTAGGTCCACGGAAACCGCAAGGCGGAGCAGCCCGGCTCTCTGCGGGTCGAGGACCACCTCCCCGCCCACCTGTCTCGTGTCCCCCCGGAACTCCCCGAGCTGCGTCCCGCTGACGAATCCCACCTGGGACTTCTCCGGGAGGATGAGGAACCGAGGGGAGTTGCCTTGGGCCGGCCGCCCACCTATCGCCAGGATTCCGACGAGCGCCATCACGAAGCACGTCATTCTCCGCATCTTCCTGCCTCCTCAGGCCCCTGGCGATCAATCGTCGTTCCCATGCGACCCCGTCCCCATTTCGGCATCGGGGCCCTCTGCGATTTGCGAGGTGGAGCGAATCTCGGGATGGCGAATCTTCCCGCCGAGGAACCCTGTCCAGGAAAGGGGCCCGCTGGCGGAGAGAGCCAAGACGAGCAGCCCGACGGCAAAGGACTTGGGAATCGCTGCCGACTTCCTGAACCGCACCAGTCCGGAAAGTCCCAAGCCGGCGAGGAGCTCGGCAACGACGAACGCGGCCGTGGCCGCCTCCTCGTGGGCCTCAATGAGCGCCTTCGGAGCGCCAGGCAGGCGCTTGACAACGTCTTCTGCAGAGGCGCCGGTCGGGTAGGCGGGGATTGTGGCCAGCCCGAAGAGGAGCACAAGCGCGAGGGCGAGCTGCTGAAACTGGCGATTGCCGCGCAGCCGCCCGACGCCGAATATCGCGAGAGCGACCAGGACACCTGTAACCGGAAGATGGTTCAACAGGAGGTGAAGGTGTCCGCTATCCATCCGGGTCTCCTTTCGCTAATCGTCGTCCTTTTTCGGCAGCGGGCCTTTCTGGGCACCGACCTTGATCGTTCCGACCGCCCGTCCCCCGTACTTCAACGGCACCCCCCAGGCCCGCCCATGCTCGGTAGGCCACGTCCACTCACCGATCTCGAGGCGCCGAAGGGCGCGCTCCACGGCAGCCCGGAGCGTCGGGAGGTCCAGGGCCTGGCCGCTCCCCTCGGTCCGCTCCTCTTTCCCCGTGAAGTCACCGGTCCGGGGGTTCACCCGCAGCCTGGCCACCACCACCCCGTTGAAGAGGAGCTCCGCCCGCACCCGGGGGGGCCTCGTGCCCTTCTCCTTCACCGTGAGCCTGCCGAGGCTCAATCGGCCCGCGCTCTCCCGGGCGACCTGCAGGGCCTCGGCGGAAGCCCCCCGGCCGGAGCCCCCCGAGGCCGATCCGGGAGTGTCGGCGCAGAGGATGAGCGCTGTCAGCAGCAGGAGCCGTCGGGTGACCATGACACGCGGAGAATACGGGATACCCCCTGAAGGAATCCTGAAGCGCGCAATGAATTTTTCTTCAGGATCGCGGCGGCTCAGGCCGCCAGGGGGAGGCGGACCGTGAAGGTGGCACCGGCGCCAAGCGTGCTGTCCACGGCGATCTTCCCGCCGTGGGCGTCCACGATGGCGCGGGCGATGGCGAGGCCCAGGCCGACGTCTGGGATGTCCGGCGAGCGGGAGGCGTTCGCGCCGCAGAATCGTTCGAAGAGCCGCGGCAAGTCCTTCGGCGGAACCCCGGGGCCAGTGTCGGAGACGGCCAGGACGGCCTGGTCTTCCTCCGACAGGATCCGGATGGCCACCCAGCTGTTCGGGGGCGAGAACTTCACGGCGTTGTGGAGGAGGTTCGAGACGACCAGCCGGAGGGCCTCGGGGGAGACCCGCACGACAGGGCCGGGCGACTCCTCCAGGATGAGGGCAATCCGGCGTCCGTCCGCCTCCGGCTTGAGCCGGATCATCTCCTCCTCCACCACGGGAAGCAGGGAGACGGGGCCCTCCGGACCTTCGGTGGCTTCTCCGGCGTCAAGGCGCGCCAGGGTCAAAAGTTCCTCGGTGAGCCGGGAGAGCCGCTCGACCTCCTCCAGGGCAGAGCGGAGCGTCTGCTCGTATTCCGAGGCGGCTCTCGGCCGGCGCAGGGCCACTTCCAGTTCGTTCCGAAGCCGGGAGAGGGGCGAGCGCATCTCGTGCGACGCATCGGCGGTGAAGCGGCGTTGGCTTTCGAAGCTCCGCTCGATCCGGTCCAGCATCTCGTTCAGGGCGGTCACCAGCCGTCCCATCTCGCCCGGGCGCCGGGATCGGGGAGACGCTCCCGCAGATTGGATTCCCCCATGCGCCGCGCTCTGGCCACGATCCGGTCAATGGGGCGGAGGGCTCCCCGGGCGAGGACCACCCCGGTGAGAATCACCGCGCACAGGATGGCCGCCGACCCGCCGAGGAGTATCCGGCGGCCGCCCTGGAGGAAGGCGAGCGATTCGTGGAGCGGCGTCACAACCTGGATCGCGTAGCGGAAGCTGCCCCGAACCTCGATGGGGAGCGAGACCACCCGTACCGGCTCGCCGGCGAACTCCGGGAGGGTTTCCATGACGATCTCCCCGTTCCGGAGACGCGCCAAGAGCGCCGGCGGCGCCGGGAGGGACGCCACGCCGAGATTCGCGCTTCGGTCCAGGACGCGCCCCTCGGCGTCCACGATCTGGACGAGCTTGTCGAAGCGAAGGAATGAAGGCCCACCGGACTCTGCCCTGTCCTGACGGAGGTGGATCTGATCCGCGGGATCGTCCAGGTCCAGGGCGGCCTCGGTCTCCGCCAGGGATAGGAGCGCGGAGTCCACCTGCGCCGAGACCATGCGGGACAGGGCCCGGTCGCCCACGAAACGGCGGCCAGGATCAGGGCGACGGCGGTGCCGTGGCACAGCACCAGGCGCGCCTTGAAGCCCACGCGGATTACCCCGGCTCCAGGCCAAGCCGGTAGCCGCGTCCCCGCACGGTGTGAATCAAGGGGACGGCGGCGTCCCGGTCAATCTTGTTTCGGAGACGGCTCACGTGGACATCTACCAGGTTGGTCAGGGTGTCGTGCTCCGCTTCCCACACGTGCTCGCCGAGTTGGGTGCGGGTCACGACCTCCCCGGCGTGACGCTTCAGGAACTCCAGGATCGCGTACTCCCTGACAGTAAGGTTCACCGAGACGCCGCCCCGCGCCACGCGGTGGCTCACGGGATCGAGCGTCAGCTCGCCCACCTGCAGGATCGTCGGGCGCGTTGTCTCGGCCCGACGGAGCAGGGCCCGGATGCGGGCGAACCAGCTCGCCGAAGGCGAAAGGTTTCGTGAGGTAATCGTCGGCGCCCGTGTTGAGGCCGGTGATCCGGTCGCTGACGGCGTCCTTGGCCGTCAGCATCAGGATGGGGGTGGAGAGCCCCCGGGCTCGAAGCTCCCGGCAGACCTGGATGCCCTCCTTCCGGGGAGCAGCCAGTCCAGCACGATCAGGTCGTAGTCGTTGATGGCGGCCAGGTACTCGCCCTCGTCCCCGGCGAGGACGGCGTCCACGATGAACCCTTCCTCCTCCAGTCCCTTCTTCAGGACGCGAGCGGCTTTCCTGTCGTCCTCGACGAGGAGAATCCTCATCGGGTTATTCAACTCAGTCAACAACGTCCCGCGTCGTATTTTTCATTGCGACGGTGGTCACTTCACCGCCCCCACCGTGAACCCGGCAATGAACCGGTCCACGAAGAAGTTGTACACGATGGCGATGGGAACGCTGGCGATGAAGCAGCCGGCCATCAGCGAGCCCCAGAAATACACATCCCCGTGCACCAGGAACGTGGGCACCCCCACGCTCACCGTGTACTGCGAGGCGGGGGAGATGAAGGTCAGGGCGTAGACGAACTCCTGCATCACCAGGGTGAAGGAGAAGATCACCACCGTGAGGATCCCCGCGATGGAAATGGGCATCACGATCTTGGCGAACGCCCCCAGGCGGCTGTAGCCGTCAATCATGGCCGCGTCCTCCAGGTCGCTGGGGATAGCCTTGAAGAACCCCATGAGAAGCCAGGTGGAGAAGGGCACGGTGAAGGAGGGGTACACCAGCACCAGGGACCAGAGGGTGTCCTGCAGGTTGAGCCCCACGACGACCCGGAACAGGGGGATGAACAGCAATGTGGGCGGCACCAGATACGTGAGGAAAATGCCGATACCAAGCCGCTCCCCCCACCGGCCCGTCAGCCGGGCCAGGGCGTATCCCGCCGGGACGGCCAGGACCAGGGTGATCGCCACCACCAGCACCCCCACGAGGGCGGTGTTCGCCAGCCACCGCCCGTACAGGGTGTCGTAGAACAGCACCCGCACGTGCTCCAGGGTGGGCGGTTCGTGGAAGAGGAAGGGGTTGTGCGTGCGATTCATGAGGTCGGTCGTCCGCTTGAAGGTCGTGATCAGCATCCAGTAGAAGGGGAAGGCAGCGAAGGTGGTAAAGGCAGCCACGATCCCGAAATGGGCCCCGTCCGCCAGCCACCGCTTCATCCGATACAGGGTCGCCATGTCACACCACCTCCGACCGCCGGGCGATGCGTAGGAACCCGATGGCCGCCGCCAGGAGCAGCGGGAACAGGAACAGGGAGATGGCAGCCCCTTCCGCCAGGTCCCCTCCCGCGACGCCCGTGAAGAAGGCCAGACTGGCCAGGACCTGGGTGGTATCGTAGGGTCCGCCCCGGGTGAGGACGTAGATCACGGTCATGTCCGTGAAAGTGAACACCAGGCCGAACAGCAGGGCCACCATCGAGACCGGGAGCAGGAGCGGCATGGTGACCTGAAAATAGTGCCGCCAGAATCCTGCCCCGTCCATGGCGGCGGCATCGTGGATGTCCCTGGGGATGGAGCTAAGGCCCGCCAGGATGATCACCGTGGCCAGCGGGAGCAGCCGCCAGACCTGGACCGTGATGACGGTCCCCATGGCCAGGTGCGGCACCCCCAGCCAGATAGGCCAGGTCTTGGGACCGAAGATGCCCAGGGCCCGCAGCGTCCAGTTGATCACGCTGTAGATCGAGTCCACGATCCACAGCCAGCCGATCGTCCCCAGCGAGATGGGCGCCACCCAGGGCAGCAGGATGAGGAGGCGAACCAGCCACTTGCCCCGGAAGTCCTTCTGGAGGGCCAGGGCCAGCACGTTCCCCAGCACCAGCACCAGGATCTGAGAGACGATGGCGAAGACGAAGGTGTTCTGGAGCGACGTCTTGAACTTTGTGGTCTGGATGACGCTGGTGAAATTCTTCAGGCCGACGAAGCCCAGGCTCCGGCTTCCCAGGGTGATGTCGCTGACGCTGTAATACAGGGCCAGGAAGAAGGGGAAGCCGACCACCAGGATGATGTAGAGAATGGCCGGGCCGAGCATCAGCGGTCCCAGCCACTCTTCCCGGTCCCGGAGATAGGAAAAACGGGTCGCCGGTGCTCCCAAGAGCACTCTGGCTTCTCCCTTGACGGCTTCCATCCTGGCTCCCCTCCCGACGGATCCGGCGGCCCCGTCACCATACGCCATTCATGGATTCTCCATGACTCACTCGCCAACCGCCCCGTCCCATGGCGTCCGAACCCCGGCGCTCGCCCATCAGGCGAACTGCCTCGAGAGCGGCCGAGGATCGGTGCGCAGGCCCGTCTCCACGTCGAAGAACTTCAGGTCTTTTTCTTTCACGACAAACTCGTGGCTCTCCCCCTGGTAGATGGACACCGTCACCGTGGACGGGAGCTTGGCGATGACCTTCGCCTCGGGAAACGGGCGCTCCAGCACCCCGTACAGCAGGCGATCCGCCCCGAGATATTCCAGCCGGGTCACCCGGAACGGCACGCGGGTCGCCTCCGGGATCGGGACGGCCTCTTTGGGAAGGAAATGCTCGGGGCGAAACCCGACCAGGCAGTCTTTCCCCTCGATCAGGTTCATGGGGGGCGACCCCAGGAAGGCGGCCACGAAGGTATCGGCCGGCTCATCGTACACCTCCACAGGCGTCCCGATCTGCCGCACCTTGCCGTGCTGCATGACGGCGATACGGTCCCCCAGGCCCATGGCCTCCACCTGGTCGTGGGTCACGTAGATGGTCGTGGTCCCGATCCGACGCTGGAACTGCTGCAGCTCGTCCCGGGCGGAGGCGCGGAGCTTCGCGTCCAGGTTGGAGAGCGGCTCGTCCAAGAGAAAGACGGCCGGCTCCCGCACCACTGCCCGCGCCAGGGCCACCCGCTGCCGCTCCCCCCCGGACAGTTGCCGGGGCTTCCGGTGGAGCAGGAGCTGGATGCCGAACAGCCCGGCCGCCCACTCGACCTTCTGGCGAACGGCCTCGGACTTCATCCCCTGGGCCTTCAGGGGAAAGGCAATGTTCTTGAACACCGTCATGTGCGGGTAGAGGGCGTAGCTCTGGAAGACCATGGCGATCTTCCTGGCCCGGGGAGGCAGATCATTCACCACCTGCCCGCCGATGAGCACATCACCCGAGGTGGGCTTCTCCAGGCCGGCGATCATACGCAGCAAGGTGGTCTTCCCGCACCCGGACGATCCCAGCAGGACCAGGAATTCCCCTTCCTTCGTGGAAAGGTTCACCCCGTCCACGGCCCGGATGCTTCCGAAGCTCTTCTGAATCTCTCGGGTCTCCACGGTCGCCATATGCCATCCATCCTGGAATCTTGAACCACCGTGACGCCTGTCTGCGTGCGGACACGCACAGGCACCAGGGTCGCCAAAGATGAGAGGCTCCGATCCCTTCTCCGAAGAATCGGATTGGGGGCCAACACTGAGGGAGGCCCCGGGGATCGGGGCCTCCCTCTGCCACCAGTTCCACGACGATTGGACGCGCCGGACTCGAGCCAGGCCAACCGCTGATCGGCCTACACCAGCCCCTTGGCCTTCCACTTGGCGAAGATCCGCTTGCAGGCGGCATCTGCCTCCTTGACGGCATCCTCGGGGGTGGCCGCGCCGGAGGCTGCCTTGGCGAACATCACGTTGAGCACCCAGGTGTTGAAGATCTCGTCAATGGCCGCATTCGAATAGCCCGGGTAGCCCACGTTGGTCGCCCACTCCAGGACGTCCTCCAGCACCTTGTACTTGTCAGGCGGATGGGCCTTGGGGTCCTTGGCGATCAGGCTCTTCAGATCGGGAACCGTCCTCGGGAAGCAGGGGAAGTCGTAGAACTCCCCGGCCAGGAATGCCTGCCGGAAATTCGCGGTGTAGTCAACCAGGAACTTCTTGGCCCCCTCGATGTTTTCGGCGAATTTCCAGATGACGTACACGTCCATCACGTGCTCCAGCCCGATGGCCCGGACCGGACCCTTCAGGGCCTTGGTGAGCTGGATCTTCTTCGACATGTCCGGATTTTCTTTTTCGGCCGTGCGCGTGATGGAGATGGCGTTGAGGGCCACGGAGATCTGCCCGGCAATCATGGCCCGGTTGTTGGACGAGGCATCCCAACTGAAGACCTCCGGGGTCATGGTCTCCTGGTACAGGGCCTTGACGAACTTCACCGCCTCCAGCGTCTGCTTGGAGTTCAGGATGAGGTTGCCGTTGGCATCCTGCTCGCTAGCCCCGAAGGAGTACATGATGGTGCGCATCGCCATGCCCGTGTCAATCTCCTGGGCCAGGCCGATGCCCACCGGGCTGCCGAACTGTTGCTTGATCTTCTTCCCGCCGACCCGGACGTCCTCCCACGAGGCGGGGCCGCTGGGCATCCCCACAGCCGAGAAAAGGTCCTGCCGGTAGTTGACGGGGTCCGGTGTGAAGGACGGAGAAAATCCGAAGTACTTCTTGGTCTTGGGGTTGTAGGTGCTCTTGAGGGCCAGGTCGATCGGCTTCCCATGCTTGCGCTGGACCTCCTCGTACACGTCCTTCATGTCCACCACCTGCTCCTCGTAGGTGGGCGGCGGCCAGTTGAACAGGAACAGGTCGTGCCCCTTCTGGGCAGAGACCTCACCCGCAGCCCGGGCGCTGATCCCGGCGATGCCGATGTTGTCCACGGTGACCTCGGTGTCGTTTTTCTCGCCCCACTCCTTGACATACTTCTTGTTAAACCACTCGTCGTATGCCGGCACGAAGTGGACCCACTGGAGGATCTTGAGCGTCTTCCTGGCCGCCCTGGCCCGCCCAGGAATGATGATCGCCGGGCCCACCCCGGCCGCCAGCGCCCCAGCCTTGATGACATCCCGTCTGGAAATGAGCCGCTGCTTCTTCTGCATCATCGCCCCCCCTCCTCTTCTGCGCAGACCGTGACCTCGAACGTCCTTGCCCTCCTCCATTCCTCCGTTGGGCCGGCCAGGGGTCGGATCTCCCCGGGGACCAACCCCGAAGGGCCATGAAAGGCGCGCGCAACCTATCATTTGCGAGTGAATCTGTCAAGTTGCTCCCCGATCCCGTTGTTGCTCCCTCCATCCCGACCTCGCCGGATTCCGAGGGGCTTCAGGTCGCTTCCAGGCGGGAGCGGATGCGATGCGGCGGCAGCCGCACCCAGGAGAGGCACGGCTGGAAAGGGAACGCCCCTGCGGCCGGGGCGGATCCTCATTGGAATGACCAGGCAGGCGGACAGGCGCTGCCGACCGGGCAGCGCGCCCAGGCTGGAACGCTCAGAACTCGACCACGGCTTTGATGACCCCCCGCTCGGGGTCCAGCCACCCGGGGAAGGCCGCGATCATGGCGTCGGCCGGCGCCCGGTGCGTGATCCAGGGGGCGAGGTCGATCCGGCCCTCCTCGACCATCCGGATGGCCCAGGCGAAATCCGCCCCGGTGGCGTTCCGGCTGCGGAGGAGCGTCAGCTCCCGCCGGTGCATCTCCTGGTCGCGGAAGGTGAGGTCGCCCTGCACCAGGGACACGAACGTGAGCTTCCCCCCGTTGGCGACGTACTGGAGCGAGCGCATCATGGAGGCGGGGTTGCCGGTGGCCTCGAACACGGTGGTGGGCAAATCCCCCTGGAGCAGCGCCTGCAGCTCCTCGGCCGGATCCGTGTGCCCGTCCAGGCAGGCGGCCACGGCGAGGTGCCGGCGGCAGAACTCGCGCCGCCGTTGGCTGATCTCGAGCACCGTGACGTTCGCCCCGACCAGCTGCGCGAACCGGATGGCCGAGAGCCCGATGGGACCGGCCCCGATGACCAGGACCTGCTCCCCCGGCTCCAGGTGCGCCCGCCGGACCGCGTGCGCCCCGATGGTCAGCATCTCGACCAGGGCGAGCTGGTCCACCGAGAGCGTGGCCGACCGGTGGAGCTTCCCCGCCGGCACGGTCAACAGCTCCCGCATCCCGCCGTCCGTATGCACCCCCAGGACCTGGAGGCTCACGCAGCAGTTGGTCTTCCCCCGGCGGCAGGCGATGCAGCGGCCGCAGTTGAGATACGGCTCCACCGCGCAGCGGTCCCCCACGGCCAGGCCGGACACGTCCTTGCCCAGGGCCACGACCTCGACCCCCAGCTCGTGGCCCACCACGCGGGGGTAGGTGAAGAAGGGCTGCTTCCCCCGGAAGGCGTGCAGGTCGCTGCCGCACACGCCCACCCGGTGCACGCGCACCAGCACCTCGCCGGCACCCGGCGCCGCGGGTGCCGGGCGATCCACCATCTGAAACCGCCCTGGCTCTTCCAGCACGATGGTCTTCACGGACCCTTTCCCCTTTGGGGAGACAGCGGGCAGAGATCGGCGCCGACCTCCCACCGCTGGAGACGACTTCCGGCCAGGGGCTGACCTCCGACCTTCGATCTCTGGTCTCTGCTCACCGGGAGGACAGGCGCTCGCGCTCGCGCTGCATGGCCTCCTTGCCGGCTTGCACGGCCGCCGACAGGATGGACTTCTTCTCCTCGAAGACCTCGCGGCCGCGCTCCACGGCCTCCTCGGCCTTGTCCCGCAACTCCTCGGAGACGTCAATCGTCTTGTCCCGGACGTCGGCGGCCAGATCCCGCAACCGCTCCCGCGTCCGGCGGCCCGACTCGGGCGCGAACAGCAGGGCCAGGCTGGCCCCCATGACGCCTCCCAGGATGAAGCCCAGGGCGACACTCGCCGCGGAGTACCCGCGCTCCTCGCTCATGACGCTTTCCTCCTTCGTGTGTACTGCTTCCACAGGAACTTGGCGCCGGCCCGCACCCCCGCCAGCACGCCGGCGATGGGGATGAGCCGCGACCCGAACACGGCGCGGATGGCGCCGGTGGTGGCGCGGAGATTTTCGCCGGCCTCCTCCACGGCGGCCATGGCACCCCGGAGGCGCGCCGTCCCCTCCGCCACCTCTTGCGACGCCTTGGTCACGGCCCGCAGGCCCTCCCGCGCCTCGTGCAGGACGGGCCGCAGGTCCAGCTCGAGCGTGCGGATGAACTCCTCCAGGCGCCAGGCCGCCCGGCGGACCTCCAGCAGGAACGGGATCAGCAGCACGGTCCAGAGGAGGCTCACCACCGCCAGGACCACCAGGGCCGCCGCAGCCAGGCTGTTCATCCTAGACCACTCCTTCCGCCCGGAGGCGCGCCACTGTCTCCGGCGCGAGGTGCAGCCACCCGGCGAGGATCTCCTCGGTGTGCTCCCCGAGACGGGGGGCTCGCCCCTGCACCCGCCCCGGGGTCGCCGAGAGCTTGATGGGCACCCCGGCCATGCTGATCCTGCCGGCCTCGGGATCCTCCACGGCCACCACCATCTCGCGCGCCTGGACCTGCGGATCCTGCACCACCTTGTCCACGGTGTTCACCGGCCCGCAGGGCACCCCGATGGCCTCCATCTCCTTCACCCAGGTCTCGACCCGCTTCTGCCGAAGGATGGGGGCCAGGATCGCGTACAGCTCCTCCACGTGCTCGGCCCGCAGGGCGTTGGTCGAAAAGTGCGGGTGCTGGATGAGGTCGGGGCGACCGATGGCCTGGCAGAAGCGGGGCCAGATCTTGGTGCCCACGGCCAGGATCACATGCCCATCTGCGGCCTGGAAGGCCTCGAAGGGGGCGATGGAAGGGTGCCGGGCGCCGAGGGGGCCCGGGACCTCGCCGGTGACCAGGTAGCGCATGATGGCGTTTTCCAGGATGGCCACCTGGCAGTCCAGCATGGCCACGTCCACGAACTGCCCTTCTCCCGTGGCCCGGGCATGGGTGAGGGCGGCCAGGATCCCCACGGCCGTGAAGAGGGCGGCGGCGATGTCGCCGATGGAGGTCCCGACCCGGACGGGGGACCGCCCCGGCTCTCCCGTGATGCTCATCACCCCGCCCATGCCCTGGACGATCATGTCGTAGGCACCGCGGGGCGAGTAGGGCCCGCTGTGGCCGAAGCCGGAACAGGCGGCGTACACCAGCCGGGGATTGGCGGCGCGGAGCGTCGGATAGCCGAGCCCCAGGCGCTGCATGACCCCCGGGCGATAGTTCTCCACCAGGATGTCCGCCTGTCTCGCCAGCTCCAGGAAGAGCCGTTTCCCCGCCTCGGCCTTCAGGTTCAGCGTGAGCCCTTTCTTCCCCCGGTTGATGCTGGCGAAGTAGGTGCTCACCCCGTTCTGGAAGGGCCCGATGCGCCGGGATTCATCCCCGACGCCCGGCTCCTCCACCTTCACGACCTCGGCGCCGAGATCGGCCAGCAGCATGGTGGTGTACGGGCCGGCCAGGACCCGGGAGAGATCCAGGACGCGGACGCCGGTGAGGGGACCGGACATGGTCTCAGCCTCGCTTTCGCAGTTCGATCAGGCGGTCAAAGAGCTTGGTGAGTTCGGCCAGGGGGCGGCCGCGCTTGAGCTTGCGGACCACCTCGGCCTCGTGGCGCAGGATCTCCCGCGAGCGGGCGGCCACGGCGCGCAGCTTCTGGGGCGAGAAGACCACCACCCCGTCCTCGTCCCCGTGGACGATGTCCCCGGGCTGCACCGGCGCGCCGCCGCAGATGATGGGCACCTGGGTCTCCTGCAGGTGCTCGGCCGTGCCCACGCGGGGGGTGGCCGCCCGGGCGAAGACCGGCACGCCCACCTCCTCCAGGTCCCGCACGTCCCGAACCGCCCCGTCAATGACGAAGCCGTGAAGACCCTTCCGCCGCGCCTCCATGACCATGAGCTTGCCCAGGAGCGCGGCCTCCAGCATGCCGCCGCCGTCCACCACCAGGACCTCGCCCTCCCGGGCCTCGGCCAGCGCCTTGAGGAGGGTGAGGTAGTCTCCCGGGAAGCAGCGGACCGTGTGGGCGATCCCGGTCAGCCGCAGCCCCGGGACCATCGGCTTGATCGCCGACGCCATGGTTCCCAGGCGGCCCAGGGCATCCGACAGGATGGCGGTGGGGACGCGGCCGATGCGACGGAGGGGATCTCGCACGGGAGCACCTTGGACGCCCCGCCGGGAAACGCGGGGGCTCACGCCTCACGGCAGAATGGCGATCACCCGCGCCGGCGCCGCGCCGGCATCCAGCCGGAGCGGGGCGACGACCAGCTTGGCCCCCTTGGCCGGGAGCCGGTCCAGGTTGGTCAGGTTCACCAGCTCCCACTTTCCCGCGCTGAGGAGCGCGCGTGTCCCATCCTCGCCCTCGGGAACGCCCGGCGCCGCCTCGGGGATCCAGGCATCCACCCCCACCCCGCGGATGTCCCGTTCGCCCACCAGAAACGCGACGGCCCCCGGGGAGAGGCCGGGAACCCGCGGCACCCCCTGGGCATCCAGGTTCAGGTAGCGGGCCGGATCGCTCCACCGGCGGGCCCAGCCGGTGTGCAGCAGCACCGCGCTCCCCTTGGGGATGCGGCCGTGACGGTGCTCCCAGGCCTGGAGGTCCTCTACCGTCAGGCGGTAGTCGGCCGCGCCGGCGACGCGGTCCGCAATGTCCACCACCACCGCGAGGGCCAGCAGCTCGCGGGCGGGAAACTGGGCCACGGTGGGCTTGCCCGTGACCAGGCTCGCGGGCAGGTACAGCCGCGTAACCAGGTCGCCGGCCGGGGCCCCGCGCGGGGCGACGCTGCTCCGCTCGCCCCCTCCCAGGGCCTCGGGCCGGACATGCTCTGGAGTCCCTGCCGGAGGCGGCCCCTCGCCCTGGACCGTGGTGAGATCCACCACCTGGGACTTGCCCAGCATGGCCCGTTCCAGGGCCCCGGCCGCCGCCGTCTCCACCTGAAGCAGGAGCACGAGGAACGCGAGCGGCGGCGCGTGCGCCCGACCCCGCCAGCCCCGAAGCATCCGCCTTCGCCTACCCGTGAACAAAAAAAGCAGGGCCATGCCGTCACGCCAACCCTGCCCCGAGAACCTCCCTCGCGCAGCTCACCCGGGAGCCGGAGCCACGATAACACAGGCCCGAAATGCCTGTCAATGCTGAACGAGGCCGGCAGGAGCCCTGTCCCGCTTTGCCGGACAAAGGCCTGTGATGGGAGGGGGACCGCCTGGGCGAGCCGGCCGCTTCCGGCCGTGACCTCCGGAGGCCTGGGACACGATCCGGACGCCGGCCTCCGGCTTGACGTTCCCGGATGCGTGGGCTAAGCTGCATTCGTCTCTCGACGCGCCCGAGGAGGCGGCGGCATGCCCGAGGAGGAGGAAAGGCCGGACGGTGGCGAACTGCGCTTCTGTCCCTACTGTTTTCAGATGGCCTTCGAGGTCTCCCGGATCCGCGGGGACTACATCTTCTGCGAGATCTGCGGCGTGGACGTCGAGGTCAAGGAGCTGGTGAAACAGTGAGACGGCATCCGACCCCGGCAGCACGGGCTGCTCTGGCCCTGATACTCCTCCTCGCCGCGTGGCTGGCGCTCCCGGGCCCGGCGGCGGCGCAGGCACCGCCCGATCTCGGCTGGCTGGGCATCTCCATCTCGGACGTGAGCGAAGATCTGGCGGACCGCCTGGCCGGCACCTTCGGTCCCGAGGCGGGAACGGGCGTGGTGGTGGTGGACGTCCTGAAAGGCGGTCCGGCCGAGGCCTCGCCCCTGAGGCGCGGGGACGTCATCGTCCGCGTGAACCGCCAGCCCATCTGGGATGTCCGCCAGCTCCAGCGCACCATCCGGGCCGTGCCCATCCACACGCGCGTGACCCTGACGGTCCTGCGGGAGGCCTCGCGCATCACGGTGCCCGTCACCATCGGGGCCATGCCGCTGGAGGCGCGCGCCCAGCTCGCCGGCGAGCGGTTCGGCTTCTTCGTCCGGCCCGGCGAGGAGCGCGAGGCGCGCCAGGCCCCTGCGGAGCCGCCGGGGCGGATCGTCGTGGCCTTCGTGGACGGCGACTCGGCCGCCTGGCGGGCGGGCCTCCGCCCGCAGGACGTGATCCTCCAGGTGAACGGGCAGCCGATCGGCAGCCTGGAGGACTTCGACCGGGCCATGCCCCGCGCGGGCACCTCCGTGTCCCTCCAGGTGAGCCGGCGCAGCGCCGAGGCCCCCCTCGCCCTCAGCCTGCAGCTCCCCGCCCGCTAGCCCCGCGCTTCGCCGCCAGGTCGGGGCCGCCGACCCCGGCCGGGTTGCGGACCGGCGGGGATTGACAAAATCTATTTGTCTCATCGCCTCTACTGTGGTATCCGTGGCCCATGGCCATCGCCGGGACCTCCGAGGTGCCGGTCGGAGCGGACCGGTGCATCCAAGGCAAGAGACCGCGCATCTGAATCCGGGGTCCCTCGCGCGGGAAGGAGCCCGCGGAGGCGGAAGCGACGGAGGTACAGCATGAGCACGCAGGAGGATCTCGCCGCCCCCTCGGGCAAGGAGATCCGCTTGACCGAATACGCCGCCTGCGCCGGGTGAGCGTCCAAGATGGGTCCGGCGGACCTGCACGACGTGCTGGATCACCTGGCCAAGCAGGCCCATCCCGATCTCCTGGTCGGCCTGGCCGAGGGGGACGACGCTGCGGTCTACCGGCTGAACGACCGGCAGGCCATCATCCAGACGGTGGATTTCTTCCCGCCCATCGTGGACGACCCGTACATCTACGGGGCGATCGCGGCCGCCAACTCGATGAGCGACGTGTACGCCATGGGCGGGCGGGTCCTCCTGGCCCTGAACGTGGCCGGCTTCCCCCGGGAGTTCCCGCGGGACGCCATGCGCCGCATCTTCCAGGGTGGGGCGGATAAAGTGGCGGAGGCCGGCGGCGTCATCGCCGGTGGCCACACCGTGGTGGACAAGGAGCCGAAGTACGGCCTGTGCGTGACCGGCCTCATTCAGCCTGAGCGGGTGACGATCAAAGGAGGACTCCGGGCGGGGGACCGCCTCTTCCTCAGCAAGCCCCTCGGCACCGGCGTCATCACCACCGCCGGGAAGGCCGCCCGGGCCGAGGCGCGCCACCTGGAGGCGGCCATCCAGAGCATGACCCGTCTGAACCGTGGCGCGGCCGAGGTCCTGTCCGAGATGGGCATCCGGGGCTGCACCGACGTGACCGGTTTCGGCCTGCTGGGCCACGGCGCGGAGATGGTCCTGGCCGGCGACTGCGGGATTCGCTTCCACGCCGAGGCCGTGCCCCTCTTGCCTGGAGCCATGGACTATGCCGCGTCCGGGAATTTTGCGGGTGGGATGGGTCGCAACCGGACATACGTCGAGGGCCTGGCCCGGGACGGGAAGCTGGCGCTGCGGGTCGCCCCGAGGATCCGACCGGAGGTCGTGGGACTGCTCTTCGACTCGGAGACCTCGGGTGGCCTCCTCTTCTCTGTCCCGGCGGAGGAGGCACAGGACGTTCGAGACCGGCTGGCGGCGAAGGGCGAGCCCGTCTGGGAGATCGGCGAGGTCATCCCGGAGAGGGCCATCGAGATCCTGTGAGGGAAGCCCGGGCCAAGACGCCGCGCATGAGCGACCTTTACGAAGAAGAGGCTGCCGGACCGGCCGGCACGGATGCCACCGCGTCGGCCGGCGCCTTTCTCGCCGCCACCAAGGCCGCGATCCTGGCCCTCTTCCTGCTCCTGGCGGTCATCGTCCTTCGCCACACCGGGGCGGCCGTGCAGGTGTCCAAACAGGGCATCCAGGCCCTGGTGAGCCGGTTCGGCGTGCTGGCTCCGGTCGTCCATGTGATCGTCTTCGCCCTGGGCACGACGCTGCTCATCCCTGCGACCGTCTTCGTCCTGATCGGAGCCGTGGTGTTCGGCAAGGTCCTGGGGACGATCTACAACCTGGTCGGGGCCACCGGCGGCGCCGCGTTGTCCTTTCTCGTCAGCCGCTACCTGGGACGGGACTTCGCGGCGCGCATGCTGAGGGGAAAGCTGCAGCGGCTGGATGCCAAGGCCGAGCAGCACGGATGCATCTTGATTGCCTATCTCCGCCTGGCCTACGTCCCCTTCGCCCCGCTGAACTACGCGGCCGGCCTGACGCGGATGCGGTTTTGGGATTACCTCCTCGGGTCGGCCCTCGGCATGATCCCTGGCCTGCTCCTCTTCACCTCTTTCCTGGACGAGCTGACCAGCCTGGGTTCGCCAGCCGATCTGCTGACCCCGCGGTTTCTCGTGCCGCTGAGCCTCTTTGCCGCCTCGTTCGGTCTTCCCGTCCTGCTCAAGCGCCTGGCCCCCGCACTGCACCCGATTCCTCCCCCCACCCTGGGCGCGGCCGAACCCTCCCGGACCGAGGCCTCATCCAAAGAGTGACCGGCCCCGCAGCGCCGCATCCCTGCACCCGGTGCGC